>JBGTIZ010000221.1:0-20607 GCA_041745395.1 Promineifilaceae bacterium (SeqCode) | reverse complement strand
CCCCCCACGAAGCTAGTCGGTTGAGAAGAGACGCCTTTTGTCAAAAAAAGTACGTTACTGATTCGTGACCACTACATTTTCGTCCTTTTTCCCTCTTCCCTCGTCCTTTTTTTCAAGGTAGGGTCTGAATTTGGTACACATCGCTCGGCCACACGGCCGTGAACACGGCCGTGGGTTTATGCGTAAACGAACTCTCCAAATTGCTAATGGGCACGCTATACCCAAACCGATACAGTAGCGGCACATCCCCCAGCGGCCACGCGTGACCACCGGGAATGTCCACCCAATACACTGCTCGCCCCGCCGCCTGCCAGCCCCCAATCGCCTCTCGGAACCGCGCCTCATCCAGCGCATCCAGATGCAACAGGACAAAAGCGTGCTGACCGTGCATCAGCGTCAGCGGCACGCCCAGATGATCCCCAATGCCAATAGCCGTCGCTTGGTTAAAGAGCAAAACAGAGCCGGGCGGCAGTTGCGCCGCAATGTGTGCCGTCTGGTCTATCAGACTGGGATAATCGACTTGGGAGACAAAACCGCGTGCGCTGAGGCCGAGCGCAACGAGCCACACGGCCGTGAGCAAAACCGCGCCCCCTTGCCGCCATCTGTCCGTCGCCTGCCCCACCCAGCCGATGAATAACACGGCCGTGACGACCAAAAACGGCACAACGACCGGCACATACCGCCGCATCGCATACACCTGCACCCCATTCGAGCGGATATTCCACACATAAAGCAGGGTAAACAGCAGTCCCAGCAGTAAAAACGCCCACGTTTTGCGCTCCAGTCGCCATATCAAACGCCCCATGCCCAGCGCGGCCAGCCCCATGCCCAGCGGCGACAAATACCAGCCCAGCCGCACTAAATTTTCATGGTTCCACTGCTCCACGGTGATGTTGTCCCACGGGTTGACATAAACCAATGGCTCTCCCCACGCGGGACGCACAAACCAGTTGTAAACCCACCAGAGCAGAGTCAGGCTGATAGCCACCACTTTTAGCGGTTGAACCAGCCAGCCCAGCCGCCCCAGCCACGCCTCCCCTCGCGCCCACACCACCGCCAAAATTCCTATGCCCACCCCCGCCATCACCGTTAGGGGCAGGGCGTATTGTCCCGCTACTAAAAAGACGTAGCCAAAAACGCTCTGGAGGTAAAACGGGGTGAACCAAGACGCATGAATCAGCGAATGGAGCGGGAGCAGAATAAGCGCGGCAAAAAAGGGCAGATGCGCCTTGCTCAACCGTCGCTGGCTGAGCAGAATAAGCAACAGCACAGCCGGAATCGCGCCCACAAAAAAGGTGTCGATGCGCACCAAAAAAGTCGCTCCCCAAGCCAACCCCGCCAGCAAGCCCAGTCGCCATTCACTATAAGCATAAGCCTCCTCTCCCTCTTCCCCCCACGCGATAAACGCCCATAGCCCCGCCCAAAATAGAAACTGGGTCAATGCTTCGGTGGTGGGGTAGCGGGCAAACCAAACTTGCAGGGCGGAAAAGCTGAGGCCGAATAATCCCGCTACGGCCAGCCACCATTGCCCCTCGGGTAAAAGACGTCGCAGGGTTAGATACACGGCCGTGGACGCCCACCACATCCAAAAACCGGTCATGAGCAACGCCCCGCTCACCCCCAGCGCGGCATAAGCAACTGCCTGCCACACGGGAAACAGATGATAAAACGGCGGCAAAATCCGCCCCGACTCGTCGGGCACAATCAAGCCCGATGACCAAAAGTACACCTCTTGCCCCGCGTTGGTCATGGTGCGCAAAAAGGCGGGGTACAGAGCGGGGTCGAGGTCGCGCAAAATGGGGTCTACGATGTGGAGCGAACCCGTTTGGGCAATGTGTGCGGCCAAGTTGACATAAACGCCCGCGTCGGCCGCTCCGTAAATCATCTCATGCGGACGGGCGAACAGAAACACGGCCGTGATGCCCCACATAATCAGCAAAATATACTCGGCCACGGCGAAGCGAGGCGTACTGAATGCCGTATGACCTGCAAAAAGGGTGAAACTGCTTGAAATAGTCTCGCTGTCTGCGCGTCTGGCCGTCTGGTATTTTTTGAAGAGGGCCACCGCTAGGCTGAGTAAAACGACCAAAAGGAGCCACAGGGGAAGCGCAAATTGGCCCAACTCCGTCAGCACCAAGGCCAGCCAACCGCTGATGATGCTCCCGAAAGTGAAGTAGGTGAAGAGCGTCTCGATTAGGGTAAGTTGTGACCCAGCCCCCAGCCCGCGCCACAGCGTGTAGCCTGTGCCCAGCAGGAACAGGGTCAACAAAGCAAAAAAGATAAACGACAGCATAATTTCCTCTCTGGTCTGCGCAGATGGTAGTCAATGCCCCGCCCCACGGCAACCAGCGGCGCAGGTTTCTTAACCCCCCGCTAGGAAGGTGGAAGGGGAACGAGAGAAGCTATAAGCTATGGGAGCTTTAAGCTTTAAGCTGTAAGCTGTAAGCTGTAAGCTGTAAGCTGTAAGCTGTAAGCCGTAAGCTGGGCTTCGCCCTCAGCACTCATCGCTCGTCACTCAGCACTTTCTTTTATGCTTATTCAGAAGGCACTCACCCACGGCCGTGGACAAATCGACCCGCTAGACGCCCGACTGTTGCTTCAGCACCTGCTGGGCGTGACCCACGCCTACCTGCTGGCGCACGGTGACGCCCCGCTAACGACCGAACAAGCCGACACCTATCACACTTGGGTCGCACGCGCCGCACAAGGGGAACCCGTGCCCTACATTTTGGGCACAGCGCCCTTTTACGGACGTGACTTTCTGGTCAGCCCCGCCGTGCTGATTCCTCGTCCCGAAACGGAGCAGATGATCCATTTGGCTTTGCGCTGGCTCAAAGAGCAACCGCCTCGTTCCGCAGGAAATCCTTGGCGCATTCTTGATGTGGGCGCGGGCAGTGGCTGTATTCCCATCAGCATCGCCTTAGAAATGACGCCAGCGGCACAAATCACGGCCGTGGACATCTCCCCCGCCGCCCTAGCGATTGCCCAAGAAAATGCCCGCCGTCTGGGGGCAGAAGTCACTTTTGTACTCAGCGATTTGCTCACGGCCGTGGACGGCTCCTTTGACCTTATTACCGCCAATCTGCCTTATATAACAGATGGTGAGTGGACGACCCTTGACGATGGGGTAAAATCTTATGAGCCGTCACTCGCCCTGCGCGGCGGGGCAGATGGGCTACGGCTTATCGAAAAATTATTGACCCAAGTACCCGCCCATTTATCATCACCCAGCTTAATTTTGCTGGAAATAGGCTGGCAACAAGGGGTAGACACGGCCGTGTTAGCCCGTCGCCTGTTGCCCCACACGGCCGTGTCTGTCCACCAAGATTATGCCGGACACGACCGCGTGGTAGCGATTGCTAGCACCAGTTAAAAAGCCAGAAGTGAGCAACCTGAAAAAAAGGGACGAATTACAAATTACGAATGACGAAAAGAGCGGGCTTTCTCGAGAAAATCTCCGCACTCTCCGCGGTGCAATTGACCTTTTTACAGTAGGCTCAGAAGTGAGAAGCGACACCATCGCACATCGCACCTCGCCCCTCGCACCCATACACCTATGACCTCATTGATTCTACCCATCATGCTAACCATCGCTGGCTTCATCGGCATGGTTTATACCTATAGCAGTATCCGACGCGGCGGGGCGCGGGTCTACTCGCTCGAGCGGGAGATAATCCTGCGCCGGGCTACGTCCGCCCTGTCGGTCAGCACTCTGCTCTTTTTGGGGGCGATTGGCCTGCTGGTGATGCAGGCGCAAGACGACACGGCCGTGCCCACCGCAGAGACGCTCGCCGAACCAGCGGCCATAGACGCTTTGCCTGCGGGGCAGGCGGGAGACAACACGGCCGTGTCTCCCCCAGACACCGTGGGCACACCCGCACCGCTCCCCAGCGGTGCGGGTAGCAACCTGCCCCCCCTGACCACCCAAACCCCCACCCCCACGATTGACCCCAACCTGCCCACCGCCACGCCTACGCCTATCATCATCCGCGCTTTTGTCACTGGCACTAGCGGCAGTGGCCTCAGCATGCGCGAAACGCCTAACGGCGAACTGATGGAAATTTTGCCTGAAGAGACCTTTGTTACCCTTGTGGACGGTGAAGCCCCCGTAACACAAGGCGGTTTTACCTGGATAAAAATCCGCACCTTCACGGGTGATGAAGGCTGGGCGGCGCGGCAGTTTCTCGAGTATGATGAGTAAAGAAGGGGTGAAGTACGAATTGTGAATTGTGGATTGTGAATTGTGAAGGGAGCGGAAGTTCTCGAGAAGCCCCGCCTCTTTTCGTCCTTCTTCCCTCGTCCTTCTTCCTTTTGTCAGGTTACTCATTGTTTCATGTTGATTGGGATTGATGCCAGCCGCGCTACAATGGCGCAACGAACAGGCACAGAGGCGTATGCGTGGCAGTTGATACGCGCTTTGTTGCCAACCACGGCCGTGGCTGGGCACAAACTTCGGCTTTATGTCAACCAATCTCCATCCGACGACTGGCTTCCCCCCGCCGACCACGTCACCGTGCGCCACATCCCATTTCCCCGTATGTGGACACACCTGCGCTTGGCGGCAGAGCTACACCTACACCCCCCCGACATCTTTTTCACCCCCGCCCACGTTATCCCGCTCACCTATTTTCGGCCCAGCGTCGCTACCGTACACGACCTCGGCTACCATTATTTTCCCGAGGCGCACACCCGCCAGCAGGTCGCCTATTTGCGCTGGAGCACGCGACACAATGCGCGACGGGCGCGGCTGGTGCTGGCGGATTCAGAAGCGACCAAAAAAGATTTACAAACCTTTGACCAAATTGACCCCGCCAAAATTCGGGTCGTTTATCCCGCTGTGGACCCCCAATTGGCGCAAGATTTGGCGCAACCCGCGCCGCCCCTGCCCGAAGGCCTTCAGCCGCCCTATTTGCTCTTTATCAGCACGCTCCAGCCGCGCAAAAATGTGGTCAGAATCTTGGAAGCGTACACGGCCGTGTCCCCGCACATTCCGCATCAATTGGTCTTGGCGGGCAAGTTCGGCTGGCAAAGCGCCCCGATTCGCGCCGCGCTAGATAATCTGCCCACGGCCGTTCGCTCGCGCATCTTGCTCACCGGTTTTGTGCCCGACGCGCAAAAGGCGCACCTCATAGCGGGGGCAGATGTGTTGCTTTATCCGTCGTTGCATGAAGGGTTCGGCTTTCCCCTGCTCGAGGGGAATGTGTGCGGCACGGCCGTGTTAGCCAGCAGTAGCAGTTCCCTGCCCGAATTGGCGGGAGACGGCTCTGCTCTGCTGGTCAATCCCTTGGATACGGTTGCTATTGCCACGGCCGTGCGACAACTGGCAACCGACGCCCCACTGCGCCAGACGCTCGTCAAGCACGGTTATGAAAATGTGCGCCGCTTTCAGTGGGAATCCACGGCCGTGCAGACGTTGGCGATTTTAGAAGAAGCAGCTGGTTTCAGAGCAAAAAGTAAGAAGTAAAAAGTGAGAAGCACTTCTCGCTACCAACCACCAAACATGTACCCCACCGTCACCATTCTCCACATCCCCATCCACCAACTAACCATGCGCGAGACAGTCACGGCCGTGGGGCAATTCATGACCGAGCCGCGCCTGCATCAAATCGCCACCGTCAACCCCGAATTCATCATGCGTGCCCAAGAAGATGACGCCTTCCGCGCCGTGCTCAGCCGCGCCGACCTCTGCTTGGCCGACGGCATCGGCGTGGTGTGGGCGGCCAAGCGGCAGGGCAACCCCGTGCCCGAGCGCGTGCCCGGCTCCGAACTCGTTTATCACCTAGCTGAGCAAGCGGCGCAAGCGGGCTGGCCGCTCTTTTTGCTGGGAGCCGCGCCGGGCATTGCCGCCCAGGCGGCCGAAATCCTCATCGCTCAATATCCGGGCTTGCAGGTAGTCGGTACGTACGCTGGTTCACCCGCGCTCGAGGAAAATGAGGCCATTGTGCAGATGATTAACGCCAGCGAGGCGCAGATATTGTGGGTGGCGTACGGTGCGCCACGGCAAGATTTATGGATTGCGCGAAATGCAGACAGGTTGCCCACGGTGCGGGTGGCGGTCGGCGTGGGCGGCTCGCTCGACTTTATCACGGGCAAAGCCATTCGCGCCCCGCAGTGGGTGCAAAACTTGGGTTTGGAATGGCTCCATCGTTTGCTGAACGAACCGTGGCGCTGGCGGCGCATGTTGGCCTTGCCCCGTTTTGTCGTTCACATTCTGAAACAAGGAGCAATGAACAAGGAGCAATGAGCAAAAAAGGGACGAAGGAAGGGGGAAGAAGGACGAAAAGGGGCGGGAGTTCTCGAGGAAAACCGTTGCGATTTGCTCCTGAATACGATAAGCTGTTTAGGTCAGCTTGATCATTTTCTGGCGCTACTCTCTGATACGCGAAGCTAGGCTCTGACAAACAGTGAACGGAGAGGGTCATTAACCATTAGCTATTCACCATTCACCATTTACAATTCAAATCAAACCAAATCAAACAGGAGATTCCCATGAGTATTAAAATAAGTTGGCATGGACATGCAACGTTTTCACTGGACTTAGAAGGCACAAAGCTGATTATTGACCCTTTTCTAAAAGGCAATAATCCAGTGGCGCAAATCAGCGCGGACGAGATTGACGTGGATTACATTTTGCTGACGCATGGGCATGGCGATCACGTTGCCGATGCGCTCCCGCTGGCGGAGCGTTGTGGGGCGACCATTATCGCCAATTTTGAAATTTGCAACTGGTTTAACGCCAAAGGCATTGAAAAAACGCATGGTCAGCACATTGGCGGTGGGTTCCATCATCCGTTTGGGCATGTCAAGCTGACGCCCGCGTGGCATGGTTCATCGATGCCGGATGGCTCTTACGCGGGGATGCCCGGCGGGCTGTTGCTGACGCTGGGGGAGAAGAAGATTTATTTTGCGGGTGACACGGGGCTGTTTTTGGATATGCAGTTAATCGGCCGTGTGGGGCTGGATGTGGCCGTTTTACCTATTGGGGATAATTACACGATGGGCGTGGATGATTCTATCGAAGCGATTAAGTTCCTGCGGCCACAGGTCGTCATTCCGTGCCATTACAATACGTTTGGCCTCATTGCGGTGGATGTGGATGCGTGGGCGGAACGGGTCACGGCCGAGACAGAGGCGAAGCCGGTGGTGTTGGGGGTTGAGGGTAGTTATAAGGTGTGAGGGGTGTTTCACGTTTCAAGTTTCACGTGTCAGGTGGTTTTTCTGGGGATGTGTGGCCTGTTTAGCAAGGTAATGGCTAATTGACCCCTTCAACCAGTACGAGCGGGACGCCGGGCTGAACGGAGTCGCCGACGGCGCACTTCACGGCCGTGACCACGCCATCTTCTGGTGCCTGAATGGGAATGACCATTTTCATAGATTCTAGCAAAATGAGCTTGTCTCCGGCAGAGACCTCATCCCCCACGCTGACCAAAATAGCGGAGACAACGGCGGGAATGGTCGCGCTGAGGGAGCCAGCCACGGCCGTGTTGGCTCCCGCTCGTTTTTGTACCCGCTCATAGTTAACATAACGACCGTTGACCCACATCTGCCGTTTGTCCCCCTTTTTGGCGCCCGCTAGGCGGAGCAATTGCCCCCCATACTCGACCGTCACGCTGTTCTCGCCCACTTCGCGCACCGTCAGCACCGTTTCGCGCCCGTCGCGCACCACCTTAATCTGCTCGCCCGTGCGCGTGACGTGTAATTCATGTTCTGTGTTGTTGAGTTTGATTTTTAGTTTCATGTTGTTCAATGAGTAATGCGTAATGAATAATGAGTAAAACGGGCGTTGGCCGATACCCACTCAGCCCTCATCGCCCGTCGCTCAGCACTTTTTTTAGACGTTGCGCCAATCTTTGACGAGTTGCCAGGGGGTTAACACGGCCGTGTGTCCAACCGTCTGGGTGGCTACTGGTTGTCCGCCTCCACGGCCGTGGACGGCCTCAAACGCGGCCAAAGCCAGCCAAATTTCCTCATCGGGCACAATCTCGCCCGTCCAGCCCGCAAAATGCTCGGCCAAATAATTGGTCGTCGTTTCGCCCTGCTGGAAATGAGGCTCTTGCAGAATGTCTAGCAGATAAGGGATGTTGGTGGTCACGCCTAACACGGCCGTGTGGCGCAATGCAGACACCATCGCCGCCATTGCCGCTCGCCTATCTTCCCCCCACGTAATAATCTTGGCCAGCATCGGGTCATAATACGTAGACACGGCCGACCCCGTTTGCACCCCCGTATCCACCCGCACCCGTGGCCCTTCCGGCCATTGCACCAGCACCAGTTCCCCAATCGACGGTAAAAAGTTCATGGCCGCATCCTCCGCATAGACGCGGCACTCGATGGCGTGTCCCCGTTGCGTCAGATCCTCTTGCGCAAACGGCAACGCCTCCCCCGCCGCAATGCGAATTTGCCACTGGGCAATGTCCAGCCCCGTCACCGCTTCGGTGATGGGATGCTCCACCTGCAAGCGGGTGTTCATCTCCAGCAGGTAAAAATGGCCGCCCCCTGTGTACATAAATTCGACCGTGCCCGCACTGCTGTAGCCGACCGCTTGCGCCAGAGCCACGGCCGAGGCGCACATTTTTTGCCGCGTTTCATCGTCAATGGTGGGCGAGGGGGACTCTTCGATGATTTTTTGGTGGCGACGCTGGATAGAGCATTCCCGTTCAAAGAGGTGGAGCACACGGCCGTGTTCATCCCCCAAAATCTGCACCTCCACATGATGAATCTTGGTGAAATACTTCTCCACAATCACGTGGTCATCCCCAAACGAATTTCGAGCCTCATTCCGCGCCGCGTTCAGCGCATCCTTAAACTCAGCCCCACTCTCCACCACCCGCATCCCTTTGCCGCCCCCGCCCGCGCTCGCCTTGATTAAAACTGGGTAGCCCAATTCCGCCGCCGCTTCGGCTAATTCCGCGTCCGTTTTACCTGCCCCATCCACGCCGGGAATAATCGGCACGCCCGCCGCTTGGGCAATCTCCCGCGCATTGGCCTTGCTCCCCATCTGGCGCATCGCCTCGGGGCTAGGGCCAATAAAGGTCACGTTTCGCGCCGCACAGTTGGCCGCAAACGCCGAATTTTCACTCAAAAACCCATAGCCGGGGTGAATCGCTTCCGCGCCCGACTGGCGCACAATTTCAAAAATCTTGCCTTGGTTCAGGTAAGATTCGGCCGCCGTCACGCCGCCCAGCGGGTATGCTTCATCGGCCGCCCGCACCCACGGCGCGTCGGCGTCGGCCTCGGAGTAAATGGCGACGGTCGCCACGTCCAATCCTTGGCACGCGGCAAATAATCTTTGGGCAATCTCGCCCCGGTTTGCTACCAGAATTTTTTTGAACATGATTTGTTGTCTCTGTGTTACAGCTGTAACGATTTAAGGCACTTTGGGAATTCAAGGGGTCAATAATGAGCGACTGTCTTGGCTAGACAAGCGACGCCCAGAGAAAAACCACTTGACACATGACACGTGAAACATGACACTGTTGAAAAAACCACGAAATCCGAAAGAACCGTCTCAATCACGACCTTGCACCGTCTGCCACCACGGCCGACGCTTCTCCAAAAAACTACTCATCCCCTCTCGACCATCCGCACTATCCCGGCACTCTGCAATCGTCTGCGCCGTAAACTCGCGCACCGCTCCCGCGGAAACAGGCTGATGTGCCACCGTGCGAATCAACGTTTTAACCACCGCTTGCGCGTGGGGCGAAGCGGCTAGCAATTGCATCACCCGCTCCTGCACCTTGGCATCTAATTCGGCCTCATCCGCCACCACATGATGCACCAGCCCAATCTCCTTGGCATAGGGTGCTTCAAACCGCTCGCCCGTCAAAAAGAGTTGCCGCGCATTGCTCACCCCAATTTTGCCCAGCACATAGGGGGAAATAACGGCGGGCACAATGCCTAAGCGCACCTCGGTCAGCCCAAACTTGGCACTCTCCACGGCCACCACAATGTCACAACAACTGACTAAACCAACGCCGCCGCCCAGCGCGGAGCCGTTGATGCGCCCCACAATCGGTTTGGGAAATTCATTGAGCATAGCCAGCAAATCAAAAATTTCGTAGCCGCCCGCTTTGTTTTGCTCAAACGTAAAATCAGCCGCCTCACGCATCATCTTGAGGTCGCCGCCCGCGCAAAAGGTGGGGCCGTTGCCGGTTAGCACGACCACGCGCACGCTATCGTCGTCGCGCAGGGTGTTAAACACGGCCGTGGTCTCCGCCATCACCTCCCCATTCAACGCATTATGTACCTCAGGCCGATTCAAGGCCACAATCGCCACCGGCCCCATTTTCGTCACTTCTACCACACTCATAGGAGTCGCTCCTTTGTAAATCGTAAAAGATGAAATATGAATGATGAAAAACATCGGGACGGGACACAGCATTGACCATTGGCCATTGGCTATTAACAATTGACCATTCAAGCCGCCTTGCCCCTCGCCCCTTTCCACCTGTAGAATACCGCTAATTACCCACCATTCCAAGCGAGAACCCCATGCCCCAACTACAGTCCCATTTGAACACAAATAGCTCTGAATACCAAGAAAACCTAGCTCACAACCAAGCTCTCGCCGACGAACTGCGCCAGCGACAGCAGGCCGCCGCTCATGACCGTCCCGCCCGCACCATCGAGCGGCAACGCCAGCGGGACAAGCTCCTCGTCCGCGAGCGCGTAGACGCCATTCTGGATGATGGCTCTCCCTTCCTCGAGCTTTCCCCGCTCGCCGCGTGGGGTATGTACGATGGCGACGCCCCCAGCGCGGGCATTGTCACCGGCATCGGCCGTGTTCAGGGGCAGGAGGTGATGATTGTGGCTAATGACCCCACGGTGAAAGGGGGAACCTACTTTCCTGAAACGGTTAAAAAGCATCTGCGGGCGCAAACCGTCGCCGAAGAAAATCATCTGCCCTGCATCTATTTGGTGGATTCGGGCGGCGCGTTTTTGCATCTGCAAGCAGATGTTTTTCCCGACCGTGACCATTTTGGGCGGATTTTTTACAACATGGCGCGGATGAGTGGGCAAAAGATACCGCAAATCGCGGCCGTGTTGGGCAGTTGCACGGCCGGGGGGGCGTATATCCCCGCCATGGCCGACGAATCCATCATCGTGCAAGAAAACGGCACGATTTTCTTGGCTGGCCCCCCGCTCGTCAAAGCGGCTACGGGTGAAGAAGTCACGGCCGAGGAACTGGGCGGCGCGGATGTGCATACCCGCATCAGCGGCGTTTCTGACCATTTTGCCGCCAGCGAAGAAGAAGCCCTTGAGCGCATTCGGGATGTGATGCGCCATCTCGCTCAGCCCCAAACGGCTCGCGTCGCTCTGCAAAGCCCAGAAGATCCCGCCTATCCCGCTGAAGAGCTGTACGGCCTCATCCCCGCCGACCCCCGCTTGCCCATTCCCGCCTACGAAGTCATTGCCCGCTTTGTAGACGGCTCCCGCTTTAGCGAGTTCAAGGCGCGGTATGGCACAACCATTGTGTGTGGTTTCGCTCATATTATGGGCATCCCCGTGGGCATTGTGGCGAATAATGGCCTGCTCTTTAGCGAATCGGCCCAAAAAGCGAGCCACTTTATCCAGCTTTGCGGCCAGCGCGGCACGCCCCTGCTCTTTCTGCAAAATATTGCGGGTTTCATGGTCGGCAAGCAGTACGAAAACGGGGGTATCGCCAAAGATGGGGCCAAAATGGTGCAGGCGGTCAGCAACGTGAACGTGCCCCGCATCACGCTCCTGCATGGCGTCAGCCACGGCGCGGGCAACTACGGCATGAGCGGCCGGGCGTATGACCCCCGCTTTCTCTTTTCGTGGCCGAACAGCCGCATCAGCGTCATGAGTGGGGAAGCGGCGGCGGGGACGCTGTGGACGGTGGGGAAAAGCTCCGTTTTGCGGAAATTAGACAATCCCACAGCGGAAGAAATCGCCACGGCCGAGGCCGAATTTAAGCAACCAGTCCTAGACCAATATGCCCATGAAAGCAGTCCCTACTTTGCCACCGCCCGCCTCTGGGACGACGGCATTTTAGACCCCACGCAAACGCGCACGGCGTTGGCCTTGGCCTTTGCCGTCACCCTGAACGCGCCCTTTCCCACGGACAGCTACGGCACGTTCCGCATGTAATTTTTATGATTGCGCCCGTGAGCCTTTATTTCTGAGCGTCATTGCGTTAAGCTTTTGCGTAAAAAAGATGGAGAATCTATGCTAAATTTGAACTACACGCCCGAAGTGCAAGATGCCCTGCACGACAACCGCCCTGTGGTCGCCCTCGAAACCACGGTCATCACCCACGGCCTGCCTTATCCCCAAAACGTGGAAACAGCGCAGGCCATGGAAACGGCCGTGCGTGAGAGTGGGGCGATACCCGCCACCATCGGCATTCTCAACGGCCAAATCTACATCGGCCTGACCGATGACCAACGCCTCTTTTTAGCCGAGCAAGGCGGCCAAAACAACGTGCGCAAATGCAGTCGGCGCGACCTGCCGCTGGTGCTGGCGCGGGGGGAACATGGGGCGACGACGGTCGCGGGCACGATGATTTTGGCGCATATGGCGGGCATTGAGCTGTTTGCCACGGGCGGGATTGGGGGCGTGCATCGCGGCCATCCGTTTGATGTGAGTGCGGATTTGATAGAGTTGGGCCGCACGGCCGTGTCAGTCGTTTGTAGCGGGGCCAAATCCATCCTCGACCTGCCCCTCACCCTTGAAGCCCTCGAGACCTACGGCGTGCCCGTGGTTGGTTATCAAACCGATTCGTTTCCCGCCTTTTTTACGTCCAGCAGTGATTTGCCCGTGACGGTGAGGGTGAACACGGCCGTGGAAACCGCCCACATCATTCACGCCCGCCGCCAGCTAGGGCTACAGAGTGGCACCCTGATTACCGTGCCCGTCCCCGCCGCCCACGCCCTCGACCCCGCCCATCTTGAGCAACACATCGCCCAAGCCACCCGCGAAGCAGACGCGGCAGGCATCAGCGGCGCGGCCACGACGCCTTGGCTCCTCAGCCGCCTTGTCGAACTGACCGCTGGGGAAACCCTGCAAGCCAATGTGGCCTTGCTCCAAAACAACGGCCGTGTGGCGGGTGCTATCGCTCACGCCTTGGCAGAGGTTTACTAAACCCCACCACCCCGCTTATACTAGTAGGAAGAACGAGCCGCAAACCGTCTTTTTCCCAAGCGCAATCATGACCACTCAACCAGCTTATGGCTTAAAGCTTATAGCTGATAGCTTCAAACTTATTATCCATTCGTTATTCAATCTAGGTGTGCAACATAATGGCTAAGAAAAACCAAGCTAACAAAGATAAAAAGAAACAAGATGCCAAACAGCTTGACAGCATCGTCAAAAAACAGTTTCGGTTTCTAAACGTTATCGTCTTCCTCTTATTCGTTTTGGCACTCGGCGCGGTTGGTGCTTACTTTTACTATGTAAAAGGGGAACCGATGAACGCTTGGCTGGTAGACGCGGCCGTGGTTGGCGGAACCCTGTTCCTGTTTGGGCTAGTCGTGCTCATCACGGTTGGCCTGCGCGGGAGTCACGCCCAAAAGCTCGTTTCCCAAGCGGCCGAGCAGGAGATGGGCGAGCTACGGGCTGGCACCCGCCGTGCCGAATCGTTGCAACAGATGGCCTCAACCATGCGCAGTACGCTGAGCTTCGAGCGTGTGGTAGAAGTCGCGCTGGATGCGTGTACGGTCGTGATGGATGAGTTTAACGTGCCCGCCCGCGCTATGGTGGGGGCCGTTTTTACTTATGAAGGGGGTGGGCGACGGCTGACACCAGTGGCTGAACGTCAGCTTGAACCAAACAAAAACCAGTTTGCTACGGGGCAACAAGGGGTGATTGCCGAAGCGTTGAAGTATGCGGAGCCAATCGTTTCTAATGATCCTCGTAGTGATCCCGAACTTGGTGAGTTTAGTGGCCTGCGTAAATGCAAAACGGCCGTGGTGATTCCTCTGCGGGTCGGTTTTGAGCTATACGGGGTCATGATTGTCGGCTCGCAGGTGCAAATTAGCATTGATGCAGGGCATTTGGAACTGTTTACCTCTGTAGCTGACCAGACCGTTATTGCGCTACGCAATGCCCAGCTTTATCAAGCGGTTGAACAGCAAAAACAACGCCTGATTGATACCTCCAATGAAGAGCGCAAACAGTTAGCTCGCGCCCTGCATGATGGCCCCACCCAAGGCGTGGCCGCGATTGCCATGCGCATTAACTTTGTACGCTCTTTGCTCAAGAATGAGCCAGACATGGCGGCCGATGAATTAGCCAAAGTAGAAGAACTCGCCAAAAATACGGGTAAAGAGATTCGCGGCATGTTGTTTACCTTGCGTCCACTTTTGGTGGTGGATCAGGGTTTGTCCGCGGCCGTGCAAAAAGTTATCGAACGACTCAACGAAACGGATGGCCTCAACATTCAGTTTAGGGGTAGTGAATACGGCGATTTGCTCAATCAGCAAGCACAAATGACCGTTTTCCAAGTGGTCGAAGAGGCGTTGGGCAATGCGCGTAAATATTCACGCGCCAAAACGATTGATGTGCGCTTTTGGCAGGAAGAAGACCTCTTTGTGGCGCGTATTCAAGATGATGGGGTTGGCTTTGACGTCGATTCGGTGATGGATGGGTATAGCGAGCGGGGCAGTTTGGGCATGATTAACATGGAAGAGCGGGCGAAAATGATTGATGGCTCTATCCAAGTGGAATCATCTGTGGGGCAAGGAACGGCTATCACGCTGGTGGTTCCACTCGAGAAAAACGGCCAGCGAGCGTGATGAAAAACAGCTTGTCAGCTTGTCAGCTACTCAGCCTGTCAGCCACCTAAACTGCGTGCCAGACGCCTTTCGTTACAGATGGGAAATGTGTGGTCTAGGTTAACTGTTTTTTGGCCGCTTCTATTGACCTTTGCGGGTTATAGTTTGCTGGCTTGGTGGATGCCGCTCCCCCTTAATGTGCATTTCCTCACTGCCCTGCGTCAATTGACGCCATCGCTGGAGGCGGGCGGCCTGTATGGGTTGCTGGTGACGGGTCTGTTTGCTTTGTATGGTTGGCTTTATTGGCTGGTGCGGCGGGGGGATTGGCACCCACGGCCGTGGACACTCCTGCTCACCGCCATACTGGTCAGCCTGCCCACCCTTTTCGTCTACCCCTACAACGCCAACGACCTTTTTCGCTATGCCCTGCGCGGCCGTATCACGGCCGTGTATCAGGACAACCCCTACCTAACCCCGCCCGCCAGCTATCCCAGCGAGCCACTGCTTGCCCAAGCGGGCGAGTGGGCGCAAGCCACCACCCCCTACGGCCCCGTGTGGGAGCTAATCGCCGCTGGTATCGCCACCGTTGCCCCCAATGACACCCTCATCCTGCTTATTTTGCTCAAATTAGTTGCTTTGCTCGCTTTTTGGCTGAGTGGGTTGCTTATTTGGTACGCGGCCTCAGTCAATAAGTTGGGTAAAAGCGTACTGTGGCTTTTTAATCCAGGGCTGATTCTGATTTTTGGCGTGGATGGGCATAATGATAGCGTTATGCTGTTGTGGCTCTTGGCGGGGTGGGCGGTGTGGGTCTGGCTGGGGGAACGCTGGCCCAGCGTGGCGGCCACGGCCGCGTTCGCGCTGATGTTTTTGGCCCCGCTAACGAAGGCAATTGGGCTGTTGCCGCTCGCTTTTTTCTGGCTCTATTTTGTGCGCCAGCAGGATGACACACACGGCCGTGTGCGGGTTATCTTGAGCACGGCCGTGCTTTCCCTCCTGTTGACCCTGCTCACCTTTGCCCCTTTTGGGTCGCCGCTCCTGCTGGCCGAAAGGTTGGTTGCTGAAGCCAGTGCTGGGGCCGGCTTTTCTATTGTGGCACTGATTTTTCTTGCGGGAAGCGCGGCCGGGTACGGCATCACGCCCACCTTTGTGGCGTTGCTCAGCAGGGGGGGGCTGGCCTTGCTGGTGCTGACCGCGCTGTGGCTGGCGTGGCGTAGTTGGTTTTACGGTCGTCACCCGTTGCGCAGTGGGGCAGACATCACGGCCGTGTATCTGACCCAAGCGTTTAACTTTCGGCTGTGGTACGCCGCTTGGCCGTTTCCTTTTGTCTTGCTGGACGAGACGCCCGGGTGGGTGACCCGCTGGCGTTTGCACACGGCCGTGTGGTTCCTTTACCTCAGCCAGCTTTCCCCCCTCATCGTCGGTCATTTGTGGCTATACTTGTTTGACCGCAATCACCTGACCAGCCACGCCCTAGTTGTGGCCGTCATGTTTGGCTTGTCGCCCCTGCTTGCTTACTTTTCTAGCTCTGTGGCAATTCGCGGGGTCAATGTTGAGAACTAGATGAAATCCAAAAGACCAACCCGTTTTATACATAGAAATTAACGGTAATGTTGTCCTAAAGAGGGTACGATACGATACTTGGACAAAGTGTGAGGGATGAACGAACGCGAAAGCTTTCTTCCTTCGTCCCTCTGCCCTCGTCCTTTTCTCAGTAGGCTCATTACTACATTCTCAAGGAGCAACTTTCCATGAAAAGAAATACAAGATTGACTCTCACGGCCGTGGGTGCGGCCATTGTCGCTTACATCATCCTGCGTTACCACGAGAAAATCCTCAAAACCATCGCCCCTCCCGTGATGGACAGCATGATGAGCGGCAAAGATGTCTCCACCCTAACCGTTGATCTCGCCCAAGCGGGTGAAAAACTCCGCGCCTCCCTTGAAACGCGACCAGACACGGAACACAACCGCCGCACCCTCAGCCACCTCATCGGTATCGAGCGGTGGGGCAAGCGTCGCTTGCTGGTCGCCTTGGGTGAACCGCTCATTAAGGATGAATACAATGGCTATCGCCCTCGTCAAGATCGCAGTTGGGAAGAGCTAAAAGCGGCGTTCCTCAAAACGCGGCACGATACGGTCAATATTGCCCATCAACTGGCGCAAGTAGACCCGAACCTGCGTATTCCGCACAATATGCTTGGGGATCTAACGGTGTTGGATTGGCTCTTTTATTTGCGGCTCCATGCAGATGGGGAAGTGCAGAAAATGCAGAGGGCGTAAGTTGCAGGAAGTAAGGAAGAGTGAACTTCTGCCCTCTTCCTTCTTCTCTTATGAGGGAAGGATGCGGGCTTGACGGAGGGGGCGGTTGGCGGCGGCGTACACGGCCGTGCCCATATACAACACCGACCCTAGTACAAAAATCGCCCGAATTGGCACATAATCTGCCAGCCACGCAAACAGCAGTCCCGACAGCATAAACGTCAAATTGAAGCCCATATTGCGCAAGGCAAACACCCGCCCCAGCATCTCCTCATCCACCGACGTCTGCAAGAGCGAATCCTGCGCCACATCTCGCCACGCCTGTGGCGGCCCATATGCTATCGCTACCAGCGTAGCGAGCGCGTAAGTGGGGCTGAGGGCGTAAATCATGGTCAATACCCCGTTCACAAAAGCGTTAAAAACAATGAGCCGCCCCGCGTTACGCTCCAGCCACTGGCTGAAATAACCAGCCGCCGTTGCCCCCAGAATAATCGCCCCAAAATAAAGCGCGTTTTGGTTGCCCCAGTCGGCGGCCGTGCCCCCGAGAGCCTCTTTGATAAAAATGAGCATCAGGCCAGATGTCCACACGCCGTGCGGCACATGCTCGAGGACTTCCATGATGACCAGCGGTCGGGCGACGGGATGCTGGCGAATATAGGTCACGCCATCCCCAATGGCGTGCCACCACGTAACGCGCTGAATGGTCACACGGCCGTGTTTTTCATACACTGGCCGAACAAACAGCGCGAGCAGAGCCGCCCCCAAAAAGCAAAACGCGTTGAGCAAAATAAAGTTCTCAAAGCTGAGCCACACTACCAAAATCCCCCCCAGCAAATAGCCCAGAGCCATCGTCACCTGCACTGTGGTCAAAATCAGGCTGTTGGCCTTGACGATTTCGGCGCGAGGCACGAGTGCGGGAATCAACGCCTGCCGCGCCGGCTGGTGAAACGTCGTCGCCACGGCTATCCCCGCAATAATCAGATAAGCGGTGAGAACGTCGAACCCGGCCGTGGTGCTGACCGCCAGCAAGAGCAAAAGCAACCCCATGCGCCACAAATCAGTCAGGAACAAGACGCGCTGGCGCGGCCAGCGGTCTACCAAAGCCCCTGCAAATGGCCCCAGCAAAAAAATGGGTAGGGTCGTAGCCACCATCGCCCCGACGGTTTGCAGAGCCGAACCCGTCAGCTCAAAAATTGTGACCATCACGCCCACGGTGTAGAGCAGTTGCCCAATGCCACCAAGCAGGGTGTTGAGCCACAAAAAGACAAAGTTGCGGTGTTTGAGGGTATGGAGCATGGTGCAAGGGGCAGGGTACAGGGAGTGAGTGTTGAATGCTTAAGTGAGGGGGATGGTAATTTACGCTGGCTGAGCCTGTCGAAGCCAAACCAGCTAACGGCCGCTGAGCCTGGCGAAGCGTAGCTTACAGCTTATAGCTTCTGGCTGATTGCTTCTAGCTTTTCGTCGTAAATGGCTTCGAGGGTGGGGAAACGGCCACGGAGGGGTTGCACCACTTCCTGCGACCAGTTGACATAATTTACGAGCCGCTCGTGTGACCATGACTCAGGCGGCCAAGCCACGAGGTCGTGCAGGTTACACGCTTTGTCCGCCAGTTTGAGCTGGGCGGCGCGGTCCGAAAGATGGGGCGCATGTTCGATTTGCGCCTGTTTGCGCTCGGTGCGGGGCAGGCTCTTGTTGTCTGTCACCTCAAGCACAAGGTCGGTGATTTCATCCCCAAAAAGGCGGCGCAAATCTAATTCAGTAGCGGGGGTATCTTCGATGGTGTCGTGGAGCAGAGCGGCCGTGAGCAGGGTCACATCCCGCACGCCAGCGTGCCACAGGGTGGCCATGACGGCTAGGGGGTGGTTGATGTAGGGGGATTGGTCGCTGTCTTTGCGTCGCTGGGTGCGGTGCATCTCGGCGGCAAAGGTCAGGGCGTCAATGAAGGGGGTTAGGTCAGCGTTCACGATTCACCTCTTACCATTTACAACTCAAACTTCAAACTTAATATGATCTCCCACCTTTACGAGTGGGAGCAAATTGGGGTGCATTTCGATGACGTAGCGGGCGGGGGCTTGGGGGGCGTAGTTGGGTTTCCAGGATTTGGCCACGGCCGTGTCCACCACCTCACCTGCCCCATTCACCCACACCACACCAAGGTCAAAACTGACAAAAAACATATGAATCGAAGTGGCAACGCGGCTGTCACGTTTTTCGACCAGCACCAGCCCCTCCGTCTCTTGCAGGTCAGGGTGAAACATAAAGCCTTTGAGCTTACTCCAGTAGCTGTCGCACCATCTTGCATTTTCAACTAGGACACGGCCGCTTTCAACGTGGATAATTTTCATGTGGCTTTCTCCGCACCTTAAACATTAAAGCGGAAGTGCATCACGTCGCCATCTTTGACGATGTAGGTTTTGCCTTCGGTGCGCATCTCACCCGCCGTTTTCACGGCCGTTTCTGAACCGTGCTTGACATAAACATCAAACGGAATCACTTCGGCGCGGATAAACCCTTTTTCAAAGTCGGTATGAATGACGCCCGCCGCTTGGGGAGCCGTCTGCCCGTTAACAAGAGTCCACGCCCGCACCTCTTTAGGGCCAGCCGTCAGGTAACTAATCAAGCCCAGCGTATGATACCCACGCTGGATAATCTGGTCGAGGCCGCTCTCCGAGATACCCATCGAGTCCAAAAATTCAGCCCGTTCCTCGTCGCTTAACCCCGCCATTTCTTCTTCCAACTTGGCGCACAGCATAATGACCTCTGCGTCTTCGTTGGCGGCGTGTTGGCGCACCTGCTCGACCAGTTCATTACCGTCGGGCAGGCTGTCTTCATCCACGTTGGCGGCATAAATTACGGGTTTGGCCGTCAGGAAGCGCATTTCGTCTACCAGCGCGGCAAAGGCGGGCATCTCTTGGCTAGGGGCGGTGCGCACGGGTTGCCCCGTTTCCAAATGGCTGAGAATGATTTCGGCCATTTCCAGCACCGGTTTAAGCATTTTGTCCCCTTTGACCTGGCGCGAAAGCCTATCAATTTTGCGCTCGAGTTGCTCCATGTCGGCCAAAATTAGCTCGGTGTTGATGATTTCGATGTCGCTGATGGGGTTTGGTTCGGTGCGGTTGTCGCTGTAGAGTACGTTTTCGTCATGAAAACAGCGCACGACGTGGACAATCGCGCTGGTGTCGCGGATGTTGCCCAGAAATTTATTGCCCAGCCCTTCCCCTTTGGACGCGCCTTTGACCAAGCCCGCGATGTCTACGAATTCGACGGTGGCATAAATGGTTTTGGCGGGTTTGACCAGTTCGGTGAGTTTGTCTACACGCGTGTCGGGCACGGTGACAATCGCTGTGGTGGGTTCGATGGTGCAGAAGGGGTAGTTGGCCGCTTCGGCGTTTTGTTCTTTAGTGAGGGCGTTGAAGGTGGTGCTTTTGCCGACGTTGGGCAGGCCGACGATGCCAATGCTGAGTGCCATGGTGGGTTTTCCTTAATTTACAAATTCACAAATTTGCAGTGGTTTAGTATGAACAGGATGTTTGCAATTGTTGCAGATAGGTTCGTCGTGGCCTGCGGCCACGGTTCACTCTAAAGGGGGATTTTTCCGTTTGGGCATTTGCCCA
>JBGTIZ010000220.1:0-5344 GCA_041745395.1 Promineifilaceae bacterium (SeqCode) | reverse complement strand
CGAAAAAAAACCCCTTTAGAATGACCGAGCCGCCGCAGATGGCGAGGCGTGTGGCCGTTAGTTCATCAATGAAGTGTAAAGGTAACTTGAACCATGCCTACTTTTCACTTTCTACTTCGCGGCGGGGAACGATGAGCTGATGGATTTGCGCCACGGCCGTGGACATATCCTCTTCACTGACCACCACACTGATACTACACTCAGACGAGCCTTGGGCAATCGCCATAATATTCACTTCAGCGTCGCCCAGCGCGGTGAACATGCGCCCCGCGACGCCGTGCGTGCCGCGCATACCCGCTCCCACGGCCGTGATAATCGCCGTCGGTTCCAAGGCCCAAATGCGGTCAATATCCCGCTGAGTCAACTCCTCGGCAAATTCACGCTCTAGAGCGGCCAGCACGAGATGCGCCGCTTCGGCGGTCAGCACAAAGCAGATAGATTGTTCAGAGGAGGATTGGGTAATCATCAGGACGCTGGCTCGGCTTTCGGCCACCGCTTTGAAGGTACGGGCGGCCACACCCGGCACGCCCATCATGCCTTTGCCCTCGACCGTTATCAGGCTCAACGCCTTAATGGCGGTGACCGCTTTGATGCCATCATGCACGGCCGTGTCATCATAAACGATGAGCGAGCCAGAATGGTCAGGGTTGAAGGTGTTTTTGATGCGCAGGGGAATGTGGCTTTCGACCACGGGGCGCATGGTGCGCGGATGCAAGACCTTCGCCCCGTAATAGGCCAGTTCCGACACTTCCCGATAGGTTAGCTCAGGAATGGTTCGCGCCGTGGAGACGAGGCGCGGGTCGGCACTCATCACGCCGTCCACGTCGGTCCAAATCCACACCTCCGTGGCATTGAGTGCCCGGCCGATAAGCGACGCGCTGTAATCTGACCCGCCCCGCCCCAGCGTGGTGGTGACGCCGTTTTCGGTGGCGGCGATGAAGCCCGTGACCACGGGAATGACGTTGGCGGCCAGCAGGGGATTGAGGTGGGCTTGCGTATGGCCGTTGGTCTGGGCAATGAGCGGCGTGGCGGAGGTAAAGTTGTTATCGGTGACGATGAGTTGGGTGGCGTCTACGGCTTGGGCGGGCAAGTTTTGCTCGCGCAGGTAGGCGGCCAACAGGCGCACGCTCATCTGCTCCCCCATGCCGGCAATGGCGTCGAGGGCGCGGGGGGAAAGCTCGCCCAAAATGGCTATCGCGCCGCACAGATCGCTAAAGCGTTCGATGAATTGGTCAATGCTGGTGCGCACGGCCGTGCGTTCAGCCTCGCTGGTCAGCAACTCGTCAATGGTTTCGTGATGAATGGCGGCTAGCTGGGCGGCGATTTTTTGATAGGTATCGCCATCCCCTTGCGCGGCTGTATTGCACCCTTGGAGCAGTAAATCGGTCACTTTGACTGGTTTACTGCCCATGCCAGAGGCGACTACGACCAGTTGGCCGTATTCTTGCTGGTATCGTTTGATTAACACGGCCGTGCTTCGGATCGCCTCCGCACTGCCCACAGAAGTTCCACCAAATTTCATTACCAGAGTCATTGTGTTGTCCTTTTTTTAGGTGTCATGTTTCACGTGTCACGTGTCATGTATTTTTGCTAGGGGTGGTCTGTTTAATGGGTAATTGACCCCCTGCATGTGTTGGAGCCTGGTAAACGAAAAGCCCCTTCAACCAAAGAGATGTGAAGGGGCTTGCAAGCGTCTGTCTTATGTGCTGGCTAGCTCTCCCATCTATCCTAAATACGGTCGGAATTAGCACCATTTCTGACTTTACTTTATTAAAAAGAAAGCCAGCGGTTGCTGAGGTTTCATCGGGCCGGTCCCTCCACCTCTCTGGATAAGAGTGCTGTTCGATTATGAATGTCAATTTGCTAGTTGTTAGCAATGTGGAATGTTAGCAAACTCAAAATAGGCTGTCAATTGATTTAATGAGTGCTAGATAAAACAGGCGAGAGATTTTTGCCAAACCACGGCCGTGTTGTATAATACTTGCTTGCATATGGGCGGTTAGCTCAGTTGGTTAGAGCGCTACGTTGACATCGTAGAGGTCACAAGTTCGAGTCTTGTATCGCCCACTACACACTCTTTCGCCATAATGGCTAAACGCGAAGAAAAAACGAAAATCTAGAAATAAAAAAAGCCCCGCTTATTAACTTAAGCGGGGCTTTTTTGTTGTGACTCTTCATGAACTTGTGTCTTATCATTTGCGGCAGTTGCGGGAGCATGAGTTGGTTACGGAGCGGCGAAGCAGCGCGGACGGGCGTGATGTGTATTACAGCCTTGACCTCGGGCATTTGCAGACGTTGTACTTGACCAGCGGGCGGGCGTTGCACCCCGCGCTGACGGCGGCGAGTGTGCCCTCTTTTTTGCCCCACACGGCCGTGCCCCGTCGCTTTCTCTTTCTTTGCACCCATAACAGTGCCCGCTCCCAGCTCGCCGAAGGAATTTTGCGCTCGTTGGTTCCCGCCGATGTTGTGGTTCAGAGCGCAGGCAGTCACCCCACGGCCGTGCATCCGCTCGCCATAGAGGCGGCGCAGACGCTTGGCCTAGACATCAGCCAGCAACGCTCAAACCATCTGAGCGACCTGCTTAACCAACCGTTTGATTATGTCATTACGGTATGTGACCAAGTGCGAGAAGTGTGCCCCACCTTTCCGGCGACCACCCAGCAGATTCATTGGAGTTTGGCCGACCCCACGGCCGTGTCTGGCTCCCCGACCGAACAATACCAAGCCTTTCTGACCACGGCTCAGCACTTGCAAACGCGCCTCCAATTTTTATTGACCGCCCTCGCGGCGCAACAAACAGACCCTACACCCCCGAAAACAGAGGAGATTCCCCATGTCTGACCAACCACCCAAAGGCAAGTTCTTGTTTATCTGCACTGGCAACTCCGCCCGTAGCCAAATGGCCGAAGGACTCATGCGCCACCATGCTGGCGATTATTTTCAAGTTCATAGCGCGGGTGTCACGCCCAAAGGGGTCAACCCTTACGCCATCGAAGCGATGAATGAACGAGGCATTTCTATCGAGGGGCACAGCTCCGACAGCGTGCGTGATTATTTGGGGCACGCCCATTTTGGCTATGTAGTGACGGTCTGCGACCATGCGGAGCAAAGCTGTCCCCGCGTCTGGCTCCAGGCGCAGAATCATATGCACTGGGCCTTTGAAGACCCCGCCGAGTTTGTTGGCTCGCATGAGGAAAAGTTGGCGAAATTTGGGGAAATTCGTGACCAGATAGAGGCGCGTATCTTGGCGTGGCTGGCGGAGCAGGAGATTGTGACCACGGCCGTGTAAAGCGTATAAATAAGTGAGAAGTAACAAGTGAGAAGTGTGGCCACACTTCTCACTTTTCACTTTTCACTTCTTACCTTTGCTCTTCATCCCGCAGGCGCACCACCTCACGACGGCTAATCTGGAAACGGTCAAAGTCACGGGCAACATAAGTATTGGGAAAAATACGACGGGCTTCATCACGAATTTCCCGCGTGGTGTGGCGACGGGAGAGATGCGTCAGAATAAGCGTGTGGACGCCTGTCTCACGCGCCAGCGTGGCCGCCTGCACGGCCGTGAGATGACCAAACCGCCGCGCCATATCGAGCTCTGAGTCCGTATACGTAGACTCAATCACCAGCGCATCCGCATCCGCCACGATGTTCCGCAAATCATCCGTCTCCCCCACATCCCCAATATGCACATACTTTGTGCCCACAATTTCCTCCCCCAGCACCTCATCAGGCGCGACCACACGGCCGTTTGCTAACGTAATGGCCTCCCCCCGCACTAGCCTCGCCCGCTCTGGACCAAACGGCACGCCCAACGCCTCCGCCTTTTCTGGTAGGAACGGCCGCCGCGCCTTCTCCTGAAACGAAAAGCCAAAACAGCCCCCGCCCCGATGTTGAACCGGAAAGGCAGACAGCGTAAAATGCTCATCTTCCACCACAACCATATCTGGTTCTAGCGGCACTAACTCAATCGCTACCGGTGGCCTTTGCCCTCGCAGAGCGACCTTAAACACCAAATCGTCCACCCGCTCCAGCGTTGATTTTCCCCCATAAATTTGCAATTTATCAAGGATTTCCCAGCGGCTTAGCGTCGAGGCCAGCCCGCCCAAGCCCAAAATATGATCCAGATGGCCATGGGTCAGCAAAACCTTGTCCAGTCGCTTGAAGCCCAGCCCCGCCCGTAAAATTTGGCGTTGCGTGCCTTCGCCACAGTCAAGCAGGAAACGATATTGACGGTAAAGAATCATGTGCGCCGTCAGGCCGCGATGAGCGGAGGGCGCGGATGCAGATGTGCCTAAAAAGATAAGTTCAAACATGGGCGGTATTAAAACACGGATAACCAGAATTGTGTAGGGGCGAGTCAGATAGTCAGATAGTCAGATAGTCAGATAGTGTCATGTTTCACGTGTCATGTGCCAAGTGGCTCTTATCTTGACGTGACCTTGTGTAGCTACTTGCGCATCTTCCCAAAATATAGGGGGAGATTCCTCCCCCGGCACTTTTTATCCAGAGCGATTAGCTAGCTTCCGCTAAGTGCCGGGGGGTTCCACTGCGAATTTTTGAGAAGATACCTACTCGCTCATTAAATCACGGTTTCTGATAAGATTAGCCCTATGAGCAACGACATCCTGTTTTTCATTGGTGCATTTGCCATAGGGTTGGCCGCTGTGGTCTATTTTGTCTTTTTACCCCACCTAGAAGGGTCAAGCTTAGATGAGCAACAGCCCCACTACCGCGGTTGGCTGTTAAAATGTCCAGAGTGTGGCCGTTGGGCAGAGCGCACGCCAGTTAGCACGGATGTGGCCGAGGCGGAACAAACGGGGGCAGGCAACTTTACCAACTGGTATCGGTGCGAAGCATGTGCCCACCGTTGGCAGGAAACGTATAAGCGTTAGAGACAGGTTTTACGCGCTTTTTACTCTGGTTGCTCCCCCCACGGCCGTGTGCTACCATCCCAAATCTAATACATTTATTTCATACCTAAGTACCATTATTTGTTAACATGAAGCTGTAAGCGTTCAGCTAGTCAGCATTTCAGCCAGTCAGCTAGCTAAACTGCGTACAAACCTGATTTTTTCAGCTCAATAACAGACTATTTAATGGCTGAGTACCCTGTTAACCAAGAAGTTCAACTTTTTGGTAACAATCACCTCTGGTAAACGCAAAAGTTGAACTTCTAGAAATCAACTTAACAAAGCACTGAGACGCTGAGCTTACTGAAAAAAGGGTCAGGATTCAATTGGTTGACATAATGTGAATATGGTATAATAAACTACTTTCATACTCGAGGAAAAAGCCATGTTCAGAGAAAATACACCAGACCCTCAACTCAGCTTCTTTAATCTAC
>JBGTIZ010000219.1:0-4139 GCA_041745395.1 Promineifilaceae bacterium (SeqCode) | reverse complement strand
GTAGATTAAAGAAGCTGAGTTGAGGGTCTGGTGTATTTTCTCTGAACATGGCTTTTTCCTCGAGTATGAAAGTAGTTTATTATACCATATTCACATTATGTCAACCAATTGAATCCTGACCCTTTTTTCAGTAAGCTCATTGCTCATTGCTCATTGACTTCAGCAAGCCGCCTTGCAGGTTGTGATGCTTCACGGCCGTGTCAGAATCCTGCCCCACCAGCCACGCCGTCAGATGCGCCAAAGCCCGATGCACCCCCACCGTCGGGCGCGGAAACCCCACATCATGCAAGCCCAGCAGATATTCCCCAGCTTGCGACCGTTGCTGAATAAACAACGCCACCCGTTGCGGTAGCGGCTCCTCGACCACATGCGTCTCCACCAACAGCATCTGCTCGCTCACGCCGCGATACAGGCGCAAAAAGCGCACATGAAGCTCCCCTTCAGCCGCTTCGCGGGGATAGCTGTAGCGGGCGGCGATGTCGTCCAGCGTCAGGGGGGATTGGATAATGGCGTGGGGCATGGGGAACTCCTTGGGGACAGGGAATGTGTTCACGGCCGTGGGGGTCTCATTACGGCCAAACTGAAAATAATGGCAAGTGCGCCCCTCTTGCAGAGCCTTTAGCTCATACTTGGTCCGCACCCGCGTCGGGTCATCGGTCACAAAAAGCTGACCCGTCCTGCTCGTAAAATAGGGCGTCCGTTGCAGGCAGTCGGCAATGTGCGCCTGATAACCGGGGTCATCCGTGGCAATGTCCAGCGAGCCGCCCCGCTTGAGGCGCGTCGCCAGCAGGGTCAAAAAATCATCGTTGATGAGCTTGCGCTGGTGGTGCGCCGCCTTGTGCCACGGGTCGGGAAAATTCAGATACACGGCCGTGAGTGCCCCTTCAGGCACAGCCCCCCACAGCAACGCCCGCGCATCTCCTACCACCACCCGCACATTGGGCACGCCCTGCACCCGCACCTTCTGCTCCGCCTTGCGAATCGAAGGGAGAGAAATCTCAACCCCCAGCACATTCGTCTCTGGCTGACGTTGTGCCCATTCCACTAAAAATTGAGCATTGCCAAAGCCAATTTCGAGAACAAGCGGGGCATCTCGCCCAAATAAAGCGGGCCAATCCGTGGGCCACGACAAGCGGGCCACGTCATACGCTTTGTTGACAGGGGGTTTTGTGGGTTGATTAGCTAGTTGATTGGTCATAAGCCGTATTGTAGCGTGCGGCAGGCAAGGGGTCACATTTGACCGTCGCTCCCTCGTCCATCACTCACACGGCGTGCCCCAGCCCGCCAAAATCCAGCACCCCGTCTCGTTGACGCGCCACGCCATGGGGTCTACCCAAGTGCCATTGACCAGCACATCCCAATGCAGGTGATTGCCCGTAGACAGCCCCGTCGTGCCCACTTCGCCAACCAAATCACCGGGGGCGACCACCTGCCCTAGCTCGGCGTGAACGGCGGACATATGATAGACGCCGCTGTAAATGCCGAGGCCGTGGTCAATGATGACTGCCCCGCCGCGCACGTAAAGCCGCTCGGCCAGCACCACGACGCCGCGAGCGGGCGCGTACACGGCCGTGCCCCCATACGCGCTAAAATCCAGCCCTTCGTGATACGTCCGATAGGGGCCGCCATTATAAGAACGCCGCGCCCCATAAAAAGAGCTATAGCTCAGATAATCGTTGATGGGTTCCTGAAACGGCGTTTCCCACAGCGGCTCAGGCCAAATTTCCGCCCATAGCTCAAAGAGGCGGGCGCGTTCCGCGTCAATGGCCGCTTGGTCAATTTGCGCCGCTTCGCCCGTCAGGGTCAGATTATTAAATGTCCACTCTTTATCAGCGGCTACCCACCACGGCTGTGACCACCCCGGTTGCCCGTCGAGCATGATGCTTAGCTCTGGTTCGCCGGGGCTGAAAAACGCGCCTGTGGCTAGTAGGCCAAGCACACGGCCGTGGTCAGGATTGGTGAGAAGCGTGCCCACGGCCGTGCCCAAACTCGTCTGACCCGTTAACACGGCCGTGCTCCGCGCCCGCCACGCCAGCCCCTCGCCCGGATAAGCGGGCAGGTGCGATAGCTCCAAGCCATCGAGGCCAAGCGGCCAGTCACGCGGTTCCGCGCCTTGGACAGGAAGCCAGAGCGCGTCATACAGCCACGGCCGATAAGGATGCGCTCGTTCGTTTTGCACCGCCCACACCCACGGGTTCACGCCGCGCACGGCAGATTCGCTCAGCAAGCCGCCCGCCCAGCGGCGCACGAGTTGCCCATCTTGGGACACGGCCGTGGGGGGCAACTGCACTGGCTTGCCCATCACCGGCTCCCTCTGCTGGTTCAGATGCGGGTTGAGGGCGCGTAATTCGGCGGGGTTAACGGCGTAACGATACCCCAGCGCGACCCATGTTTCGCCGGTCTGTACGGTGTGCGTCTGATTGGAGGGGCTGGTTTGCGCCTGGGTCACAGCGGCGGGTGCAAGAAGATTGAAGTGAAACAGGGCGGTTGGGATGAGCAAAAGTAGACAAATTGGGAGAAACCTTGGAAACTTGAGCATAAGGTTGGGGTCATGGTTTATTGTTAGGTTAAGAAGGTTTTTACTCATTGGTTAAGGTGGTGAAACAATGGCGCAAATTGTCATGCAACTTTCAGATGAATTGGCAGATAAGCTTCAGCCGTTGCAACGGTGGCTCCCCACCTTGCTGCAGTTGAGCTTGCTGGGCTTCAAAACACGCGCGGCCACGGCCGTGGGTGAAGTTACCAGCCTCCTCAAAAGCAATCCAACCCCTCAAGAAGTTCTTGAATATCATATCTCTGACGCGGCACAAGTACGCCTTCAGCGACTGCTAGCTCTTAATGAAGCAGGCTTGCTAGGGGAGGAAGAACAGGCAGAGTTGGATGAGCTTCAACAACTTGAGCATCTCGTCGTGATGTTGAAAGGCCAGATTTTGGCACAACAATCATAAATAAAGAAAATCTAACGCATGTCATCTGTTATCCCAACCAGCTTACGAGAAGCGGTGGCAGAACGAGCCAAACAGCGTTGTGAATACTGCTGGATGCCTCAATTTGCCACCCTTCATAAACATGAGCCAGATCATATTATTCCGCGTCAGCATGGTGGCGAAACCAATCTAGAGAATCTGGCTTTGGCTTGTTTCCGTTGTAATCGTTACAAGGGGCCAAATGTCGGTTCATTTGACCCAGAAACAGGTGATTTGGTGGCTTTTTATCATCCTCGTCAACAAACATGGACGCAACATTTTGTCTTGGAGGATAATGGTTATGTCAAATCATTATCTGGCGTAGGTCGTGTTACTGTTAAAATTTTGCGCATCAATGATGATGAGCGTATTCAAGAGCGTCAACGCCTAATCATGGCTGGTCATTATTCAATTGAAAAAACCTAAGCGTTCAGACCCAACGGCACAAAGCTTAACAAAGCCCCCCCCATAGTCGCTCAACCCCTTTGTTCATTACTCATTATTCATTACTCATTGAAAACATGCTCTATCTTAGTCTTGGTACCAATCTCGGTAATCGTCGTCAAAACCTAGCCCGCGCGATAGCGGGTTTGGGTGATTTTATGCAGGTCACGGCCGTGTCGCCTATCTATGAAACACGGCCGTGGGGGCCCGTGCAAGACCAGCCCCATTTTTACAATTTATGCCTAGCGGGCACGAGCCTATTATCCCCCCTCCCTTTTCTAACCGCCAGCAAGCAACTCGAAGAAGAAATCGGCCGGGTAGACAGCACCCGCTGGGGGCCACGCCTCATAGATATTGACCTCCTGCTCCACGGCCAAACCATTCTACAAACGGACACCCTAACCCTGCCGCACTGCCAACTAACCCAACGCGCCTTTGTCCTCGCCCCTTTGGCGGATATTGCACCTGCGCTCATTCATCCTGTGACTGGGCAAACGGTGCGCGACCTGCTGGCCGCGTTACCCTTGGCCGAAGTCCAAGATGTGCATCAATTAACGGAGCCGCTCCAACTGATACACAAGTAATTTAGGGTAGTGGTCGGGCAATGACTGATAAGTGTACAATTCGGACATGATCCAAGAAACAATCACCTACGAATGTACGCGGTGTGGCAGTTTAGATATTGTCAAAAACGGCCGCACAAAAAAAGATAAACAGAAATTCCGTTGC
>JBGTIZ010000218.1:0-14655 GCA_041745395.1 Promineifilaceae bacterium (SeqCode) | reverse complement strand
TGCGACGTTACAATCCACCATGCACCTTGCACCTTGAGCCTTGCTAAAAGGACTAAACGGCCGATGCAGATGATCCACGGTGAAGAACTCAACAAATGGCGTAGCGAACCCAACCCCTACTGGCGGGAGGATGCGTCATGGTTCTTTGGCCGCGAGTGGTTTTTTAGCTGGCTAGAGCAAGCCCTCGCCGAAGAGGGGGGAAGCACGGCCGATTTAGAGCTAACGTCGCCCCCCTTGTTATATCTGTCAGGACAAGAGCGAATTGGCAAAACGGCCACGGTGAATCAAATTCAACACGGCCGTTTGGGCAATTATGTAGTGCCCATACGTTTAACAGCGCGTGATTTGAGCCATGATACCGACGTTTTGCAAAACAACTGGCAAAACTGGCTGTGGGAAATCACCAAAACCGTGGTCACCACCCTGCGCGACCACGGTCTGGAGCTACGCTGGCCGCAAAAAAAAGAGTTTATGGCGGATCCTGCCCAATCGTTCCGCATTTTTGTCTTAGCCCCCGTTGCCCAGCAGATGAGCGGTCAACGGTTGCTCTTAATGATAGATGACATAGACCGTCTGCCCGATAATGGCGAAGTGCGTTCACTCATCAAGGCGTTACTGACTGGCTCAGCCTATTTTTCATGGTTCCGCATTTTGTTAACCATGCGCCGCGAGGCAGATAGTTTTGCCACCGAGCTACGGCTGACCAACTATAATTATAAAGGGCAGACGCTACGGGAGTTGCACCAAGACGCGGCCGTGGATTTTATTCGCCAGCCAGTGCCATATCGGCTATATGGGGATGTGGAGCGGTATGTGCTGGCCTTAACCCAGCGTCATCCTTATTATTTGCAACAGTTGGGAGGGCTTCTGTTTGAGCGGTGGCGCACGTATAAATTGCGCGAAATTACGCTGGCAGATGTGGCTCTGGTCGCTCGCAGTGACGCTTATTTGGGTTTGAAACCCCCTGTGCATCCGCGAGCCATCACGGCCGCGAGCGTCATGCAAACCCTGACTTGGGAGAATAGCGCGGCGCAGGCAATCAACAACGCCAACCACGGCCGTGGTCAAACCCGTAGCCTGATGGTGGTACTAGCCCTCCTGCTACTCCTCGTCGCGGCCCTCCTAGCTCTGCCCAACACCCGCCAATCATTACTGGAAGCGGCTGGTTTGGTATCCACGGCCGTGCCTAGTGCCACCCCCGACGTGCGCGCCACCATCGTCATGGAAACCACCCAAACGGCCGTGGCCGTGGCCGCCCTGATTACCCCCACAGAGACACCCTCCCCCACCATAACCCCATCCGTCACCCCTTCGCTCACCCCCACCCTCGAACCAACGCCGACTGAAACCCCCAGCCCCACCCCCACGCCCGAGCCGCTCTTCACCCTGCGTGAACAGGACGAGATGCCCATGGTGCGCGTGCCAGCGGGCACTTATCTGCGTGGCTCCGCCGATGATGACCCCCTCGGCGAAGAAGACGAGCGACCAGCCCGCGAAGTGAGCATAGACGAATTTTACCTAGATAAATACGAGGTCTCGGTTAATCAGTTCGCCGCTTTTCTGAATAACGTCGGCGACCACCGCGAAGTGTGCGGCACAGTGCCCTGCGCCCGCGTAGTCAACGACGTGCCCGACGCCTTTCTGCGCGATAGCTCTGGCAACGGCGGGCCATATAACGTGCCCAGCAGTTTCAACAACTATCCCGTTAACCATGTAAGCTGGTTCGGCGCACGTCGCTATTGCGAATGGGTCGGTGGTCGTTTGCCCACCGAAGCGGAATGGGAATACGCGGCGCGGGGCGAGGAAGGGTATACTTACCCTTGGGGTAATGATGAACCCAATCGCTCCCGAGCCGTCTTCAACACCGAGTTCAATAATTTGTTGCCTGTTGATGCGTTACCCGCTGGCGCCAGCCCCTTTGGGGTAGAAGGCATGGCGGGGAGCATTTGGGAATGGACGGCTGATTGGTACGTGCCTGATTATTATTTCTGGGGGCCAGCCAATAATCCCCCAGGGCCGCCCCAAAGCACGGAGCGCGTGGTGCGCGGCGGCGCGTGGACACAAGAGAACACGGCCGAGCGGCTCCGCAGTGCCAACCGCAACTCTTTTCGACCCACAGCTTTACGCGCTGATTTAGGCTTCCGCTGTGCTTTTGACTTAATAGACGAGTAAATAATGTGCGAAGGGCGAGGTGCGAGGTAGGCACGTCGCCCTTCGCACCTCGCCCTCTAAAAAACAGATTTAGGAGAATCCAATTGATGAGTGAACAACAAGAATTGCCCATTAGTGCCGACTTACTCGAGATTTTGCGCTGTCCACAGGCCGTGCAGGAGAAAGAAAAGTATGGCGATGACCCCGGTCGCCTCCGTTTGGTCAAGAATAGCTGGCTTGTGTCTGATGATTCTGGCCTAAAGTACCCCATTCGAGACGGTATCCCCGTGATGCTGATTGATGAAGGGCAAAAGTGGCAAAACACGCCCGAAGCAGAGCTACCCGTCCCTCCGCCCGCCGAGTAAGGGAACGCGGGAAGCGATAAGCTGTAAGCTGTAAGCCTCTCTTTTACCAAGTGCGCCTGTTATCGCTCAACACGCTTATGGCTTACAGCTAAAAGCGGCTCTTTGGGATCTCATGGGGTTTGGTCTGAAATAGAATACGTGATGCGCAGGTCTCTCTGGACACACATGTCGTTTCGCGCATCATTTGATGTCAACCCCCTGAATTCCTGAAGAACCCTAAAAGCTTACGGCTTATAACTTACAGCTCAAAAAAACGCGGAAAGGCGGGAGTGTCAGCAAAATCTCTGCCTCTCCGCGTTTTTTTGACTTAGACCATTTGCCAGGAGTGCCAGATGAGTACAATGATTCCTGAAGCATTTTATGATTTGTTGGATGGCCCCGTCGTCGTCATGTTGGCGACGCTGATGCCCGATGGGCAACCGCAGGTAACGCCAGTTTGGTGCGACCGCCATGATAATATGGTGTGGGTAAACACGGCCGTGGGCCGGCAAAAAGATCGCAACATGAAAGAGCGTCCCCAAGTCACCATTGGCATTCTAGACCCCACCAACCCTTATCGCTACATCGAAATACGCGGCCGTGTGGTCGAAACAATCACTGGGCCAGCCGCCCATGTCCATATTGAAAACTTATCTCAGCTTTATTTTGGGCGAGCATTTCCCTATGGGTCAGCCGACGAACAACGCTGTATTTTCAAAATCGAACCGACACGAGTGCGCTCCAGTGGATGACACCAACATGACAAACAGTGAAAAAACAATTCTCTATATTGAAGACAATTCAGCCAATCGGATTCTCATCGGCCGGGTTTTAGGCAAGTATCAGTATCGCTTGCTCTATGCGGAAGATGGCGAGACGGGTTTGGCCACGGCCGTGCGAGAAATCCCCGACCTCATCCTGATGGACATCGGCCTGCCCGACTTCGACGGCCAGACAATTAGCGCCATGTTGCGCCAAATGCCCGCCCTCGAAGGCGTGCCCATCGTCGCCATCACCGCTTGGCCCGAGGACAAAATTGAGCAGTTGGTCACCCGCTACGGCTTCGACGGCTGTATCAGCAAACCAATTAACGTCGCCTCGTTCCCTGCTCAAGTGGCCCAATTTCTGGTCACCGCCTAGCAGAGCAGACAGGAGTCTCGTTTGAAAACGATTCCAGCGTCAACTTTCACTACTGACCAACTCACCGATGCGTATAACCGCACGCGGGTAGATTACATCGTGCCCATGCCGATGACCACCGCTCGTCTGCAAGAATACATCGACACCTACGACATCAACCTGACCGCTTCCTGTACTATCATTGATGATGAAGCCCAAGAAGGGGAAGAGGATTTTATCATCGGCTTGGGCATGTTGGGCACACGGGACGACCGCGCTTGGATTTCACGGCTGGGGGTTGTGCCGTATGCGCGGCGGCTGGGCGCGGGCAAAGATTTGATGAATGCGCTACTTGAGGCCACGGCCGTGCGTCAATTTCGTCATCTGTGGCTTGAGGTCATCAAGGGCAATGAACCCGCCTATCGCCTCTTTCAGCGGCTAGGCTTTGTCGAAACGCGAGAACTGCTCGTCTTGCGGCGGCCGCCCAGCCCCTTGCCCCCCGACGTGCCTTGCATCAAGGAAGGCGTCGAGGTGTATCGGCTATCCGTCAGTGAGGTGCTGACCCGTCTGGCGCAAAGGCGGGTACGCCCCAACTGGCTCAACGAGACGGAATCTTATACGCATGTGCAGGCTAATTTGACGGGGATTCAGGTGGTGTTGCCTCGCGGTGAGGGGTGCGGTTGGGCGGCGTATGAGAGCAATGCGTTGCAGTTAAAACGGCTCTGTGTTGAGGTCTTAGAGGGGGATGAGGTGGAAGTGGCCACGGCCGTGTTGTATCAAGTCCACAAACAAGCCCCCACCAAAGACGCCGTCTTTGAAAACCTGCCTGTCGATGACCGCCGCTGGCCCGCCTATCAGGCTCTCGGTTACTTCGACTCTTTCTCACGCATCGAGATGGTGAAGGATATGAGCGAAGGGTAGTGGTAAGTGAGAAGTGAAAAGTGAAAAGTCGGGACAGTCTGACAGACCATGATGGGCACGCCAGACACTTCTCACTTTTTACGTTTCACTATTATTTTATGGCTGGTTGAGTAAGTACTCCACGGCCGTGTTCAATTGCGTATCTTCAAACTCATCCCCGGCCAAACCGGGCGTAAATTCAGGCATAGCCACCACCACATCCGGCGTGACCCCCGTCTCATGGAGCCAATTTCCCCCCGGCGTCAGCCACCGCGCAATCGTGATACGCACCCCGCCCCCGTTGCGCAACGGTAGCCAATTTTGCACCGTGCCCTTGCCAAAACTGGTCTGACCGATGACCACGCCCCGCCCCGTGTCTTGAATCGCCCCCGCTAACACTTCGGACGCGCTCGCGCTCCCTTCGTCTATCAGCACCACCAGGGGAATCGTTTCCGCTTCGTCGCCGTCCTCAGCCGTGTAGTTGACCACATCGCCATCCCCAAACTGTTCGCTCAAGATAATGCCCTCGGGTAAAAACAGGTCAGCAATATCCACCACGGCCGTGAGTGTGCCCCCCGGATTACGCCGCAGGTCTATGATGAGACCCGTGCTAGCCTGGGGCAAAATCTCTTCTAGGGCGGTAGTCATTTCGCTCGTGGTGTTGTTGGCAAAACGGGTCAAGCGAATATACCCAATGCCGTCGGCCAGCATCTCGCTGGTGACGCTGGGCAGGGCGATAACGCCGCGAATAATCGTGCGGCGGAAGGTCTCTCCATCTCGTTCAATGAGCAGTTCCACGGCCGTGTCAGCCGGCCCGCGAATCAAAGCCGCCGCCTCTCCCACATCCATACCCGTCAGCGACACCCCGTCCGCTTCGCGCAAAATGTCACGCGGACGCAAACCCGCTTCCTCCGCTGGCGACCCCGCAATCGGCGACACAATCATAATCGCCCCATCCTCCTGCGCCTGCACTTCTGCCCCAATGCCCTGCAACTCTCCGTCCAGTGCATTTTGCATCATCCCCTGCTCCTCGGGCGAAAGATACGCCGTGTTGGGGTCATCTAGCGTCGCCAACATGCCCCGAATAGCTCCTTCAACCAGCATCTCTTGGTCAAGTGGCTGGTCAAAATAATTGTTATTCAGATAATCATACACTTCCCAAAAAGGCACAAACGTCTCCCGCACCTCGGCTGGGGTCGTATCCACCAGGCCAATCATCGAAATAGGCGCGTAACGCGACTGCCCCAGCATATAACCACTGCCAAACAGCAGTAGCCCCATCAAAAACGTCACCACACCTTCGATTATCGTCTGTTTCATCAGCTACATTCCTCATTTATTGTCAGTCAGTCACTTAATCACTTAATCACTCAACCAACCACCGTCGCCCTTCGCACCGTACACCTCGCACCTCCCCCCCATAGGTTAACCGTTTAGCAATCGTTTTTGAGCGGTTTGGGGCTTGTGCTAGAATGCCTTTTTAGACTCTTGTCTAGGCTCGGCAAGCGTAGCGTAATGAGCCAAGTGTAAAAATACAATTATTCTGTCAAGCGGTTTAGGTTCTATTTAACCAACTATCCAGAAGTTCAACTTTTTTGAAAAGCTGTACTTCTAGCATTTATCTACACCTTATGTCTCACGATCTCGCCATCGTCATCGTCAACTACAACGTCCGTGACCTGCTCCGCGAATGCTTGCGCACGGTTTTCGCCAACACAGGCGACATCACTTTTGCGGTCATCGTCGTTGATAACAACTCGAGCGATGATAGTGTGGCGATGGTGCGCGACGAATTTCCGCAAGTGAAAATCATCGCAAACAAGGAAAACGTCGGCTATCCTGCGGCCAACAATCAGGGGCTACGCGCTTTGGGGGTGTTAGATGAGGTGGACACGCCGCGCTATGCGCTCTTGCTCAATCCCGATACGGAACTGCCGCCCCATTGCTTGGACTATTTTGTTTCTTATATGGATGCGGCCGAAAACACGGCCGTGGGAGTGGTCGGCCCCAAGTTAGTCTTACCCAGCGGCGAGCTAGATTGGGCCTGTCGGCGCGGCTTTCCCACCCCTGCCGTCTCCATGTACCGCATGTTGGGCCTCAGCCGCCTCTTTCCCCGCTCGCGCCGCTTCGGCCGTTACAACATGACTTTTTATGATGTTGATGAGCTATGCGAAGTGGATTCAGTGGTGGGGGCGTTCATGATGGTGCGCACGGCCGTGATTCAACAAATCGGTCTGCTCGACGAAACCTTCTGGATGTACGGCGAAGACCTCGACTGGGCCAAACGCATCAAAGACGCTGGCTGGCAAGTCATTTACAACCCAGCCGTGACCGTTCGTCACGTCAAACGCGCCTCCAGCCGCCAAAACCCCCGCGCCCAAATCGAGTTTTACCGCGCCATGCCCATCTTCTACTACAAACATTATCGGCACGAAACCCCCTTCTGGCTTCACTGGCTCATTCTCGGCGGGCTAGCCCTGAAAGGCGGCCGTGCCATCTGGCCCGACCTCAAAGAAGAAAAATACGCTCATCTAACCACCCCGCACGCTTCTCCTAAGCTCCCCACACCCTAACCGAACCTGTATGAAAAACCAAACGATTCGCAACGCCTACGCCTTCTCGCTGGTTGTCCTTGATGCCCTGATGCTCATGGTCGCCTTCCTGTTGGCCTACTCGTTGCGGGTACAGATTGCTTGGCCCAACGAAATCGCGCCCAACATCGTTTTTTGGGACTATGTGGGGCTGATGGCGTTGCAAACCAGCACCATCATCATTGTCCTCCTTGTTTTTCGGCAATATTATCTACCCCGCGCCGTCTCTCGTGTAGACCAACTCTACGCCGTATTCGCGGCCGTGACCCTCGGCACGCTTATCGCCGTCGCGCTGGCCGTCTTTATCTACAGCAGTGACTTTGATTTTCCCCGCATGATGATGATTTACGCCTGGGTCTGCTCCATCATCTTCATCATGCTCGGGCGGCTCATCCACCAAAGCGTGCGCCTCTGGCTCCAGCGCACACGCGGCTGGGGCAAAGACCGCATTTTGCTAGTCGGCTCCGACGAAATGGCGCAAATGGTCTTACAGCGCATTCTCTGGTCACCTCAATTGGGCTACGATGTGGTCGGCGTTATTAACGGTGCCAACGGGCACACAGACATGCTCAGTGTGCCCGTCGTAGGCACGGCCGATGATTTGCCCCACCTTATCGAAGACCTGCGCATAGACGAAGTAATCATCGCCATGCCCGAGAAAGGCCACCGCGAAACAGTACGCATCATTGCCCTGTGTGAACGAGGCCAAGTTTCAGTCAAAGTATTCCCCGACATTTTCCAATTTGTAGCCACACAGCCAACCATTGACGCGCTCGGCGGGTTGCCCCTGCTCTCCGTGCGTGATTACGCCATGCGCGGCTACTTGCTCGTGTTCAAGCGGCTCATGGATATAATCGGCTCCCTAATTGGGCTGATTGTGGTTTCGCCCATGATGATGCTCATTTCTCTGGGGATTAAGCTAGAGTCACCCGGGGGCGTCTTCTTTGTGCAAGAGCGCATGGGGCTGGACGGCAAACCGTTCAAGATTCTTAAATTCCGCTCCATGCACAACGACGCGGAGCGGCACGGCCCCGGCTGGACCGTGCAAAATGACCCGCGCCAAACCAAGCTCGGCCGGCTGTTGCGCCGCGTGGAAATGGACGAACTGCCGCAGTTGATTAACGTCTTGCTGGGTGAAATGAGCCTCGTGGGGCCACGGCCGGAGCAACCCCACTATGTGCAGGAGTTTCGGAGCAAAGTGCCGCGCTACATGGACAGGCATCGCGCCAAAGCGGGCATGACGGGCTGGGCACAGGTCAACGGCCTGCGCGGGGATACGTCGATTAACGAGCGTACCAAGTTTGACCTGTGGTACATCGAGAATTGGTCGCTGTTGTTAGACATGAAGATTATTATTCGCACGGTGTGGCAGATTATCGCGGGGCGGAGCCATTTGCGGGGTGATGAGGCGCCGAAAGATACTGAATTGATGACCAAGCCTTCGTTCACGGCCGTGTTAGACTCCCCCGCCGCTGAACCACAAGACGACCCCCAACCATCTTCCAAACAAGCTGTTAAACCTTCGTAATAGCTGGTTGACGCCTCCACTCGAGCATGTTAACATACTTGGCGCGTCCGCTTAGCACTCGCGTTTATTGAGTGCTAAATCCACGAGTAATGAATATAATGAGTAAGGCGTAATGAGAAAAGAGGTCAAGTTAAGCCCAGAAAGTTAATCAACAATTGGAGAACTTCTCTCCTACTCTCTTCCCCTCTCACTCCCTTACGCTCTTAAGACTCACCCACAAAACCATGTCACTGACAAACAGGCAAGAGTACATTCTCGGTCTACTCATCAAAACGTACATCGAAGACGGACAACCCGTTGGGTCTAACACCCTGGTTGCCCGCTATAGCCTCAACGTCAGCTCCGCCACCGTGCGCAACGAGATGTCTGCCCTAGACAGCCACGGGATGCTGGTTCAGCTTCACACCTCTGCGGGACGCATCCCCACGGAGCTAGGCTACCGCTATTTCGTGCAACGCCTGCTGGGGGAATACGAACTGCCCTCGCGTGAGCGGCAGATGATTCAGCATCAGTTCCACCAAGCGCGGCTCGATTTGGATCAGTGGATGCGCCTCGCCTCCGCTATTTTGGCGCGCACCTCGCTGGGCGCCAGCATCGTCACCGCCCCACGGCCGCGTCACTCCCGTTTTAAGCATTTACAGCTCATCTCTACCCAAGGGCGACTCGTCCTGATGGTACTGGTGCTATACGGCGGCGAAGTCAAACAACAAATGCTCACCCTAGCCGACTCCCTGCCCCAAGCGCGACTCACCACCGCCGCCGACCGGCTCAACGGCCTCTTTGATGGGCTGAGCATCGGCGAAATTGAAATCGCCGGCCAGCGGCTAGAAATGGCTCTCGAGCGGGACGTCTCCCTGCTGGTGCTAGACGCCATGCGCCGCGCTGACGAACGCGCCATCAGCAACGTCTATCGCGCCGGGCTGACCAACATCATGGAAGATGAAAGCACCCGGCCCGCTTTACGCGTTCTCGAGGAGCGCACGCGGCTAGCCAGCGTGCTGTCCCACGTGCTGGACGAAATGGACGAGGATAGTGGCGTGCGCGTCGTTATCGGTGGAGACAGCCGCTGGGAAGAGTTAAAAAATTGCTCCATTATTCTTTCCCGCTATGGCGTCGGGGATGAGCTAATGGGCGAAGTGGCTATCATTGGCCCCACGCGCATGTCTTACGGACGCAATATCTCGGCCGTGCGCTATGTGGCGGGTCTGATGAGCGGCTTTGTGAGTGATTATTACGTAGATCAGCAGTTATCATCTATCAGTGGCACAGCCATTATTGATGCAGACTTAGAAGCACCTAATCAAGAAAATTCTATAGAAGGACAAGATGTTGTTGCCCCCAAACGGCCCAACATCTCCTATTTACCCACTATCGTGATAGGAATAGATGAAGCATATGAGTAACCAAGAACAAGTTAAAGTTGATGTCGTCGAAGCAGATGAGCCAACCACGGCCGTGGACAGCGAAACCACCAGCGAGACCGTAGACCTCGCCCAAATGCTCGCTTTATCCCAAGAAGAAGCGGCCAAAAACCTAGAAGGGTGGCAACGTGCCCTCGCTGACCTAGCCAACGCCCGCAAACGGTTCGAGAAACAATCGCAAGCGGCGTATGACAACGCCACCATTGCGCTCGTAAACAAGCTGTTACCAGCTATTGATGATTTTGAGCGGGCGATGGACAATGTGCCTGTAGAAGTGGCTGAACTTAGCTGGTTTGACGGCATGAACGGCGTGCTTCGCAAGTTAAACACCATTTTAGAGGGCATCAACGCCGAAAGAATCACGGCCGTGGGCGAACCTTTTGACCCCAACCTACACGACGCCCTTTCCACCGAAGAATCCGACACCTACGAAAGCGGCACAATCATCCGCGAGCTAGTCGCTGGCTACCGCATCGGCGAGCGCATCATTCGCCCCGCCCTCGTCATCGTCGCCGCCTGATTAAACTAAATTAAATAGTTATGGAGATTGGACCAATTTCAGTCGCTCAATGACCGCACTCACCAGAGCAAATTGGTCCAATCTAGGTCACTGAACCTTGCACCCTGAACCTTGCACCTTGTAACTTGCACCCTGCACCCCACCTCAAGGAGAATGCATCTAATGAGCAAAATTATTGGCATAGACTTGGGCACGACCAACTCCGTCGTGGCCGTGATGGAAGGCGGCGAGCCAACCGTTATCCCCAGCGCGGAAGGCAACCGCACCTTTCCCTCCATCGTGGCTGTTAATCCTAAAAACGGCGAGCGGCTGGTCGGCCAAGTTGCCAAGCGGCAGGCCGTAGTGAACCCTGAAAACACCATTTTCTCGGTCAAACGCTTCATGGGGCGCAAATTTAACGACCCCCTCGTCAAGCGGGCGCGGGAATACGTCCCCTATCATGTGCAGGAAGCCCCCAATGGGGACGTGCGGGTCATGCTCAATGGCCGTGAATACTCCCCGCCCGAAGTCTCCGCCATGATTTTGCAAAAAATCAAAGCCGACGCCGAAGCGTTTCTCGGCCAGCCCGTCACCCAAGCGGTCATCACCGTGCCCGCCTATTTTAACGACAGCCAACGCCAAGCAACCAAAGACGCGGGCAAAATTGCCGGGCTAGAAGTGCTACGCATTGTCAACGAACCGACCGCTTCCGCCCTGGCCTATGGGCTGGGCAACGAAGGGGACGCCATTATCGCCGTCTATGACCTCGGCGGCGGCACGTTTGATATTTCCATTTTGGACGTGAGCGAAGGGGTCTTTGAAGTGTTGTCCACTAATGGCGACACGTTCTTGGGTGGAGATGACTTTGATTTGCGTATTGTGGATTGGGCGGCCGAGCAGTTCAAAATGGAGCAAGGCATTGATTTGCGCCAAGACCGCCAAGCGCTACAGCGTCTGCGCGAAGCGTCTGAGAAGGCCAAAATCGAGCTTTCGACCACGATGCAGTCCGAGCTAAATCTGCCCTACATCACGGCCGATGCCACGGGGCCTAAACATCTCAACATGACCCTCAGCCGCGCCAAATTTGAGCAACTAACGGATGATTTGGTGCAACGAAGCATTGAACCATGCCGCCAAGCGTTGCAGGATGCAGGTCTGAAAAAGGGTGAAATCACCCAAGTCGTCTTGGTCGGCGGCATGACGCGCATGCCCGCTATTCAGCAGGCGGTTGAATCTTTCTTCGGCCGTGCGCCCCACAAAGGGGTCAATCCAGACGAAGTAGTTGGTGTGGGCGCGGCCATTCAGGGCGGCGTGCTGGGTGGCGAAGTTAAAGACGTGCTTTTACTCGACGTGACCCCGCTAACCTTGAGCATCGAAACGCTGGGGGGCGTGGCCACGCCGCTCATCGAGCGCAACACCACCATCCCCGCTAAGAAGAGCCAAGTGTTCTCGACCGCTTCTGACAGCCAAACCCAAGTTGAAATTCATGTGTTGCAGGGTGAACGGGCGATGGCGGCGGATAACAAGGGCTTAGGCAAATTTATCCTCGACGGCTTGCCCGCCGCCCCGCGTGGCGTGCCCCAAATTGAGGTGGCGTTTGATATTAACGCCGACGGTATTCTCAACGTGAGCGCAATAGACAAGGCGACGGGGCGAGTGCAATCTATGCAAATTGTGCCCTCGAGCGGTCTGCGGGATGAAGAGATTGACCGCATGGTGCGTGACGCAAAGGAACATGCGGCACAAGATGCCCAGCGGCGTGAGGGGGTTGAGGTGCGCAACACGGCCGAGTCGGCGGTTCATGGCGCGGAGCGGTTTGTCGAGGAAAATAAAGAGAAGTTGACTGAGGCCCAAACCACGGCCGTGGGCGAACAAATCAGCCAAGTCAAAGCGGCCCAAGAAGGCTCAGACACCGACGCCCTCCGCCAAGCCATAGACGCCCTCTCTAACACGATTCAACAAATTGGGGCGACACTTTATCAACAAAACAACACCGCTCCCGAAACAAAAACCGACCCCAGCGCAAATGGCAAAAACTCCGACGAAGACGTAATCGAAGGGGAATTTCAAGACACGTAGAGTCAAGTCAATGAGTAATGAGTAAAGGGGTCGGTTTGTTTATGAAGCTCAGTTTTTTCTTGGGTCATGAACAAATACACGGCTCTTTGGGAATTCACAGGATCACTTAGCGATGGTCGTTGCTAAACAAGCCGCGACCAGAGAAAAAGCACGTGATACATGACACGTGACACCTGAAACCGTTGAAAACCCAACTACATATTAGCACAGCAATCTAGCTGAAAGGCTAACCAGACAAAACTATGGCAAAAAGGGATTACTACGAAGTGTTGGGCGTTGCCCGCACGGCCGACAAAACACAAATCAAGCGCGCCTATCGTCAATTGGCGCGTCAATACCACCCCGACGTCAACAAAGACGACGGGAGCGACGAAAAGTTCAAAGAAATCAACGAAGCCTATGAAGTGCTTTCGGACGATAGTAAACGATCGGCCTATGACCGTTTCGGCCACAGTGCATTTCAAGGCGCAGGCGGTGGAGCCAACTACCAAGATTTCCAGCAAGGGTTTGGCAACATGGCCGACATCTTTGAAGAATTCTTTAGTGGCGGTTTTTCAGGCGCGGGCGGCAACCGGCGGCGCGGTGGCCCACGACGCGGGGCAGATTTGCGCTATGACCTCGAAATCAGTTTTGAGGAAGCCGTCTTTGGCACAGAAAAAACCGTGGAAATCACCCGCCCAGATACCTGTGACGTCTGTAGCGGCTCAGGGGCAGAGCCGGGCACATCCCCCAAGCGGTGTAATATCTGTAACGGCACAGGCGAAGTGCGGCGTGTTCAGCAATCCATTTTGGGGCAATTTGTCAACGTGACCAGTTGCCCCACCTGTGGCGGCACAGGTGAGGTTATTACCACGCCCTGCCACAAATGTCACGGCCGTAAACAGGTGCAAAAGACCAAAAACCTAAAGGTAAAAGTCCCGGCGGGCATTGACCAAGATATGCAAATTCGCCTGTCAGGTGAAGGTGCGCCCGGCCTAGATGGCGGCCCCAACGGCAATTTATTTGTGGTCATCCACGTTAAAGATCATAAATATTTCCAACGGCAGGGAAGCGATGTTTATCTGACGCTGGATATTAACGTGGCGCAGGCGGCACTCGGGGATGAAATTACTATTCCTACGCTAGATGGGGAAGAACAGCTATCCATCCCACGCGGCACACAGTCGGGCAAGAAGTTCTCGCTAAGGGGCAAGGGTGTGCCTTATCTACAGCGTCAGGGACGGGGCGACGCGCATGTGATTGTCCAGGTTAAAATTCCTGAACAACTCACGGCCGAGCAGGAGGAACTGTTTGGTCAGTTGGCCGGCACGCTGAGTGACAAGGTGGTCATTCCCCAGAAAGAAAAAGGGTTCTTGAGCAGTTTGCGCGAATCACTGCGTGAGGTGTTTGATATATAGGTGCGAGGTGCGAAGGGCGACGGTAAGTTGTTCATTTGGCTGATAGAGTGACAAGCCGAACAACTATTCTTCATCTTGCGCTAGGTGAGTGGCAACCCAATTTAATGCTTCGGCTTCGCTTTTGAACGCGCTCTCCGCCCAGAATTGGCGGTAGGGCGCGTATTTTTGTTCTACATAGGCTTGGTAGGAACCGTCCACGGCCGTGGGCACTTTAACCACCCCTTTCCAATAACAGACCTGCGAGACTAGCTCCTGCTCTTGCCGCTGAAAGCGAAACGAACGCCCCGCGTGCTGGATAATGATTGTTGAAAAAAGCATGTTTAATTCCTTTCGTTAGGTTTCTAGCGTATACTATAGCACAACAATTCAGTCACACACCTCATGCCCGTTCTCTCGTATCTCTCAATAGCAAACCATGACATCTGGACGCAGAAAGGCTGACGTTTGCCCTACTCTTACCCCACGATGTGGAGCTATGCTGATGATTACTCTAGGTTCGCTCAAAAAAAGAACAAAAGTTAAATTAGGTAAAGTCGCACCCTAAAAATGAAAAGATGCAGTTGGGTTACGACAAAACTTTAAAACTTCGAGAATTTAACTCAAGCTGTAGCTTTCATCACAGTACC
>JBGTIZ010000217.1:0-5920 GCA_041745395.1 Promineifilaceae bacterium (SeqCode) | reverse complement strand
CTCGTAAACACACGGGAGAAGTAAGAACTAAAATACTATGCACTGCAAGTGCATAGGTTTGGCACTAAAGTGCCTTCGGTGACTTTCGCACCGACTGAAAGCTGAGGGACTAAAAGTCCATAGCTTTCACTATCAATACGCTTAAGCGCACTGATAGTCATTCGAAACAGTAAAAAGTGAAAAGTTGGGGCTGTCTGACAATTCTTGAGCCGAACGCCAGACACTTCTTACTTTTTACATTTCACTTTTCACTCTGTTCTCACAGAGGCAAATAAAACGTAAAGCAACTCCCCTGCCCCACTTCACTCTCTACTACAATACCCCCGTGGTATTGATCCACTATCTCTTTGACCAGCGGTAAACCCAAGCCCGTGCCCGGAATTTGGCTTATCTCTGCCCAACCGCGATAAAAGCGGTCAAACAGATGCGGGTGGTCTTCAGCAGGAATGCCATAGCCATTGTCTTCCACTTGCCCCACTAAATAATGTCCTGGCTGAAGGTCAGCCGGGGTAGCGAAGGCGCGGAGCAACTCTGTCTGGGAAACATCTGTTTCAGAAACGGTCATTTCACCGATGCGCAACCATATTTCACCTTTTTCGGGGGTGTATTTATGGGCATTGCCCAGCAAATTGCGCCAGACGAGTTTGAGGGCGTCTTTGTTGATTTTCAGTTGGCTGTAGTGGATGGGATCACAGATGGCGTCGAAGTGACACGCCTGTTTTTTCTCATCTAACGAAGGGCGCAACTGGTTAATGGCTTCCTCAGCCAGTTCGGACACATTCACAGGGTCTATAACCTGTTCGCTAGCCTTTAAATCAAGGCGCGACAAGTCGAGGATGCCGTTAATTAGTTCGGTTAGAACCGTGGCCTGCTGGTTGATATTGCCGACTTTTTCCAGACGCTCCGCATCGGTTAGCCGGTCATAAAAGCTGGTAAACATCTGTGCTTGTAACAGAATGACCGTAATCGGGGTGCGTAGCTCATGGTTGACCATCGAGACAAACCGCTCTTTGATGCGGTTGGCCTCCACAAGGGGGCTGATGTCATGCACATTGCAGACCAGATGCCCATTGCGGGGAACCAACCCAATAGAACAGGCGGCGGCAAAGATTGTGCCATCTTTACGCCGCGCTTCGTATTGCGACACGATAGCGGAGCCTTGTTGTCGCGCTTGGGCGATTGCCGCCAGATAAACAGAACGGCTTTCGGGGGCGACTAAGGCAAAGGATTCAAGCTCATCTTTCTCATGTGATTCGTAGCCAAACATGCGGGTGAAGGCGGGATTGATGCTTTCGAGCTTGTTTTGCTCATCTAGCAAAATAATGGCGTCGTTGTTGCTGTTCAGCATGGCGGTCATGCGGCCGTTGAGCTGTTTGAGCTGTTGGGTGCGCTCGGTCACGCGCTCTTCAAGCCGCTGGTTCAGGTCTTGAATGGTTTGTTCGGCCTGCACACGGTCGGTGATGTCTTCTTTGACGGCCACAAAATTGGTAATACGGCCGCGTTTGTTAAACACGGGCGAGATGGAAGCTCGCTCCCAATAAAGCTCACCGCTTTTCTTTTTATTGAGAAAACGGCCGTGCCAATCCTGTCCAGATTTAACCGTATGCCAGAGGTCGGTATAGGTTTCGCGGCTGGTATGACCCGTTTTAAGGATACTCATGGTGCGCCCTTCTACATCCGCTAGGTCGTAGCCAGTGAGGTCGGTGAATTTGGGGTTAACGTATTGGGTCCGCCCTTCGTGGTCGGTAATAACGATAGAGGCGGGGCTTTGTTCCACGGCCGTGATCAAGGTCTGCGCGTTACGGCAAAGCTGTTCATTGACATCTGTAAAAGCAGACGGTCGTGGCTGGCGGCGAATCAGTCTGGGCCGAACTTGTTTATTTGCTTGTCTCATCATAATGAAACATATCCACCTTGCACCTGTGCCACACCACAAATGGCGGGAATCAGAGCGTTAATTAAATTTCTTTCGGTTAAATAAGCCGTGCCGCCAGCTTCTAGCACGGCCGTTTCATAATCATCCGCCTCTAAGGGCGAAACGACAATGAACTTTAGGTCAGGGTAACGATGGTGGACGGTTTGCAGTAGCTTGATATCTTCACACAGCGGCCAACGCATTGCCCACACCACTACAGGGTTGTCAGCTTGGGCTAACATTTGGAGCGACGGCCACATCAATTCTTGCGTGGCGGCCATTATTTCTACGCTTTCTTCTTGGGCAAGAAAACGTTCAAGCTGATGGAGTAGAACGGGATTGTGGCTAATAACGAGGGTGGAAATAGGCATCCAGGTTCCTTCAACATGGCCGTTTAGGCCACACAAATTTCTATGGTTACCCACGGCCGTGTGGCATCACAACGACCAGTAACCAATCATAAGGCCTATCATATAGGAAGAGAACAGGCTCGAGTATCCGTAGAATTACGGAAATACGGGGAAAACAGTACGGATTTTACGGGCGTGGGGCGTGAGCAAAGAAGTGAGAAGTAAAAAGTGAGAAGTAGCGTCTGTCTGACAGGCCTCGGCTAGCACGCCAGCCACTTTTTACTTCTTACTTTTGACTTTTCACTCGATTATCGTCTTATCAGGCAAGCGGCACTCCCTATTTCAGCACTCCCCGCTGATACGCAAAATGAATCATCTCCGCGCTGGTATGCACATTCAGCTTGTCCATGATGTTTGCCCGATGCGTTTCGACCGTGCGCACCCCAATCGAAAGCCGCTCCGCCACCTCTTTATTGGCATGCCCCTCCGCCAACAGCTGAAACACCTCCCGCTCACGAGTGGTTAGCCGTTCATAGGGGTCAATCTCTGACTCTTGGGGCTGGTTCAGGTAAAGCTCAATGGCTCGCTCCGTCAAGGGGGCACTCATATACCGTTGCCCCGCCATGACTTGGTGAATCGCCTGCACCAAATCGGTGCGCCCTGCTTCCTTGAGGACATATCCCCGCGCCCCGTTGCGCAGAGCTTCTAGCACATACGCTTCGTCGGCGTGCATCGAGAGCATGACCACAAGCAGATTGGGGTATTTTTGAGTGAGTTGGCGGGTCACTTCTAGCCCATTTAGGCCAGGCATCATCAAATCAACGATGAGCACATCGGGCTGTACTTCTTCGACGAGTCGCACCGCTTCCAAGCCGTCCTTAGCCGTGCCCACCACGGTCAGATTGGGTTCATCTTGTAACAAACGCGCCAATCCTTGGCGCACCATTTCGTGGTCATCGGCCAATACAATGCGAATCATCAGCTTTCTCCTTGAAAGAACCAGTGCGAAGGGCGATGGGCGACAGGATACTCGCCGCACCTCGCACCTCGCACCTCTATAATGGTATTTCGGCGATGATTTGTGTCCCACGGCCGTGTCCAGACTCTATCAGAAAATGGCCGTCCAAGTTACGCGCCCGCTCCCGCATCCCGACCAAACCAGCGGTCAGATTGGCTTCGCTTGTTCGGGCAACGTCAAACCCTTGCCCCTCATCGCTCACTTGCAGGATGATTTTTTCATGGCTGACCCAGATGTCTACCTGTGCTTCGCTGACTTGGGCGTGGCGGGCAATATTGGTCAGGGATTCTTGGATAATGCGATACACGGCCGTGTCCAAATCATGGTTGAGGGGGGCATGGTCTTGGCCCAGTCCGCTCTGCCGAAACTTGACCTCAATCCCCGTCCGTTCTGTGTACTGCTTAAACAGCCAGCGCAAAGCGGGCAACAGCCCCAAATCATCCAGCATGGCGGGGCGCAAATTGAGCGAAATCTCCCGCACCCGCATCATGAGAGCTTGCACAATCTCCTGTAAAGCGATCATCTCGGCTGATAGTTTCGGTTGCTCAGACACGGCCGTGTTGCGCCCTATCATCTCCAGCGACAAACTCAAGCTGGTCAACGTCTGCCCAATCTCATCATGCAACTCCCGCGCAATCTCCCGCCGCTCCTCCTCCTGCACCGCCACCAGTTGTTGCGTCAGCCGCCGCAACGCATCCTCCTGCATCTTTAATGACGTAATATCCTCTGCAATCCCCGCCGTCCGCACCAACGTCCCATCTTCCCCCCAGACCGGAAACGCGCGCGAGCGGATCCAGCGCATCGTCTCATCTGGCCGAATCACTCGATATACCAAATCAATTGGCCGCCCCGCTCTCTGCTCTGCAAAACTAGCCAATACCTCCTCTTGGTCATCTGGATGAATAGTCGCTACAAACGACTTGGCATCCTCATACAAACTCTCACAACTGCGCCCCCAAATTGTCTCATACGCTGGGCTAACATACAGCATTTCCCGCTGGTTGGGGTCATTCAAATAAAAGACCTCATGAATGTTTTCCGCAATTTGTCGGAAGCGTAGCTCGCTCTCCCGCAGGGCTTCTTCCATCCGTTTACGCTCACTAATATCCCTAAGCGCCGCCACCACCCCCAGATAGCGACCCGCCAAACTGTATCTCGGTCCTGCCGAAATACTTAGCTCCACGGCCGTGCCATCTTTACGCCGCCGCCGCACCTCTACCCCCTGGAATGACTCTCCCTTAGCCACGCGCTGGCGCAATTGCTCATACTCTGCCCGACCGCTTTCTGGCACAAACGGTAGAGGTTGTCCCAACACCTCCTCTTCTGTCCAGCCCATCATTTCGGTCAAAGCAGGGTTCCATAACTCAACCAAACCTGTCTCATCAAACGCCACAATACCCAATGGCGAAGCGTGAATCAACGTTTGTAAAAATTGATTGGCTTGATAAAGCTCCGCCTTATACTGCTCATTCTCGGTCACATCCAGAGCCACCACCAAACTCGCCTTGTGCCCCACAAAGTCTAGGGAATGTGCCGTAATTTCCACATCAATCACGCGTCCATCCTTGGTCCAATGTTGCCACAGCGATGGCTGACGCAGGTTGCCTCCTATTTGTTCAAGATGTTGACGCAAACGCACTTTGTCCTGCGGTGGACGAATATCCATAATAGTCATGGACAAAAACTCTTCTCGACTGTAGCCGTAACGAGCCACGGCCGTGTCGTTCACCTCCAAAAAAGCCAGCGTCTCTTGGTCATACACCCACATCGGCTGAGGATTATTGGCAAACAGCAAGCGAAAACTCTCTTCTTGCTGACGCGCTTTTTGCTCCAGTCGCTTACGCTCTGTCACATCCGCCGCCATGCTAATCGCCACCCGACGACCATCCGGCAACTGACCCAGCGGGGTCGAGCTAAACACCCAAATCCGCTGAGATTGATCCACACAATTAACCACAAACTCCCCCTCATTCACGCGACCCTCGAGCGTAAACAGCTTATCAACACTCTCTTGCACCGCCTGTTGACGTGCCCCATAAGCCAAGGCCGTCCACGACGCAACCGTCCTAATTTGCTCGGCTTCATAGCCAGTTATCTCTAGCCAAGTGCGGCTTAGCGAAAGCACCTCCCCATCGTCAGCAAAAATGATAATGGGCAGAGGGGCGTCCTCCACCGCACGGCGAAAACGACGTTCACTGTTTTCTAGGTCTACCTGATACTGCATCGCTTTCTGTATTTCCGCTTCCAACCGCGCCTCGCGCCGCAAACGCAGGTTAAATTCTCGCCGCAAAAGCAGGTAGAGGAAGGTGCTGGTCACGGTCACAAAGAGCAAGCCCTTGAGAATGCTAAACACAGGTAGGCGTTCAATGTCATCAGCCGCGAAGAACGCATAAAGCAAGCTATCTGAGAACAAAATCCAGAGCACCGCCACAAAGCTATACAAAATCACCGTGCGCACGGGGAAGCTAAGCGATAAAAACGGATTGGGATTGGATTGGTTCATGTATTTACTCTCTCTCCCTAAAAACCAAGTCGGGTAATCGGTTAGTCAGTCCCTGGCTCCTCACGCTCCTACTCTTTTACCCATAGCAGATACACATAGGACTTACGCAGTTACACCCTCACCCCAGCCCTCTC
>JBGTIZ010000216.1:0-9271 GCA_041745395.1 Promineifilaceae bacterium (SeqCode) | reverse complement strand
TGTTGTTGTTGCGATACGCCGCGCGCGCGTTGTCTTGAGTGTTGTTCCAAGAGCCGCCGCGCAGGGCGCGGGAGTCCCCGCTATCATCCACCTCTACCTGGTCAGGGTTGTTATATTTGTTCTGACACCATTCCCACACGTTCCCGCTCATATCATATAAATCTAGCTCGGGTTGGCGGCCAGTGGGGTAGAGACCCACGGCCGTGGTTTGTCCTATCCCGCCCTCGCTTGTATTCGCCTTCGACTGGTCAAATTCATCCTCACCCCACGGATACGCCTTGTTATGCCCGTATCGTGCCGCCACCTCCCACTCATGCTCATGCGGCAAACGCACCTCGTACCCCAGTTTATCACTCAGCCAGCGACAAAACGCCACCGCCTGATACCAACTCACATCTGTGCGCGGATGATTCCCATACGGCCATCTGGACTCACTAAACTGTTTTTCCCTATCAGGCAAGCCCTCCCACCATCGGGAATCTTGCACATCAGGCGCGTTCACAAAGGCGGCAAATTGGACATTCGTAATGGGGTATTTGGCTAATTGGTACGCCTCTTTAATCGGCACTTGTTGCACTTTGCCATCATATTTACCCTCACCCCCAATCGTATAAGTCCCCTTGGGCACCTGTTTCCCCCACACAATATCAGGCACACCTTTCTCGTTCACCCCCACCCCAGAGCGGGAATCACCCAATATAGCGAGGGCAATGCCTGCTGAAGCACGTTCTATGACAGACAATTCGCTCTGTTCATCTGCCACAAGCCGCTTGAGGTGTGCCCGTATCCGCCCCAGATAAACCAAGCCCCCTGTTTCCTCTCCCCTATCCGCTTCAATCTGGGCTGTTCCCACCAACTGCCCTACATAAGCAGACCACACAAGCAACCGTTGCTCCGCCACATCCAGCGGCCACACCGCAGGACACAAATCATACGCCAAATCCAAAGAGACATCCTCTGGCTGGTTATAAAACATCTCTTCCAGCCCGAGACGAACCGCCTCTTGCCAATAATCATTCATCTGGGCTGGCGTTTGCAGATGTTGGATAATGATACGGGTGCGTCCATCAACTAAATAACAGCCGGTCAAATATTCCTGAAAAGTGCGATGGGCAAAATCGTAAGTGAGCCGCCGCCCTCCGCCATCTGTTATCTCTCCCCCGCGTCCCGTGAACAGACCCGCTCGCTGATCTATATAAGAGAGAAAATCCTCAGCGACCGAGAGCTGACCCAAATAATCTTTCTGCTCCAATAGCTCCAGCAACTCTCCCCGCCGCCATTGCGCCTTCGCTTCTGTAGCCTGCCGCAAATGGAGTTGGTACGCCAGATGCATCAAGATTTGTTGCATCTTCCGGTCGTCATCCAAAAAGGGCTGTAACGTCTCCGGCGGCTTTAGCCCCTTCCCCTGATGCCAACTGCGAAGCAAGATATTGACCGCCTCCTTATACAGTCTGACCCGCTCATGGGGCAGGCGCGTCTTTTTCTGGTGAATAATAGACATGACCGTCAGCAAGAGCGGGCTTTCCGCCAGTTCTCGCAAATCTTGCCCCGTAGACCTTCGCTCCGTCGCGGCCTGCTGTAAATCAGCCACACGCGCCTCTACCTCCTCGAGCGTAAACCGCCCCAGCCGGATTTGGGACCGATACCAAGCGGCCACAAACTGCTTGATTTGCTCTTCATTCAATTTACTCAGGGTACGCTCTTGGAACTGCTCAAAGCGGCTCTCCCCCACATAGGAAGCGATGCGACAAGTCACAATAATTTGCGCCAAATCGGGATATTGACGCAACAGCACCTTCACCGCCGCCCAGACGGCTCGCCGACTGGCCAGCGGCACTTCATCCAATCCATCAAAGATGAGCAACAGTTGTCCCTCAGCCAAAGCTGACCTTAAGCCTTGTTCCGCAAACAGCTTACTGTTCAAGGGGGGGCTTGCTATATCCTTTTCCCATTGCTGTATAACGGCCTTGAGTAATGCCCGTTCGGTATCAGGAGACAATATAGCTGATTCGGGCGGCAAGGAGGGCAACTGTTTTGCTAAATCACGCAGGGTCATGATAAGAGGCAACGGTGTCTCTGTCTGTCCCTCTAAAATGGTTTGCGCCGCCTGTTTGGCAAGTTGGCGTACAAAACTGCTTTTGCCACTGCCGGGGCCACCCAACAGAACCAGCCGCTTTTCTTGGGCGGCCGCTTCGGTGGCAGTTAATAGGCGGTTATCCTGCCAACTCTGATAGTTTCCCTTTTCCTTCTCCTCTTTGGTCAGAGGAATTTGGTGGGTAGTGTTAAGGGTGATGTAGACATCTTGGAGGCGAATGCCATCCCCAGAGGTTTGGTCATCCCCCATCGCGGCCAGGTGCAGGTCATCGCAAACTTGCTGGAGGCGTGTCAGGTAGAGGCGACGGGACGCGGCTACGGGGTCGGGCGGGGGTGGGTTGATGATAATGTCTCGCGCCCGAAAGGATCCCGTATTATTGATAGCAATGCCCTTATTTTGGGTAATGGTTTGGTTGATGATGGGCTGGAATAGCTCAAGGGAGCCTAGCTTTTCTAGGTCTTGCTGTAGCTGGGTAAGGAACTGGGCTTGCATGTCGCTGGGCAACACGGCCGTGGCTTGTTGAATCCCCTCTAGCTCCTGCAAAATCTTATCCAAACCAGCCTGCAAATCATTTTGTTCCCCAATATGCTCCCGTAACCAGCGCAAGACATCTTCTTCAGTGATGGTTTCCCCCGCTTCGGTCCGGTCATACCACGCCTGAATTTGGCTGGCCAGCAAATTAGAGCCAATACTCCCCACGATAGCCCCCACGGCCATCATGGGGTGTTGCCCCTGTTGCGCGGCCATAGTCACGGCCTCTACCAGCGGCCACAGCGTGAAGGTCGTTAAGGCTCCATACCCCATCAAACCAGCCTCGGGCGCGCGTCCGTCCAGCCAGCCGCGCATCCGTTGGTAACTTTGGCTGAGGTTTGCTTTCCAAATTTCTGGTGTAAAACATGGTCCTACCCTTTTGGTTTGGTCTTGGTTTGATAAAGATAATAAAAGGCTCCTGCGCTAGCTGAAGCTCTGTTGAAGGCTGAGCTTGTCGGGGATTGTAGCGGAAAAAAGTACCGTAGGGCAAAGGCATGCCTTTGCCCTACGGTACGCGGCGCGAAGAATTGACAAATCTTGAAGATTTGTCAATTCTGGTGGCCTCTACGCGCTGACCTTCCCCGGCACTTTCCCAGTGCCGGGGAAATGCCGCCAAAACCCCCAGCCCTCACCAATACCGTCAGACATTCTCCCTCCTGACCGACCACTGAACTCCAGACCGCAGGAACTAATAGACAAACTATTTAAACCTCGGACAAACAACCCTCACCAATGTCTGAACTTTATCTGTTTTCTCTATAAGTTCCTTTGAGGAACTTAGTTCCTATACCACCACCACAAACGTTTGCCATGCCCGATGTTCCCTAAACTTCCCCGGCACTTTTGGAAGTACTGGGGAAATGGGACTAAGACGGTTAGTCCGAGCTTCCCCAAGGCAAAGACCTCAAAGGTTTTGGAAGCCTTTGAGGTCTGGATGTGGCATAAGGTAGGTGGTTGACAAGCAGAGGTCTCTCTTTATACAATCTGGTCAGCTTAATATGGCTAGTCAGACTAGTCAGTACCGTTTGGAGGGAATAACAAGTTCATGCTGAAGCAGAGATGGCAATTACAGGAAGCGAAGAGTAAATTTAGTCAGTTGGTGGCAGAAGCGGTGCAAGCGGGGCCGCAGGTCATTACGCGGCGGGGGGTGGACACGGCCGTGTTGATTTCTTTTGCGGATTACCAAAAAATGGTTGTCCAGCAGGAGAAACTATCAGATTTCTTTCGTCAATCGCCGCTGGTCGGCGCAGAGCTTGACCTGACCCGCGACCCCTCGCCGAGTCGGCCAGACATAGAGCTATAGCTCATGCGCTACTTGCTGGATACCAACATCATTTCTGAACTGGTCGCCCGTCAACCGCCTCAGCCGTTGCTCGCTTGGCTGGATAGCCTTGAGCCGCAGGCCGTCTATTTGAGCGTTATCAGCGTGGGAGAAATTCAAAAAGGGATAGCGAAACTGCCTGATTCGGAACAGAAGCAACAGTTGACTGAGTGGCTCCATGACCAGCCTCTGGTCCGTTTTGCTGACCATATTTTGACAATAGACACGGCCGTGATGCTCACTTGGGGCATACTCACCGCCGACTGCGAAAAAAAAGGGCGGCCATTGCCCGCCCTCGATGCCCTCATCGCCGCCCTAGCCCGTCACCACCAATGCGTTCTGGTCACCCGCAATGATAAAGATTTCGCCGCTACGGGTATCGCCGTTTTGAATCCTTGGCGTACCGTACCGTAGGGCAAAGGCATGCCTTTGCCCTACGGTACGCTTTACCCCACCAAGGCCCCCTGCATAGCAAAATCATGTCCAGCTTGCAAGACGAGCAGGTTTTGCTCTAGCAAATGCGCCTTGCGGGCGGGCAAATGGTCACGCAGAGCTTGGGCGACGACCTCGAGGGAGAGGACGGGACGGCGAGCGAGTAGTGCCCCCACGGCCGTGACATTGACCATCTTATTGGAACCATGTTTTTCCGCCAGTTCATTGAGCGGCACAAACAGCGTCTCGATGTCGCTACGCGAAGACACGGCCGTGACCAAATTCCCATTCCCCACCAGCAAGCCCCCCTCCTTGAGCAACGGTTTATACTTCACAAACGACGGCTGATTCAGGGCGATGACCACATCTGGCCGCGCCACCACAGGCGAACCAATCGGCTCATCACTGATAATCACCGTACAATGCGCCGTCCCCCCACGCATTTCTGGCCCATAAGAGGGAATCCAGGTCACATGCCGGCCCGCATCCATACCCGCATAGGCGAGCAGTTGCCCCGCCAGCAACACCCCTTGTCCCCCAAACCCAGCCACAACAATAGAAGTTTCATTCATCATATTACTCCTGTTTTGTGTAAAAAACGGCTAAAGCCGTTACTACGAGCAGGGGCTTGCCCCTTGCACCCTGCACCCTGAACCCCGCTAAAGCGGAAGCGGTTCGTACACCTCAACCGTCTCCCACAGCACACGGCCGAGTCGTTCGATGCCTTGTTCGATTTGCTCGGGCGTGACGCTGGAGAAGTTGAGGCGTAGCGTGTTGTAGCCCGTGCCGTCGGGATAGAAGGAGACGCCCGGCACAAAGGCGACATTATTAGTCACCGCCTGCCTAAACAGTTCGGTGCTGTCCAGATGTTCGGGGAGCGTCACCCAGAGGAAGAGGCCACCCTGCGGCTGTGTCCAGCTTATTTCGGGTGGGAAAAATTCGGCCATAGCGGCCAGCATCACATCCCGCCGCTCCCGATACACTTCGCGCAGGCGGCGCACATGCTGTTTCAGGAAGCCATCTTTGGCGACTTCGTAGGCGACCATCTGGTCGAAACTGCTGGTGTGTAAATCCATGCCCTGTTTAATGGTCACGCATTGGTTAATGACGCTGGCGGGCGCGACCATCCAGCCGATGCGTAGCCCCGGCGCGAGCGTCTTGGAGAAGGTGCTGAGATAAATGACGTTGCCGCGCATGAGGCCACCAGGGTCATCCCCTAGCTCTTGCGCGTCAAGGGCGATGAGCGGGGGCAGGTGTTCCCCTTCGTAGCGCAATTCGCCGTAGGGGTCATCTTCGATGATGGGCAGGCCGTAGCGGTCGGCCATGTGAACGATGTCTAGGCGGCGTTCGTAGGGGAGCGTTACCCCGCCGGGGTTTTGGAAGTTGGGCAGGATGTACATGAATTTGGGGCCGCCACAGAGGGCTTTTTCGAGCAGGTCGGTGCGCAGGCCGTGGTCGTCAATGGACACGGCCGTGTATTCCGCCTGATACGCATTCCACGCCTGCAATGCGCCCAAATAAGTTGGCCGCTCCGTCAGAACGAGGTCGCCAGGGTTAATCAATAACTTACCAATCAGGTCGAGTGCCTGTTGGGAACCACTCGTAATCATCACATTCGCGGCCGTGGCGTGAATGCCATACGCCGCCATTTTTTCGACAATTAGCTCCCGCAGAGGCAGATAGCCATCCGTGGTGCTGTATTGCAACGCGGCCGAGCCATGCTCCCGCAAGACCCGCTCCGCCGCTTCGGAAAATCGCTCCACGGGGAAAAACTCAGGCGCGGGCAAGCCACCCGCAAAAGAGATAATGTCTGGATTCTGCGTCAGCTTGAGCAGTTCCCGAATAGCCGAACTGCCCATGCCATGCAGTCGTTGCGCGTACCGGTAATGCCATGGGGTAGTCATTTTTTTCCTCTGGAAAAAAAAGTGCTGAGCGATGAGTGCTGAGCCTACTGAAAAAAGCCCCTTTTCGCGGAAATCCACCTCTGGTAGATTTTGCAAAAATACCTCTTTTTTCAGGGCACTCAGTGCTGAGCGATGAGTGGGTTCGCCACTCAGCACTCGTTGCTCATCGCTCAGCACTCAAAAGGTTTTATAATCCCCCACTGGATAATACGGGAGCATGTTGTCCCGCACCCAGTCGAGGGCGTCGGTGGGGTTGAGTCCCCAGTTGGTGGGGCAGGAGGAGAGCAGTTCCACGACGCTGAAGCCGAGGTTTTGTTGCTGAGCCTCGAACGCTGTTTTAATCGCTTTTTTGGCCTGCATGGTGTGCCGGGCATCGTGCAGACTGCGGCGCACGCTGTAGACGGTGCCGGGCAGTTGGGCGAGTAGCTCCGCCATGCGCAAGGGGCGACCGGCAAGGGCTTCATCACGGCCGTGGGGCGAAGAAGTGGTCACCTGACCAACCAAGCTGGTGGGCGCCATTTGCCCGCCCGTCATGCCATAAATCGCGTTATTGACAAAGATGACCGTAATTTTTTCCCCCCGCGTGGCGGCATGCACGATTTCGGCCATGCCAATCGAAGCGAGGTCGCCGTCGCCCTGATAGGTGAAGACGATTTTGTCGGGGTGAACCCGCTTCACGCCGGTGGCCATAGCTGGCGCACGGCCGTGGGCCGCCTCACACGCATCCACCTCAAAATAGTTATACGCAAAAACCGAACAGCCCACCGAAGCGACCAAAATCGTCTCCTGCTGAATGCCCAGTTCGTCCAGCACCTCCGCCACGAGGCCGTGCGCCGTGCCGTGCGTACAGCCCGGACAATAATGAGTATCGCACTGCGCCAAACTGCGCGGCCGAGCATACATCACTTTTTCGTTCACTTGGGCTTCGAGGGGGGAAATAAGGAGTGGTGCTACCATGACATTCGCTCCATCAGGCCAGATTCTTGCTGAATCTGGTCATACAACGCCTGAATCTTAGCCTCAACCTCTTCCACCATGGGAATGGCTCCGCCCATGCGCCCCAAAAACTGAATCGGCTGACCATGCCCCACGACGCGCTGAACGTCTTGGAGCATCTGTCCCGCGTTCATTTCGACCACGAGCGTGGCGTGGGTTTGGCGGGTGGCGGCGTATAGCTCTTTTTCGGGGAAAGGCCAGAGGGTGATGGGTCGGAATAGACCCACGGGCAGGCCATTTTGGCGTAATCGTTTAATAGCGGATTGGGCAACCCGCGCGGCCGTGCCAAAAGCGACAACTAAAATTTCGGCATCATCCGCCAAGAAAGTGTCGTAACGCACTTCCCGCGCGGCGATAACGGCTAGTTTTTCTTGGAGTTGGTCGTTCAACGCTTCGAGTTGGTCCGCGCCCAAATAGAGCGAGGAAACGAGATTTTTCTCCCGCCCTTTGGCGCCCGTGAGTGCCCAGCTTGGCCGTTTTTGCCGCAATTCCTGCATGGGGGGCAGTTCGGCGGGTTCCATCATTTGACCGATGGCCCCATCAGCGGCCACAAAGACGAGCGTGCGGTATTCGTCGGCCAAATCAAAAGCCAACACGGTCAGGTCAATCGCCTCTTGCACAGTCGCGGGCGCCAGCACGATGGGATGAAAATCCCCGTGCCCCGCGCTTTTGGTCAACTGGTTGTAGTCGCTTTGGCTGGGCTGGATGTTGCCCAAGCCGGGGCCGCCGCGCATGACATCTATCACGACGACGGGCACTTCGGAGCCAGCGATGTAGCTGAATCCTTCTTGCATGAGGCTGATGCCGGGACTGCTGGAACTGGTCATGGTGCGTGCGCCAGCGGCGGCCGCGCCGTAGACCATGTTGATGGCGGCGACTTCGCTTTCCGCTTGGAGAAAAACACGGCCGTGGTCAATCATCCGCGCCGACATATGCTCCAGCAATTCGGTTTGCGGGGTGATGGGGTAACCAAAATACGCCTCACAGCCCGCCCGCACGGCCGCTTCGGCAAAGGCGACGTTTCCTTTAAGCAACTGTTTTGACATGGCGACGTGCCTCCTTGGTATCTGGTGTATTTGGTTTTAATTTAGTCCGAGGGGGGGGAACATCACGATAAACGGTGATACAGCCGTCGGGGCAAACGACTGCGCACAGGGCGCACCCCGTGCAATCGTGATACGGGTCGAGCAAAATCGCGGGATGGTAGCCTTTGCTATTTAGCTCATCCGCGAGGGCGATAACATCTTGTGGGCAGGCCGCGCGGCATAAATCACACCCCTTGCACCGCTCGACATCAATAACAATGCGTCCGGTTGCCATGCCTGTGTTTGCCTCCAGTGGAGTGGAGCAAGGTGCGGGGTGCAGGGTTCAGGGTGGTTTGCACCTTGACCCTTGCACCCTGTACCTTGCCAATAAGAGCGCATCAATGGCTCGTGGGGGAGCCTTGGGAGTTAGAGGGTTAGGCAATATGCCTATAGTTATCTTCCGTTATTTTGTGCAGTTTTTACAGTGAGTAATGGCAAGGATGAAGGTGATGAATGTCAGGTTTTGAAGCGGTTCAATCAAACCGTAGCGGGCGAATGCTTACTGGTTCATTTGCACACAGGCAATCGCTCGCAAGAGTGTTACAATCAGCCGCGAAGGGCGTATGTCTAACTTTTCGGCATGGTTCAGAAATCCCTTCAAAGTTACCTTTACACTTCCGCTTCGTCGTGGCCGTTTGTAGATCAAAAAACGAATCGGGTATAAAACAATGCCCCGTAGGGGCGGGGCGGCACGGTAATACCTGTCCTAAAACGGCTCAACTTGTCTCCGCGCTGACTCGCCCACTTGACGCACAACAAGGGCGAGTCGGTACGGGCGGAACTGGGTTAATCATCGCCAAACTTACCCCGTACCGCCCCGCCCCTACGACAATCCCGCTGTTTACCCGATTTATTTCTTAACTTGCAATAGGCCACGACTCGCTGGAAAGAGGGTGTTTTTTCGTTT
>JBGTIZ010000215.1:0-7566 GCA_041745395.1 Promineifilaceae bacterium (SeqCode) | reverse complement strand
AAGTAAGAAGCAAAAAGTGGTTTGCGTGCTAATCAAGAGCTGTCGGACGGACGTGCCTTCTCACTTCTCGCTTTTTACTTCTAACTTCTAACTCAGGACTCAAACCATAAATGACATCCCCAACACCTGCTTACGATGCCCTCTACCTTGCCCCGCATTTGGATGATGTGGTCTTGTCTTGCGGGGGGCAGATTACGCAGGCCACGGCCGTGGGTGAGCGCGTTCTAATCGCCACCATCATGGCGGGCGACCCGCCTAGCGGCGAACTTTCGGCCTATGCGACGGGGTTGCATGACCGCTGGGCGTTGGCGCATGAGGCGGTGGCGGCGCGACGGGCGGAGGATGAAATAGCGGGAACGCTGGTGGGGGCAGGGGTGTGGCACGGCCGTGTGCCCGACTGCATTTATCGGCGCGACTCAGCCACGGGGGAGCCTTTTTACACAGCCGACGCTGACCTGTTTGGGGCGGTTGCGCCCACAGAACTGGCTTCAGGCGGATTGCTGGACGAAATCACGGCCGTGTTGCAAGCCTTGCCCTCGGCGAAAAAAATATACGCGCCCTTTGCCGTGGGCAACCATGTTGACCATCAATTGGTGCGCCAAGCGGCGGAGCAGGCGTTTGGCGCGAGCCTCATTTATTATGAAGATTATCCCTATGTGCAGTGGCCTGATTTGCTGGAGACGTTGCTGGCACAAGAAGCGGCGGCGGGGCGCACGTGGCAGACGCAACTGGTCAAAGTGAGTGACACGGCCGTGTCTACGCGCTGTGCGGCGATTTTGGCCTATGTATCGCAAATTAGCACTTTCTTTGCTGATGAAGCGGATTTGCGGGCGCAGGTGGGGGATTATGTCACGGCCGTGGGGGGAGAACGTCTCTGGTATTCTCACTCACTTTCGCCAGCCCACAACGCCGCCTAACGCCCTACCCGTGCCCCTGTCACGCTCTTATCGTTCCTCTTGCAGAACCATCTCTTTAACAGTATGCTAAGGGAACAAATTTCATAGGCTCTTTGGGAATTCATGGTGGCAATGAGTCATTGTCTTGGCTCAACACGAAACCCGAAAGACCCATTTCGCATCATGCCCAGCCACCATCATAATCCATACACCAAGGAATCATTGAGTGATCTATGCCAGGCTCAACCACAAGACAATTAACCGGTAAACGGCGAAACACCTCTAAAATGAATCAGCGCGCCCAGCTTCAGCCTGGCGATATGCTTCAAAATCGGTATCGCATCATGGGCACGCTGGGCGTAGGTGGCTTTAGCTCCGTTTATCAAGCACGCGACATGCGTTTTACGACGGCGACGCGCCTGTGTGCCATTAAAGAAATGGTCAATATTGGGGGGAATCCAGAAGTGCGTGAATTGGCGCGACGCTCGTTCGAGACAGAGGCCAGCATTTTAGCCACGCTTGACCACATCGCCATCCCCCGCGTGTTTGACTACTTTTCTGAAGGGGATCGTAGTTATTTGGTCATGGAGTATATTCGCGGTAAGGACTTGGAAGGGGCACTCGAGGAGCGCAATGACCCTGTTGAACCAGAGTTGGCCGTGGATTGGGCGTTGCAAGTGTGTGATGTGTTGTGTTATTTGCATAGTCACAAACCGAGTGTGATTGTCTTTCGTGACCTCAAGCCTTCCAATATTATGTTGGATCAGCAAGGTCGGATTCGCTTGATTGACTTTGGCATTGCCAAACATTTTCAGGATGATGCCAAAGGCACGATGATTGGGACGGAGGGATATTCACCGCCAGAGCAATATCGTGGTGAATCTAGCCCAGCGGGTGACGTGTATGCGTTGGGAGCCACCTTGCATCATTTGTTGACCATGAAAGACCCTCGTTTGGAACCGCCATTTTCGTGGCAGGAACGGCTAATTACCGAGATTAATCCGCTGGTTTCGCCGCAGTTGAATCAGGTAGTGATGCGCTGTCTCTCTTATGGCGTGAAGGATCGTTATCAGGATGGGATGGAACTGCGGGATGCGTTGCAGGCGTTGGGCAGGGCACAGCCCCCGGCTGGCTCGAATGTGGCGAACAACACGGCCGTGGGAAATAACGCGCCAGCCCCCGCTGACAACCGCTACAGCACCATGCCCCCCCCGCAAACGCAGTCACCTTATGCGACGACACAGCCTCAGCAACAGCCACAGTCAGCGATGCCCGTGGCTGGCTCGTTTGCGGGTCAATCTTCGCCAAGGCACACGGGGTTGCAAAACACAGTTCAGCCGCTGTGGACGTTTAAGTGTGAGGATGAGATTCGCTCCAAACCAGCGGTGCTGGACGGCACGGTTTATGTTGGTGCCTATGACAACAACCTGTATGCGCTGAGTGCCAATGACGGCGCGTTTCGCTGGAAATATCCAGCCACGGACGGCATTGCTTCCTCGCCCATAGTGTTTAAGAATGATGTTTATATTGGTTCAGTAGACCAACACGTCTACAGCATTAACCGCCACACGGGGAAGTTGCAATGGCGTTTTGAGACGAAAGGGCCTGTTTATTCCAGTCCAGCGGCCGAGTTTGAATATATTTTCTTCGGCTCAGATGATGGTCATCTGTATGCGGTCAATATCAACACGGCCGTGGAGCTTTGGAAAGCGGAAGCCCACTCCCCCGTACGTTCTTCCCCTTGCGTCACTGACAAATATGTCTATTTTGGAACAGAAGGGGGCTATGTATTCTGCATGGACATGCGCGGGGAAAAGGTTTGGCAATTCCAAGCCAAGCGGGCGATAACTTCTAGCCCCACCGCCTCGGACGATATGGTTTTTGTGGGGTCAATGGACGCCACCGTCTATGCCTTAGATGCCAATTCTGGCTGGGCTGTTTGGCGCTCACGCACCGGCCGCCCCGTCATATCATCGCCAGTTGTGCATGATGATGTGGTTTATATTGGCTCTTCGGACGGCAAGCTCTACGCGCTGGATATTTTTAGCGGTCGGCAGTTATGGACGCACCAGACGGATGGTCAGGTGACATCGTCCCCGGCAGTGTTAGATGATGCGATTTATTTTGGGTCAACGGATGGCTATGTCTACAGTCTTAGCCTGAAGCGTGGTAAACTCCGCTGGCGTTACAAAACGGGGGGATATGTTATTTCCTCACCCGTCATTGCTGATAATATTGTGTATATTGGTTCGTCAGATCATCAATTTTATGCGTTTCCTGCGTAAGGTATTGTGCGTAGCCACAGCAACACAATGAGCTGGTGAACGGCGAGTCTATTATCCAAGAGTCGATTTGAGCGCGTCAAACACTTACAGGTATAGTCAGATATGTCTACGAACAATGAACAAGCGCTGAGTCCCGAAATTGAGGTTGAAATTGAAATGCCTGTGTCGGTGGAGCCTGATGAACAACCACACAATGGGGCAGAAGCAGAAACTGTAGATACAACCACGGCCGTGGCTACCGATTCCGATACTGCTCCAGAAGAAGCTGAAGCAGTTAATCAAACCAAACGTCTCACCCCCGAACAAATCAAAGAATTGCCTATCAGCGAGCCATACATCGAAATTGCCAAACGATGCAATTTGGGTGTCATGCGCCAACGCAACGAAGACACGATGTTTTCATTTGTGGCCCTAACCGGTGGCTCGAATATGGTCACCCCCATTGCCCTTGGTTTGGTCGCTGACGGAATGGGTGGGCATCATGGGGGTGATTTAGCCAGCCGCACGGTATCCCGCATAGTGGGCCAGCAGGTACTAAACCGCATTTACTTACCCATGTTGCGTGATACCTCTCCGCCACCTATCAGCGAAGTGATGCTTGAGGCGGTTGAAACGGCGAATCAAACCTTGTATACGTCTGACCCAGAGAAGGAAGGGGGGACTACCCTCACGGCCGTGTTGGTTGTGGGTCAGCGACTTTTTCTCGTTCATGTCGGTGACAGTCGCGCCTATCTGTTCAATGAAGCTGAATCAACGTTGCAAACAATCACAACAGACCACTCAGTTGTGCAACGGTTGCAAGATGCAGGGCAAATCACGGCCGCAGAAGCGGAAGTCCACCCGCATCGTAATCTGCTCTACCGCGCCATGACGGGGCATGAATTAGAAATTGACACCTACACGCGCTCGTTACCCGAGCGAGGTAAGATTTTGGTTTGCAGTGACGGCTTGTGGGGAGCCATTGAGCCAGAACGGCTAACCGAAATCATGGGCGATGCCTCGCTGTCGTTACAGGCACAGGTAGATTTGCTGGTTGAAACGGCGTTGTTGGGCGGCAGTACGGATAATATCACGGCCGTGGTTATCAACTTCGGCTACTAGATAACAAAAGGACGAAGGAAGAGGGAAGAGGGACGAAAAACAGCGTCTCTTCTCGAGAAAATATCCACGTTCTCTACTCATTGTTAATTGTTAATTGCTCATTGTTAATTGCTTAGTGGTTGTATGGCAGAAACAGAAGCCCCCTTTGAACTAAACATTATCGCCTCGCGCAATCAGATGCCGGCATTAGACACCCCTCAAATTGTCTATTTGCTGGTTGAAATCTTGCCGCCAGACGAGAGCGACACAACCGATAAAAACAGCCTTCCCCTGAATTTATCACTGGTTATTGACCGTAGCACCTCGATGAAAGGGACTCGTCTTAACCGTGTTAAAAAAGCGGCTGAGCTTATCGTTGACAAAATGTCTAATCAAGATTTTGTCTCTATCGTCAGCTATAGTGACCGCGCTGAAGTTGTTGTCCCCTCAACCCTCGTCAATGATAAATTAGCCATCCATTCCAAATTGCGTAGCATTCTAGCCTCTGGCGGAACTGAAATTTATCAGGGTTTGTCCGCTAGTTGGAATGAAATTGGCCAACGCCCCCTCGATAAATACGTCAACCATATTATTCTCCTGACCGATGGTCATACCTATGGCGATGCGGACGAATGCCTAGCCTTAGCCAATGATACCGCTTCACGAGGCGTGGGCATCAGTGCCTTTGGTATCGGCAACGAATGGAACGACGAATTTTTAGACGAACTGGTACAACCCTCTGGTGGACAGACAGGCTTTATCTCTGACCCAGAGCAAATTCTCCATTTTTTACGCCAGCGCATTCGGGGGCTAGGCACGATTCATGCCCAAAACGTGCGCCTTAAAGCCGTTTTGCCCATGGGCATCGCTATCCGCGACGCTTTCAAACTTTCCCCCTTTGCCCAACCCGTCAAATTTGATAAACAGCAAATCCCCTTAGGTGCTATCGAAGGGCGCGCCCCCCTCTCCGTTTTGCTAGAAGTATCTATCGAACCACAGCCAATGGGGCAAACGTTGACCATGCCGATTGAGATGCGCGCATTTTTGCCTTCCGACCCCAAGCGTGAGATGACGCTGAAGCGTAATTTCAAATTTTGGGTGTCAGACGCACCGCCCAAGGAGCGCATGCCCGAGCGGATTGTTCGCGCCGTGCAAATTTTGAACATGTATCGCATGAACGAACAGGTGTGGAAAGATGCGGAAAATGGCGACTTAGCGGCGGCTACCAAGCGCATGGAGTACTTGACTTCACGTCTGCGTGAAGCGGGGTTTACGCAGTTGGCGCAGAAAGCTCAGGCGGAGACGCACCGCATGAATTTTACGGGTCAGTTATCGGGTGAAGGGCGCAAACAAATTCGATATGGCACACGCACCATCATGACCAAAAGCCTAGGGCTAGATTTTGTTGACAAAGAGTAATGAGTCCATTGCCTGAGGCTCCGTCAAAGGCAAAAAGGCAAGCTTTAGGCCGAGCCTCGACCGTCGTGTGCATAAGTAGTTGCCAAGAGAAAGAGACGAGCGGTAATGGTAATTTGTAAAGAATGTGGTAATGAAGAATATGAAGGCGCACTGTTTTGTAGCCATTGTGGTGCCTCGCTGTTAGAGCTGGGTGGCGAGGTAGCGGTGTTGGAACAGGCCCCCGACCCTGACCCGCCCTCGCTAATTGGTCAACGAGTCGGCACGGCCGTGGCCTATGAAACCATTACATTTATGATCCCGCTCAGTGGTCGCCAACTAAGCCTGCCCGCTAAAAAAGATATTCGGATTGGTCGGTCAGTGCCCGGCTATGAAGATGCCCCCGAGCTAGACACCACCATTGATAATGGCTCCGAATATGGTGTTTCCCGCAATCATGCCGTGATTCGCGTTTCTGAGCAGGGCATTGTGCTGATAGATTCAAACAGCACCAACGGCACCACCCTCAACAACTTTCGGTTACCACCAGACTTGCCTTACCCTATTAAAAGCGGGGATGAAATTGCGTTTGGCAGTTTGCTGGTACATGTGTTTTTGCACTAACGCAGACTCTTGTATCTAAACTATGTTGGTTCTAGTGCAAAGTTTATAGTCGCCTGTTTATGATAACGGGTCATATATAGTTCACCCTGATATTAAATGGTTTACACGGCCGTGGGCATTTCCACCACCACACCCAACCACTATCTATAAAGACAAAAAGGCTTTCCTATGAGCGTACAGGTACTTGTCCACATCAACAACGAAGACGCCGTCAAAGGCGAAATTGATAGAATGCCTGATCCCCAAGATTACCTAATCATTATTAACAACCCCCAGCGTAAAGATGGCAAAGACCTTCACTACCTAGATGAAGAAGTCAGCACCATGATTGTCCCCTTCCACCGTATTAACTTCGTGCAAGTCCTGCCCTCCGCCGATGTGGACGAAGTCATCGGCTTCGTGCGCGAATAATCACCCCCTAAAAAAGGTCAACCATGTTAGAACAAGTTCCTGAAAGCCTAGAACCATCCGCCCCCAGACTTATCCTCGTTGTAGACGACGAGCCGCGCATGATCCGCTTCATTCGCATGAACCTTGAACTGGAAGGCTACCAAGTCGTCGAAGCCCGCAACGGCGTCCAAGCCCTCGAGCAACTGCGTCAGCACGTGCCCGACCTCGTCATTATGGACGTCATGATGCCCGAACTCGACGGCTTTGAAACCCTGCGCATGATCCGCGAGATTTCAACCGTGCCCGTTATTTTGCTCACCGTCAAATCCGACGAAGAAGACAAAATTCGCGGTCTAGAGCTAGGGGCAGACGATTACGTAACCAAGCCCTTCAGCCCCCGCGAGCTAAATAGCCGCGTACACGCCGTCCTCCGTCGTGCCGAATGGCCTGCGCCGCCCCCCCGCACCATTTTGCAGATAGATGACCACCTAGCCGTGGACTTCAACCGTCATCAGGTTATCGTCGCGGGGGAGCGCATTGATTTACGCCCCACCGAGTACCGCTTGCTCAACCATCTCATTCAAAACGCTGGTTGGGTTGTGCCCCACGAGACGCTTCTCGCCAAAGTGTGGGGGTATGAATACCGCGACGAGACCCATTACCTGCGGTTGTACATCAACTATTTACGCAAGAAGATAGAAAACGACCCTGCCCATCCCGAATACATTCTCACTGAGCGCGGCGTTGGTTACCGGTTCGTAGATTTCAAAAATCGAACGAAAACCAATCCCGACAGCGCGGAAGCAGATTAAACCAAGCAGTTATTCGACCCTGTGCTTGATTGATATAGAACAAAAGGACGCTAATTATTTTGGCGTCCTTTTTTAATCTCAAAA
>JBGTIZ010000214.1:0-5627 GCA_041745395.1 Promineifilaceae bacterium (SeqCode) | reverse complement strand
TACGCCACCCACGGCCACGCCCTTGTCGCCCACGCCGACCAGCACGGGCACGCCCACCAACACCCCTTTCCCCACTTTTACCCCCGCGTCCCCTGTCCCAGCGACGGCCACCGCCACGTCTATTCCGCCCACGGCGACGTTCACATCTGTGCCAGCCACGGCGACATTCACGCCTGTCCCCGCCACAGCCACCTTTACCCCCGCGCCGCCCACGGCGACGTTCACGCCTGTGTCCGCCACGCCCACGTTCACGCCCATCCCTCCCACAGCCACTTTCACCCCCGTCCCCGCCACGGCAACGCCCACGTTCACGCCCATTCCCCCCACGCCCACGTTCACTCCTGTCCCCTGAACCCTGCACCCTGCTTGTGAGAGAACGCTTATCAACCTTGGAACACGGCCGTGCTGTGCTATAATGCCCCGTTGGCTAGCACAGTCGCCAACGGTCAATTTTTAGGGTGCTTTGCCCCGGCGGCCAAGCCAAGCGATTACCAACCCACTGCACACAAAACAAAGTTCATTTATGTAAGGGGAAAAACGTAAGTCACCTTGGCGGCTTACGTTTTTCTTTGCCCACAGGCTAGGCGATACGGCTATGTCCTCCAAAAAGCTCTCCGTCATCATCTGTTGCTACAACGAGCGGGAAACGATTGCCCGCGTGATAAATGCCACCCGCCAAGTTGACCTCGGGGCTAACTGGGAGCGTGAAATCATCGTCGTTGATAACGATTCGACCGACGGAACCCGCGATATTTTGGACCAGATGCGCTCAGAGCCTGACCTCAACATCATTTTTCATGAAAAGAACATGGGCAAGGGCATGTCCATCCGCACTGGTATCGCCCACATGACGGGCGACTACATGATTATTCAGGATGCGGATTTAGAATATGACCCCGCCGAACATTCCCGCTTTTGTGCCCTCGCCGACGAGACGAACGCGCCCGCTATTTTTGGCTCGCGCACGCTGGGCGGGCAGGCGGTGTATGAATATGCACACGCTTACTGGGGCGTGCGCTTGCTCACGGCCGTGACCAATCTCTTTTTTGGCGGCAACCTAACCGACGTCGCCACGGCCACTAAAATGGTTCGCGCCGACGTTGTTCAATCGCTCCACCTTGTGGGCACGACGTTTGATTTGGACTTTGAGCTACCGAACAAAATTTTGCTCTCTGGCCACGATATTCTTGAACTGCCCATCAGCTACAGCCCGCGCACCTACGACGAAGGCAAAAAGATTAGCAGTACGGATGGCCTGCGGGCGTTGTTGGTTATTGTGCGTGACCGGCTGGGGCTAACGCCTGTTTTGAAGCGGATAGAAGAGAAAAAGAAGGATAACAACACGGCCGTGTCCACAAACTAGTGCAAGGTGCAGGGTACAAGGTTCAAATTTCTTCATTGACCCCGAACCCTTCAGAAACAATCAGACGCATTAAGCAGACCGACCCCTTTTATTCATTACTCCTTATTCATTACTCATTCAAGCAAGAGCTTCCTCTATGAATATCGTTGTAACTGGCTCCATCGCCTACGACTACCTCATGTCCTTCCCCGGTAAATTTACCGACCACATCCTCCCCGACCAACTCCACCAAATCAGCCTCAGCTTCCTCGTTGAAACCATGACCAAACAGCGCGGCGGCACAGCTCCCAACATCGCCTACAACCTCGGCTTGCTGGGCGGTCGTCCCCAAATGATGGCCACGGCCGGGGAAGATTTCGGCAACTACCGTGACTGGCTGGAAGCGCACGGCGTAGACACCACCCCCACCATCGAAATCAAAGACGAACATTGCGCCTCCTTCTTTGTCAACACCGACAACCAGCAAAACCAAATTGCCAGCTTCTACACGGGCGCGATGGCCTACGCAGGCAAACTCAGCTTTGCCGAACACGCCCCCACGGCCGAGTTGACCATTATTTCCCCCAACGACCCCGTCGCTATGCAGAAATATGTGCGCGAAGCCAAAAAAATCGGCCTCAAATACATTTATGACCCCAGTCAGCAAACCATCTGGCTCACGGGTGATGACCTGCACGAAGGGCTAGACGGTTGTTACATGCTCACCGTCAACGAATATGAACTGGGCATGATTAAAGAGAAAACAGGGCTAAGCGAGGCGCAAATTCTGGACAAAGCGCACGCCGTTTTGGTCACGATGGGCAAAGATGGCTCCCGTCTTACGGTCAACGGTGAGCATTACGACATTCCCATCGCCCCCTTGCGCCGCATGGTCGAGCCAACGGGTGCGGGTGACGCTTTCCGCGCTGGCCTGATGCGCGGCCTACAGCTTGGCCTGCCGTGGGACATATGTGGTCGTATGGGGGCACTCGCTTCTGCTTATGTTTTGGAAGAAGAAGGCACCCAAAACCACAGCTACACCGTTTCCCAATTTATCGAGCGTTACCGTCGTCACTTCGACGACCAAGGCGCACTTGATGTGTTAAGTGCCGAGTAATGAGCGATGAGCGATGAGCCTACTGAAAAAAGCAGGCTCTCGCTAAGACGCAGAGAAGCAAAGAGAAAAACTTTGCGCTCTTCGTGCCTTTGCAAGAGATTTTGTCAGGGCACTCAGCGGTGAGTGAAAAATTGGTGGCTGAGAATGTGTACGCGCTCTGGAACCGCCTCTTCTTGACAAAACCCCGCTTCAGACCACACACGCAACTATAGCAACCAACCTTTTTGTTCATTACTCATTGAATTCACAGGAGATTAACTAAATGGAATACGATATTAAAGATGTAGAACTCGCTCCCGGTGGTCGCCACCGTATGGAGTGGGCCGCCCAAGAAATGCCCGTACTGCAAGGTATAGGCGAAAAATTTGGGACTGACCGTCCATTTGAAGGGCTACGCATTGCGGGCTGTATGCACGTCACTACGGAAACCGCTAATTTGATGGTTGCTTTGCAGGCCGGCGGGGCAGACCTTGTTTTGGCCGCGAGCAACCCGCTCAGCACCCAAGACGACGTAGCCGCCGCACTGGTCGCGCATTACGAAATCCCCGTTTACGCCAAAAGAGGGGAAGACAACGATACTTATTTTCGGCATGTCAACGCCATTCTCGACCACAAACCACACATTATTATGGATGATGGCGCAGACGTGGCCAGCACCCTGCACAAAACCCGCCGCGAGCTGTTGCCGGGCCTAATCGGCGGCACGGAAGAGACGACCACGGGCGTGATTCGTCTGCGGGCGTTAGCCGCTGAAGGGCGTTTGGAATACCCCGTCATGGCGGTGAATGATGCGCTGACCAAGCACATGTTCGACAATCGCTACGGCACGGGACAGTCCACTATGGACGGCATTATCCGCGCCACCAATTACCTGATTGCGGGCAAAGTTTTTGTCGTGGCTGGGTATGGTTGGTGCAGTCGTGGGGTAGCGATGCGGGCGCGTGGTTTAGGCGCGAACGTGATCGTCACCGAGATGGACCCGCTGAAAGCACTTGAGGCGGGGATGGATGGCTACCGCGTGATGCCGATGCTGGACGCCGCCAAAGAAGGGGATATTTTCCTGACGGCCACGGGCGACATCAACGTGATTGATATTCATCACATGGAAGCGATGAAAGATGGCACCTTGGTCGCCAATTCGGGTCACTTTGATGTGGAGATTAACATCCGCAAGCTGGAAGAAAAAGCGGGCGCACCTAAACGAGTGCGTCCCTTTGTAGACCAGTACACCATGCCCAACGGTCACCGCGTGAACGTACTAGGCGAAGGCCGCTTGATTAACTTGGCCGCCGCTGAGGGACATCCCGCTTCTGTGATGGATATGAGTTTTGCAGGGCAGGCATTGGCCGCCAAATATTTGGTGGACAACAGGGGCAAGCTGGCGAACGAAGTATTTGCCGTTCCCGCCCAGATTGATGCGGATATTGCGCGGATTAAGCTGGCGGCGATGGGTATTAAGATTGATACGCTAACTGACCAGCAGGCGAAGTATCTAAATTCTTGGGAAGATGGAACGTAGGGATAAGCTATAAGCTGTAAGTTTTGAGCCGTAAGCTTTAAGTCAAAAACCTGCTAGGTTTCTAAAATCTAGCAGGTTTTTTTGTTAGAATTGGGCGCAGTGGTAAACAGACGCCATGCGATCGATATGAGTCAATGAACTTACCTGATATGATGCAGGTTTTTTGAGAAGAGATATGGATTTATACGACATTGTTTTGCTAGTGATAGGGGTGATTGTGTTGGCGGCGGCGTTAGCTCCCCGTTTGCTGGCGCGGCAACCGATTACGGCTCCCCTCTTTTTTATGCTGTTGGGCACGGCCGTGTTTCTTCTCCTGTCCTTACTGCCCTTTGTATCCCCCTATGCCCAACTCCCCGACCTCATTGATGATGTGTGGTGGATAAAACGAGTCACCGAACTCGTTGTCATCATTGCCCTCACCTCGGCCGGCCTCAAACTAAATTATCCCTACGCTTGGTCAACATGGCGCATTAGTGTCCGCCTTTTGCTCATCACCATGCCGTTGACCATTTTGGCGACCAGCCTGCTGGGCTGGTGGGTATTGGGCTTTGTGCCGGCCACGGCCCTGCTTTTGGGAGCCGTTATTGCTCCTACCGACCCCGTTCTCGCGGCCGATGTGCAAACGAGTGCGCCAAGCAAGCCAGACGGTTCCTCGGTGCGCGTTGCCCTGACAACCGAAGCGGGTTTGAACGACGGGCTGGCTTTTCCCTTCACTTATCTGGCCATTGCGTGGGCAACGGTGGGCATAGCCCCCGCTGATTGGCTGACGGAATGGTTGCTGATAGATGTCGGCTACAAAATTGTGGTCGGACTGTTAGTGGGCGTTGTGCTTGGTTGGCTACTGGGCAAGCTGGTTTTTGGACTGTCGCGCCAGACTCAACTGGCGCATACCATGACGGGTATCTTGGTTATCAGCCTGACCCTTATTCCGTATGCGGTGACGGAACTGGTGGGGGGGTATGGCTTTATCGCTGTTTTTGTGGCGGCCTGTGTGTTTCGCCAAGCAGAAGAAAATCATGCCTATCAGCAGGCGTTGCATGATATGGCGGAGGAATTTGAGCGAGTGCTGGTGGCAGTGACGCTTTTTTGGGTGGGAGGGTATTTAGTGACGATCGTGTGGACAGGATTGAGTTGGTCTATCACGGCCGTGGCTCTTATCACCGTTTTCATCATTCGACCGCTAGCCGGCTGGGTGGCTCTCTTTTATCGCTCTCCCCTGCGGCTTGACAAGCAAGCCGTCGTTGCCTTTTTTGGCATTCGCGGTCTTGGGTCTATCTATTATTTGGCCTACGCTACGTTTCACGCCGAATTTGCCCAAGTAACTGAATTATGGACGGTTGTCTTGCTGGTGGTGGTCATTTCTGTGTTTGTGCATGGTCTCAGCGCGGGGCCAGCCATGAGAAAATTGGATGAGCGTCGCGGTGTGGCCTAGGAAAAGTACACCCGCCCCTTTCTGTTCTTTTTTCTAAACCGCTACAGCCGCTGTCTCGGGTAGCGGTTGTTCGTGGTCAGGCATGCGCTCGTCCACGTCGCGCACGGCCGGGATAAAGAAGGAGATGCTGGCGGTGATGACTATCATCAGGCCAGAGAAGGTGATGATAATGGCCATGCCAGAGCCAAATGAGTTGCCAAAGATAGGCCCGAGAAGC
>JBGTIZ010000213.1:0-3713 GCA_041745395.1 Promineifilaceae bacterium (SeqCode) | reverse complement strand
TTGGCGACCCGTGGGGTAGAGACCCACGGCCGTGGTTTGTCCCACTCTCCCCTCCCACGTGTTCGCCTCCGTCTCGTAAAATTCATCCGCGCCCCACGTATATGCCTTGTCATGCCCGTATCGTGCCGCCACCTCCCACTCATGCTCATGCGGCAAACGCACCTCAACCCCCAACTTATCACTCAACCAACGACAAAACGCCACCGCCTGATGCCAACTCACATCGGTGCGCGGGTGATTCCCCGTCGGCCAACGAGACTCACTAAACTGTTTCTCTGTATCAGGCAACCCCTCCCACCAACGAGGGTCATGCACATCAGGCGCGTTCACGAAAGCGGTAAATTGAGCGTTGGTTATCGGGTATTTGGCTAACTGGTACGCCTCTTTAATCTGCACCTCTTGATTGTCAAAACTATTCCACGCTCGTTTATCCCCTCCAATCGTGTACATCCCGACGGGTACAGGGTTCCCCCACACAATATCAGGCACACCCTGCTCATTCACCCCCACCCCCGGCCTCGGGTCGCCCAACTGCTCCAGCACCATGCCCACCTCCACCCGCTCCCGCACCGCCAGGTTGCCGCCCGCGATTAAATCAGCCAAGCGATACCGAACGCGGTCGAACAGTTCCACGCCTTGGGCACTATCCTGCACCCTAGTCGCCCCCATCTCCAACACCGCCTCCCCCGCCAGCCACACCTTCTGCCACACGCCCTCCTCTCCCACTCCCTGAGCTTGTCCCGTTCCCTGAGCCTGTCGAAGGGCAACAGCCGGACACAGCTCAGCCAACAACGCCTGCACCCGATACGGCTCAGGCTTGACATAGGTCAGATACCCTACCGCCAGCAAAATGACGGTGCGCCATTGGGGCTGGTCGGCTAGCTCCGCCGCCCTCTGGGGAAAATCAGGCTGACCCGCCACATTATGGCTATTAGCCAAATGCACCCCCGCCAAATATTCCTGAAAGGTGCGATGGGGAAAAGAGAACTGCCCCACATCGCTCTCGATCAGCAAGCCCGCCCGCAGGCGCATGATTTTGACCACCCGCTGTGTCCAGCCGTGGTCGTGCTGGGGATGGAGCTTGCTCAACCCAGTATAAAGCTGAGCCAAGCCCACATCAGCCACTTTATCCGCCCCATCCTCGGCGCGAATCTGTTGATGCACCGTGGCTTTGTCTAGGCCGCCGAGGGGCAGGGTGCGGCTGGCGTTGAGGGTGACTTCGCGGTAGATACGCAGGGCGCGGGCGGGGTCGTCGGTAGGGGCGCCGTGGTAGATGTTATTGATGATGTCGCGGGCTTTAAATTCGCCACTGTTATTGATGCCCACGCCTGTATTGTCCTCTATTTTTTGTTGTGTTGTGCTGGCTTCGAGGGCGACTAACTGGGCTTTGAGGGCGCGGTGGTCAGATTGGACCAATCTTGGAGATTGGTCCAATCGCACAGCTACGCAATTGCCAGAGAAGTGTGGTAAAAATGGTGGGGGGGGGGAATTGTTGAATTGGTAAATTGATGAATGATTGGAGGTTGTGATGCAATATAAGCAGTTAGGACGCACGGGTTTACTGGTGTCTGATATTTGTCTGGGCAGTATGATTTTTGGGGAGGAGAGTGCGCGGGCGACGCCGGCTGAGGAAGCGACGCGCATTATTGCGGCGTATCTGGATGCGGGGGGGAATCATATTGACACGGCCGATGTATACGCCAATGGGGTCTCGGAGGAGATTGTGGGCAAGGCGCTAAAAGGGCGACGGGGGGAGGTCGTGCTGGCGACAAAGGTGCGCTTCCCGACGGGGGAGGGGCGGAATGAGGCGGGGCTGTCGCGGGGGTATATTCTCACGGCCGTGGAGAATAGCCTGCGCCGCCTGCAAACGGATTACATTGACCTGTACTACATGCACTGCTGGGACCCGCTCACGCCGCTCGAGGAGTCGCTACGCACCTTTGATGATTTGGTCACGGCCGGGAAAGTGCGCTATATCGGCGTCTCGAACTTTGCGGCGTGGCAAATGATGAAGGCGTTGGGGCTAAGTGACCAGCGGGGCTGGCATCGTTTTGTGGCGGCGCAATATCAGTACAGCTTGGTCAAGCGGGATATTGAGTATGAGTTTCAGGAGTTGTGCCAGAGTGAAGGGGTGAGCCTGACCCCGTGGGGGCCGCTGGGGGGTGGTTTCTTGAGCGGTAAGTATCAGCGGGATAGCCGCCCGACGGAGGCGAGTGAGGGGCGTATCGCTACCACGGCCGTGCATACGGAAGAAGCGTGGGCGCGACGCAACACGGAGCGCAACTGGCATATTTTGGAGGTAGTAGAGGGCATTGCTCAGGAGCGGGAGGCAACTGTCCCCCAAATTGCGCTGGCGTGGGTGCGGGCACAGCCCGCCGTAGCGAGCGTGATTATTGGGGCGCGGACGATGGCGCAGTTTGAGGATAACATGGGCGCGGCGGAGATTGACCTCACGGCCGTGGAACTGGCCCAACTCGATGAAGCGAGTGCCCTACCCGAAATGTACCCGTATCGGATGATAGCGGCCTACGGTCAGCGCACGGCAGATTAGGAAGGTTTAGCGGGGAAGTCCACTTTGGTCGTTTTGGGTTTAACAAAAGGGGCATGAGACTTGGCATTCGGTCTCATGTCCCTTTATTTGTATAAAGCAGATTGGCGCGGAGTTGGTTGATGGTCACGGCCGTGACCCCCGCCTTGTTTTGCACATATTCCTCAATGGAGCCGTAATTTTCCCGAATATACGCCAGCGTTGCCCACAAAACCTTGTCCTGCGACGTCAGGAGCGGGAATAAATCGGCCGTTTGGATGCCAAAAACGGCCAGCCGCTTGGCGTCCGCTTCCACCGACGCCAGAAGCTGATCATAGAACAGATTGCTGAGGGTATAGTCGGCGATAATGGTCTCATCGGGCACGCCCAGCAAGGCCAGAAGCAGGGCGATGCTAATCCCCGTGCGGTCTTTCCCGGCCGTGCAATGGAGCAGAAGCGGGTAATTTTGCGGGTCGGCCAGCATGGTCAACACGCGCCCAAAAGCGGTCGCTCGCCCCTCGACAAACCGCGCCAGATACACATCATGGAGCCAAATATCATCAATATTGCCTTGTTTGATAATAATCGAGCGGAGCCAATGCCCATCCCCTTTATCCCGTTCGTAAATGGGATGATGCAGATGGAGCGTGTCGCCGCCCAAAAGGCGATTGGGGGATTTTTCAACCTCTTCGCTGGTGCGCAAATCACAGACGAGCTTGAGGTCAAGCTGTTGCAGATAGGCTAAATCTGGCTCGCTGAGCTGGCTCAGATCGCCCGCCCGGTAGATGCACCCCCAGCGCAGTTGCTGGCCGTCTTTGGTTTGGTAGCCCCCGATGTCGCGCAGGTTGATGACAGAGGGGGTGGGGAGCAGACGCACGGCCGTGTACACCGTTTGCCCATTATCATGCCGCAGGGCAAAGTAAGGGCGACGAATGGCTTCGGGCAGGATGACAGTTAACTCAGTGCTGTTTTCGGCTATGGTGAGGGGATTCTGCCAATCAAATTGGTCAGGCTGGGGGGCGAAAAATAGGGTTGTATGAGCGGTTGGCTCTGTCCATTTTATCTGCCATGTTGTGGGGTTGAGTTGGGTGGTGATAGCGGGGGTGACGGGGTCGAGAACAAGAGTGTCGGGGGCGGGATAGTTGACGCGCCGCTGAAGGGTGCGTTGGCGACGGCTGTAGAGCCA
>JBGTIZ010000212.1:0-3691 GCA_041745395.1 Promineifilaceae bacterium (SeqCode) | reverse complement strand
GGGCGGCTGGCTCCGTCTGGTTTGGGGGAGATGTCACGGCCGATTACGGCGGAAACCACGGCCGTGTTAGACATCGAACTCCCCACGACCGACAGTATCAACCATTACTATCTCGAAATCCGCGCCGTCCAAACCCACGAGCTAATCACCGTTGTAGAGCTACTCTCGCCCGTCAACAAAGTGGACTCTCGCGGAAGAGCCGCCTATCTGGAAAAACGGGCTGACATTTTAAGCTCCCGTACCAACTTGGTAGAGCTTGATTTATTACGCACAGGGGAGCCGATGCCCCTCAAGCAAACAATTGTGAGCGATTATCGCCTGCTGGTCAGCCCCAGTTGGAAACGGCCACGAGTACAGTTATACGCTTTTGGCCTACGCGCCCCCATTCCCGCCTTCCCTCTGCCCTTATTACCTCAAGATGATATGCCCGAAGTGCCGCTCAATGAAGTCGTTCACGATCTGTATCGTCGTGCCCGCTTTGATTTGCGCCTCGATTATGGACAGTCCCCCGTCCCGCCGCTCAATGCCGCCGACACCGCTTGGGCGGCCAATCGCACCCAAAACGGCTGAGCTTGCTGATAAAAGGACGAGAGACGAATGACAAAGCACGATGTGTCCAGAGGTCACTCAGCACTCATCGCTCATCGCTCAGCACTGCTAAAAATAATCTGCGGAATATGCAACACACGGCCGTGTTCCCCCTCCCTCCCATTCAACCCCAACGCCACCACCTGCCCCAAATCAATCCCCTCCGCAAAACTTCGCGTGGCAATCGCCACATACGCCAACACCTCCGCCAACCCCTTCTCCAGCGGATACCGCGCCACCACCTCCCCCAGCGTCACCGCGCCCCGCTCCTCCAATAGAGCCTCAATCCGCTCATAAAGCAACGCTTCATCCACAAAAAACTGCGTATAAATCGTAGACAAAAGCTCGGGGTCCACCTCAGGCAGAGCTTCCTCGATAACGACCTCGCTAAAATCTACTTGGGGACGCGGCTCCCACAGCGGCCGTTCTAGGGGCAAATTCACCTCGGGCGACCCCGTGATGGTCACAAAGGTTTGGCGAGACGGCCGTGTCCAGCTGTCTGCTTCATCGGCGGCGGCCAACTGCGCCGCGATTTGCTTGATTTCCGCCGCCAATTCCCGCACGCGCCGCGCCTCTTGCAGATTTTGCTCATCCAGCAATTTGCGCAACTGCTCCGCCAAGCGGCGATTGGACTCCACGATTTTACTCCCCGCATCAATCAGGCTCCGCTTGAGGTGGCGCAGGACTCTCTGCTCGCTGGTTTGAGACACGGCCGTGATTTGTAACACCGCCGCCAATAAATCCCGCAACTCATCCTGCTTGCTCTGCGACATCAAAAATTGCCAAAACGCATAAAAACTACGCCCCTGGTCCGACTCCTTCAATGCCTCATCTGCCTCCAGCACATGCCGCACAATCTCCCCCTTGCGCACATTCGCTTGCAGTTGCCTCTGCTGAACCTCGCGGGCGATGGCGCGAAAGTTATCCTCTACGGCCCGAAAATCAGCCAGCAGACGCCGAGCCGTATCGTTTAGCTCGAAAAACTTCTCCTTGAGCTGGGTGTCGCTGTACGTTTCGACCTCGCCCGTGGCCTCAATCAACGCCATTTCCGCTTCGATGTCCGCCTTTTGCTGGGCTAGATAGGCGAGTCGGTCGGGCACATTGCTGTTGCTCTTTTGCACCATGTCCTGCATTAGGTCAAAGATGTAGAGGAAACGGCTCTCCGTGCCGATAAATTCCCGACTTTGTAGCTCTTCCAGCCAGCGCAGGGCGCGTTCCGCTTCCGCCGTTAGCTCGTAGACGGGGTCATCGCTCCCCACCAGATGGTATTTGCGCAAGTAACCCGATTTGTTGCACCAGTTGTCGAGATAAGACACGGCCGTGGCCCGATACATCTCTGGCTCCGCTTGCCGCAAAAAGTCGAGATAATCCTCCAGCCGTTCCAGCAAGAGCGAATGGTGAATGGTCAGGTTGTGTTGCACCTTGAACTGTTCATACAGAAAGCTGGCAATGAGCGGCGTGTGCGGGCTATTTAGCAACCGCACCGCTACGGAGTCGCGTAGAGTTTGTTGGAGGGCGTCGTGGTCGAGCATAGCAAGTCAGAAGTCAGAAGTAAAAAGTGGTTGGTTAGCCAGGGGCGTCAGGCAGAGACAATTGCTTTTTCAGTTCATTACTCATCAATAGGCGGCGGCACAAAGCCACCAATCAACTCCGCCAACTGGGCGGCGAAGCTGAGCGTGGTGTAATCGCCGTATTGCGGGCCAACAATTTGGATGTTCACGGGCAGGCCGTTCGAGCCAATGCCCACGGGGGCAGAGGTGGCGGGCAAACCCACGGCCGTGGCCAAACCAATCCACCCCATCTGATTCAGATAGGGATACTTATGTTCATTCACCAAAATCTTGCGCCTGACCAAACTACTGCGCTGGTCATGCGGAATCGCCGTTACCGGGCTGACGGGCATCAGCAAAACATCCACCTCTTGGAAAAAGGCTAGCATCTGGTGGCGCAACTGGTCACGATACTCATTCCACACCAGCCAATCTCGATGCGACGCCGACAGCGCGGCGATATATGCCCCCGCCGAAGCGGGCAAGCCCAGCAGGCCGGGCATACGCTTGATTAACTGCCCCGTGCGAGTCAGCGTCTGGTACACCTTGGGCGGCATGGCCGCGCCCATGATGCTCGTCATCAGCGGCATGTACATGCCGTTAATGTCCGCTAGCGTCATATGGGGCGGGGCGAGCGGGCGTACATCTGCCCCGGCCAGACGGAGCGCGTCCACCGTGTCGTACAGCTTATCCAGCACCACTTCATCCACAGGACAGGCGCGGTCTTCAAACCAGTAGGCTACGCGCAGTTTGGTGATGTTTTTGGCGCGGGGTGGGGGCAAACGCAACTGCCAGCCCACGGCGTCTATTTCGCGGGGGCCGACCATGACGTCAAACATCAGGCGCAAATCCACGGCCGTGCGGGCGAGCGGGCCAGTGACCACCAAATCTGGCTCAGCGGTCGTGCCTGCTGGGCCGGGAATGTGGCCGCGCATGGGAATGAGGCCGTGCGTCGGCTTGTGGCCGTAGACGCCGCAATAATGGGCGGGAATGCGAATGGAGCCGCCAATGTCGCTCCCCAATTCGACAGGGGACATGCCCGTCGCTACGACCACAGCCGCCCCGCCTGATGAGCCACCGGGCGTACAGGTCACATCCCACGGGTTATTTGTTGTGCCAAATAGCTCGTTGTAGGTCTGGATATCTCCCGCATAGAGGGGCAAATTCGTCTTGCCAAAGATAATCGCCCCCGCGTCTATGAGCCGTTGCACGGCCGTGGCGTTTTGCAGGGGATAATGCGCTTTGAGGTCAGGCGACCCGGCCGTGGTCGCCATGCCCACCACTTCATAAGAATCCTTGATGGTCAGGGGCAGGCCGTGGAGCAGACCCCACCGCTTGCCCTCTTGTCGCGCTATGTCCGCTTCGTCGGCTCGCTGGCGGGCGGCTTCGGCGTTGAGGGCGACCACGGCGTTGAGGGCGGGGTTCACTTGGGCGATGCGCTCGAGGTGTTGCTCGAGTAGCTCACGGCTGGTCACACGGCCGTGGTGCATCGCTTTAAGCATGTCAGTGGCAGAACTGTATGATGTTATCATTTTGTTTGGAGGTGCGGAGGG
>JBGTIZ010000211.1:0-2919 GCA_041745395.1 Promineifilaceae bacterium (SeqCode) | reverse complement strand
ACGCGGATCTTCCACTAACGAAAAATATTCTTGTATGGTTGCTATAGCTTCGTGTGACATGGTATCTCACCTCAATATTAGGGAATACCCTATGATTCACCAGTTACAGCATTATGTCAAATGAGTATGCAATCGCCCTATAGGTAATGACCATTCTCTAGCTTTTTAAACTAGGTAATTCACCCGCCGGGACATTGTCTCGGCGGGTGTTTTGTTTACGGGGGTATTGTGTATGAGATCACACGGCCGTGATCAACCTCCCTCCTCCCCCCCAGCCCAATCCCACGAGAAGCTCAACTTTTGCCAAAAGTTGAACGTAATCATTCACCCCCTCAAGACCTGACAGGTTTTTGAGGCGTTTTTGTCAGGCTATCACTCTGGAAGAAACCTGTCAGGTCTGAACGCTTACACGGGATCGCATTATTGACAGATACCCACCCCCATGCTAAGTTAACTCCGTGAATAGCCAGCGAGTGTACTTGGATGTTTGTGTCTTATGTCGCCCCTTTGACGACCAAAATCAAACGCGGATTCGACTGGAAACAACTGCGCTGGAACTGATTTTGGCTCATATTCGTCGTGGCGAACGGGAAACGATTTTATCCCCAGTCCACCGAGTTGAAATTGCCGCTATTCAACAAGAGCAAGAAAAGCAGTACCTTTTGTTATTGCTAAACCAACTTGCCACCCCCTTTCCATTCGATTTCCAGCAGATTCGGCACCGGGCTGAAGCTTTAGCTGACAGGGGCATGGGGGTAGCCGATGCCGCCCATGTCGCTTTCGCCGAGTTCACACTGGCGGATTTTGTTTCTGTGGATGGATCGTTTGCTCAAACAATGCCAACGGGTAGGTCTAACTGTCTGGTCTGGCACACCGCAAGCTTATTGCGATAAGGAAAACCTGCGATGACACAACAAGTTGTGCACTATTTACCAGAAGATCAACTCATCCAAAAAGCGTTGGAGGCGTTGGTCAATGCGTTAGGGCCGATGGAGGCCACCCGGTTTTTGTCTTTGCCGCCCCAAAAGCGGCTGGAATCTGTTGCCCGTCATCAGGAATGGCAAAACAGCTTAAAACGAGAGCTATTTTTTGAACAGGTGTTTGCCCCGGTAGACGAGAATAGTTGACTACCTGTTGCCCACGGCCGTGAACAACCTCCAAACCCCAGCCCCAACAAACACCGCCCCCTCGTACCGTAGAGCAGAGGCATGCCTCTGCCCTACGGTACTTTTATCTACTCAAACTCACCGTTAGCCGCCACCATCTGCTTCAAAAACTCCTGACCCTTGGGCAACAGCGTGATGGTGTTCTCATTCGCCAACAAATTCTCCGTCTCCAAAATCTCAAACAACACCTGGGCTATCTCAGGGTCTTGCGTAATCTCATGCAACGCCTGACCCACAATTTGCGGCCGCATCGCCTGCGCCTTGGCAAACTCCACCGCCGCCCGCCGGTCCGCCGAACTGGTGATAATGCTCACCCGATTCGCCCCGTCCTGCCGAATAGCCGAAGTCACTTGGCGCAAACGGTTAACCACCTTTTCCTCGATTTGGTGAATCATATCCCCATCGCGGAAATGCACTTTGCGGATATACACGGAGCCAACTTCATACCCCCATTCGCGCGATTTGGGCGACACCTCACCCCGCACCGCCCGACTCATCACATGGCGCGTTTCCAGCATGGCCTCTAGGGGCATGTTGCTCAACATGCGCACCGTGGCGTTGCTCACATTGGCCGATAGAGAGCCTTTCGGGTCGCTGTTCTTGAACAGGTAAGCGACCGGGTCGTTGATTTTCATCTCGTACCAGACCCCAATGCCCATCGGCGCACCCTCTTCTGAGTTAACGGGCAAGCTTCGCAAATATTTTTGGTCTACGCGCATATCTAACACATGCCGCTTACCCAAAAAGCTGACGATGAGGGCGGCTGGCCCCAGCTTGAACCACAAAAAGTACAGCCCCGGCTCATCCAAGACGCCCAACACCTTGCCAAACAGGACGTACACATGCGCCGTGCCCTCTTCCACAATGGCGTAAACCCCCAGCAGGCGCAAGAAGAAGCGGAAAATTGGTTCGGCAATGAACAGGAAAATAAATACTGGGCCGGCGACGCTTAGGATCGTAAATAGTTGGCTCATTCTTGCACCTCCAAAATGATATTTTTGGCTTGTTTGTAAAGACCCAAGCGCACGTTGCGCAGATAGGCGGGCAGGGCACCTGGTCCCATGCTCTTGAGCAAACGCAACTGCTCCGCCAATGAATTAAGCGGCTCGACTTCCGCTTGCGCATTAAGAGTTTCAATCTCCACGGCGCGTTTGGACTGCACGATAGTTTGGTCTGCTTGCGCCCGCGCAAGGCTGATTTCAGACGAGACGACGTTGTGCGCCGTGTTAATCGCCGCCAGCGCCGAATCTACTTCTGGCGGCGGGTCAATACCTGTGATAAGCGAGGCATCTAGCTCGACGCCGTAGCGAGCCACGGCCGAGGCACATTCCTGCTCCATAAACTGGTTGATGGCGTTTAGGTTTTTGCGCAAATCGTTAATCGAAATACCACCCATCAGGTCAGCGTCAAGCTCGTCCAGCGATTCATCATCTGAGGAGAGCAGGTTTTCTTCCGCTTCAAAGCTGGCGATGCGCTGGCGCAAAATGGCGATGAAGTAGCCCATCACATGCACAATGGGGGATTTGATGCCAAAGAGGTAGGCGTACAGGTTACGCTCGCTGGGGCGATACCGAATTTGTCCCGTTAGGCCGATTTTGAGTTGGTCTTTGGTCACGGCGTCGAGGACGGTTCCGTTCTGATTGGCGGACGGGGTCTCGAGGTCGAGAGCCATGTTTATGGTCTCGGTGGCAACTTTGACCTTATATATTTTTTCCCACGGCCAGCGAAAATAGGGGCCACCAGGCTGTATGAC
>JBGTIZ010000210.1:0-3132 GCA_041745395.1 Promineifilaceae bacterium (SeqCode) | reverse complement strand
ACCGCAACGTAAAAACCACAATAGCCCCCCCCTGCGGACTGTTCTCCGCCCAAATGCGCCCCCCATGCGCGGCAATAATCCCGTGCGCAATAGCCAGCCCCAGCCCCGAACCGCCCGTAGCGCGACTCCGCGCCTCTTCACCTCGATAAAACTTCTCAAAAACGCGGGGCAAATCTTCGGGACGAAAACCAGGGCCACTGTCTTGCACGGTGATTTGTGCATGCTGAGGGGTACGCACGGCCGTGACCAACACCTCCCCCCCCTCAGGCGTATACCGCAACCCATTATGCACCAAATTCGCCAGCACCCGCCCAATCTTCGACGCATTCAGCCACACGGGGTCAATATCCGCCGCCACATTGCCCACCAGCCGAATACCCTTTTGCTCCGCTAGCAGATGAAAACTCTCCAGCGTATCCGACACCAAATCGCTCAGGGCGTGGGACATCTTTTCCATAGGCAAGCCGCCCGCGTCCAACTGCGCCAATTCAAACAAATCGTCCAGCAATAAATTGAGCGACACAATGTCGTTACGAATCGTTTGGTAATAGCGCAGACGGGTCTGCTCGTTGGTCACGAGGCCGTCGTGCAACGCTTCTATCATGGCCCGAATGCTGGTCAGGGGGGTGCGCAAATCGTGGGAAGTCCAGGCAATAAGGTCGCGGCGCAAGGTTTCTAGCTCTTCTTGCTGATGGGCGGCCGCTTCCAGTTGGGCGGCCATCTCGTTAAAAGCCACGGCCGTGGTCGCCATCTCATCATGCCCCCGCACCGTCGCCCGCGCCCCAAAATTCCCCTCCGCCACCCGTTGCGCATTCACCGCCAGCTCCCCCAAATCCCGCGTCACGCGCCACGTCACCGACAGGCCAAACGTCGTGGCGATAATCGCCGCAAAGATAAGCAAAATGACGGCCAACGTCAGGTCGTACCGCTCAAAAAACATCAGCCGCGCCACCATCCACACGTTAAAAATGCTGATGACGGCCGCCCACACGCTAGCAAAAGCCAGGGAAAAAGTAAAAGAGGGGGAATAACGCGCCAAAAAATAGTAAATCACTGACCCCACCGCCAGCGACACCACGGCCGAGAGGCTCAACTCGCTGACCACCGCCTGTAGTTCATCGGCCGTGGGCGTCATCCACACCCCCATCAGCCAATAGGCCACCACCAGCCCCACGGCCGTGCCCCCCAGCAAAATAAACAAAGGCCACAAGTTAAAATGTCGCATAGCTTACCCAGTAAAAATTTTTAATTGTCAATGGCTAATGCTCAATGGTCAATGGTCAACGCCTTGTGCCACCATCGCATTGACCATTGGCTATTAGCAATTGATCATTGACCATTAACAAATTTATACCCCACCCCCCACACCGTCAGCGGGCGTTCGGGACTGCTGGCGTCTGGCTCAATCTTTTCGCGCAGGCGGCGAATATGCACCGTCACCGTGCTGGGGTCCACGTATTCTGAAAAGCCCCACACATTTTCCAAAAGCTGGGTACGGCTAAACACTTGGTTGGGATGGGAAGCCATGAAATAGAGCAGATTGAATTCAGTGGCGGTCAGGTCTACGTTTTGGCCGTGCGCTTGGACTTGCCGGCTGGCGGGTTCAATGTGCAGGGTTTCCCCAAACGAGATGGGACGTTCCCGCACGTTGTTCAGGGTTCCCGCCCCCCGCGTGCGGCGCAAAACCGCCTTCACCCGCGCCACCAGCTCCGCTGGGCTAAATGGCTTGGTCAAATAATCATCCGCCCCAATCTCGAGTCCATAAATGCGATCCGTCTCTTGCCGCCGCGCCGACAGCACAATAATGGGAATGTTTTGATGCGGCTTGCCCTCCCCATCCTGCCGCACGCGCCGTAAGATTTCTAGCCCGTCCAGTTTGGGGAGCATCAGGTCAAGCACGACCAAGGTCGGTTTTTTATGGGTGATGGCGTGCAGGGCTTCCTGCCCGTTAAACGCCGTACACACCTCAAACCCTTCGCGCTCCATGTAGAGGCTCACCACCTCGACCACGGAGCGTTCATCGTCAACAATAAGAATTCGTTCGGCTGGTTCGTTCATGGTTTTTGGTAGGTGCTGGGGGTAGATAGTTGATGTTAGAAATAAATCAGGTTAAAGAAGATGGATGATTGTGGTCGGGACGGGGTTTTCTCACTTCCGCCCTTTTTGCAGGCCTCTCAGCACGCTTCATAATACCCCCAATTCATTACAAGCAAATTACCGCCACCCAGCACCGCCCCGCCAAGGCCACTTGACGCCAAAAAATGCGCGGGGGGCAAGCCCCCCGAACCCCCCAGAAAACAGAATCTTACAGAAACCAGCATTCAGAAGCCAGCACGCAGAACAATGGGGGCGACAGCGCGAAACCCGATGCTGTAGTCCGAGTAGAAAGGATTGTACCTGAGGCGGAGGGACACACGCGCATCCACTCGATTGTAGTACCAAGAGCCGCCCCGCAACACACGGCCGCCCTCCGCATCCAGCTTCTCCCGATCACCCTCAACGCGATACGGGTATGGAAACCTTTCCTGGTCAAAAATAGAGCGCGTCCATTCCCACACGTTGCCGCTCATATCCAAAACCCCATACGGACTTGCCCCCGCTGGGTATTGGTCTACGGGCGTGGTTGTGCCGATACCTGATTCGCTGATATTGGCTTTGTACTTGTTAAACTCATTGCCCCACGGATAGCGTCGTTTATCCCCACTGCCCCGCGCCGCTTTTTCCCATTGCGCCTCACAGGGCAGGGTCACATCTAATCCAATTTGCGCCGCCAACCAGTGGCAATACTCCCGCGCATCATGCCAATTCACCTCAACGACGGGATGCCGTTCTTTTTCGGCGGGAATTTGTCCGTCTGACCAATATTTAGGTGTTTTATAACCCGTGGCCTGCACAAAGGTGCGCCATTGGGCATTGGTCACGGGCGTTTTCATTATCCAAAAGCCATCCAGATGCAGACGATGGCACGGCTTTTCTTCATCATACTTGCTATCATCATCCCCCATCCAAAACTCCCCAGCGGGTATCTCTATCCATTCAATCCCATCAAATGAGAGTGGTGTAACAAGGCTTGGTTTTGGTTCAGGCTGTGGTGAGAGGATAACAGGGCTTGGTTTTGGTGGGGAAACAACG
>JBGTIZ010000209.1:0-4452 GCA_041745395.1 Promineifilaceae bacterium (SeqCode) | reverse complement strand
GTGGGCGGGATAGTAAAACAGTTCAGAGACCTCGGCCGTGACTGCTTGGACATAATCATCCAGACAGCGCACGCAGTTCGCTTCCAGATTGGAGTTAAAAGTGCCGCGCACCAAGATGCCTTCGCTGGTGCGTATTGCGTCAAATTCACCTTCTAATGACTCGAGCGTGATGTCGCCGAGCTTCATGTTGGGATAGTTAACCTGGATGGTACTGCGTGTGCCGGGGGCCGCTTCGAGGAGGTAGCCAAAGTTGAAGCGTAAATTTCGAGGATTCATGTTGTCACTCCTTAGCGCAGGGATGCGGCGGGTTTTTATGGGGTGATGCGACCGCGTGCCTCGCGTGTAATGCAAGTAAAGCAGTATATCATAGCCGTTTTACTTGGGGCAATGAAAATGAGGAGCCGTTCAGGGGGCTGGCTGACTTATGGACTGCCCCATTGCTGAACCAATTTACGGCGTGAGCCATTGGGCACTTTGGCAACTGTCGTAGTCGTGGATGGCTCGCCATTCGTAGCCCGTGCTGGGCTGTACGAGGTGGATGTACTCACGGCCGTTTAGCAACAGCCAGCGGCTATCGGTTGACCAATCTGGTTGCCAGTTGCTGGGGGATGTCTCGGGGGGCAGAGAGATTGTCCAATTGTAAGTGCGGTCGCGCCGCAAATCAACGAGATGGAGGGTCATGAAGTCGCTGTTGACGCTGGGGGAGGCGGTCGTTGGGGACTGGGTGAGCATGCTGTGCAATATTGTGCTGAATTCTACTCTTGTAGGTTGGGGAGAGGTGTTTGTTGGGGACTGGGTGAGCAGGCTAAGCCAGCGGCCATTGGGGGAAAATTGAAGCCGGATGGGTAAGGTGGGCAGGGTGTATAACACGGCCGTGTTTTCACTCTCAGAATCATACCCCCACAAATAATACAAATTTTCCCCCATGCCTTGCGTTACCAGATAAACCGTTTGCGCATCATGCGGATTTGTTGTGGCCAAAACAAGCTTCGCTCGCCCCACTTCTGGCTGTGATTCAGGGCTTGTGACCAAGTTTGCCGTTAACTCACCGGCCGTGCGCACCACTTTGCGACCCGAATCAAGCTGACCTAGAACCAAGTCTAGCTCCGACGATAGCACCCCATGTTGGCTAGTGACTCGGGTCGCGCGGAGAAAACCATACGTATCATCATCTAGCCAAAATGGCGCGTACCCACGGCCGATGCGCTGAGTTTTTTGCCCTGTACTAGGGTCGCCCAGATGCAACCCATCAAAGGCAAGCAGAATGAGCTGTTCGCCCGAAGCTGACCAAATCGGCCAGCCATCTAGCGTGGTTAGCGGGCAATCATCTTTGTTGCAGGTATCCAGATTCAGTAAGTGGGATTCGGTAAAGCCATAGTCGGGATGGCTACTCTGCATAAGCAAATCACGGCCGTGGGGATGTGCCACGCCCGTATAGCTGAGCGATTGGGGCTGGTTACTCGCCTGAAAAATAATTTGGTCCACGCCTGGGCGCACTACAGCCATGCTCCACAGGTCACCATCACTGTGCGGGCGCGTTTCCAGCGTATACCCCTGATCATCTGGCAGAGCATAAAAAACATGCGTAAAGCGGCTGGTGGGTCCAACTGTTTGCCGCCGAAGCCAGCGGTCTTTATGTGGACTGTAATCCACCAGCATGGTGCGGTCGCCGACCGTGCAGAGCAGTTTGATAAGCTGGTCAGGGAGCAAGTCGGTCGGTGTCTCAGCCTGCACTTTATCTTGTGCGAGCACATAGCGGAGCCAAGCACGTTCCAGTTCTGACCTTGTTTGCCCCGTTACTTCTTCCAGCCAGCGGTCAAATGAACCCGCACCCAGTTGCCGTTGCATAACAAGTGGACTGGTCTGCGGGATGCGTTCTTGCAAAAAGCGGATGAGTTGGGCGGCGTGGGCAGAATAGGTTTCTTCAAGCGGTAGGGAAGAGACTGACCACAGGCTTTCGTATTCGCCGAGGGTCGCATAAAGAGACACGGCCGTGTTATCGTTTTTCTCGTTTATACCCCTCTGGGGCAAGCCTAATTTAGCCAACTGCTGATTAAACAGCACTTGGTCAAACGGCGCCTGACCCACACGGCCGTCTATCACTACCCGCCGATTGATGCCCGCCAACACATAAGCCGCATAATGCCCAAAAAGAGCGTCACGACTGGCTTCATCAAGCGGCCGACCGACCAATGACGGGGTCGGTAAATCAATACTTTGGTAGCGGGTCGTAGTCCAAAAAGTGGCTTGATAAATGTTAAAAATAGTGGGCAACGTGCTAGGGTCGGTGTCCAGCCGCAGGGTCAGGTTCAGACTGTCACGGCAGTGACCATTCGTTTGGGCACAATAAAGGGCGACATAGCGCTCCACAAATTCATGCAGAGCGACCGCATCGGCGGCGTCGCGGGCGGGATAAAATGTGGTCAAATAATCTCCACTCACCTGTTGGTCTTCGCCCCAAAAATCTGGTGGCGGTGGAGCGTACAGCCACCGATTGCCCCCCTGCCGAAAAACAGTGGTCTGTTGCAGGGTCACGGTTTGGTCAGAGGCAATGGTGTAGGTGTGGGTTAGGGTCAAAGTGGCTTCATTCAGGCTCGGCGATAATGCTATCTCAATGTCCGAGGGAGCCAGCGGGGCGGTAGATTGCTTGTGCCAGCCGTTAAACGGCCGTGTCCATAACAAACCTTGTTCGGTCAAGAGTTGCTGTTGGCCGCTCCAGCGCAAATCACTGCCCGAGAGAACCGTATTGAGTACCTCCACATCCCCATTTATGGCCGCCTGTTGCCAGACGCGAAAGCTGGTCTCGATGTCGGCCCGAATTTCGGCTTCACGGGCTTCGATTTGTTTGTTAAGCGTCGTGTAGCTTCCATATCCGGCCGCGCTAATGGCTAGAATCACAGTGATTACTAGCAGGAGCCAGCGGCGTTGTGTCCACGGCCGTGGGGGCGGCTCTTCTGGTGTGCCTCCGTGCCGAGACGAAGAAACTGGGTCATCCCAGCCGCCATTTTCCGTGGTTTGCCACTCAAAATCAGACATAAACGTAAGCGTTACCCCCTCAGCTAATCAGCATTTCCGCTTGCTCTGTTCAAGAAAAAACAGCTTGGTAAACGTGCAGAACCCTTACATCGCTTCTTTCAAGCCCTTGACAAACCGCGCCGCCGCTTCCGCTTTTTGCTCAGCAGGCGCATTATCCACTGCTTTTATAAGCGCACTGCCCACAATCACGCCGTCCGCTATCTTGCCCACTTCAGCGGCTTGGGCGGGGGTACTAATCCCAAACCCCACGGCCAGAGACACGGCCGTTTTTTCCCGCACCCGCGCTACAAATTCCCCCAAATCCGCCGCAATCTCCGTTCTAGCTCCTGTAATCCCCGTCAAGCTAACCATATAAATGAAACCATTGGCGCGTTTTGCCACGGCGTCAATCCGTGCGGGACTGCTAGTAGGAGCCAAAAAATGAATAAAGGCCAAGCCATACTTTTTCGCTAACGCTTCCAGTTCATCCGCCTCCTCTGGCGGTAAATCGGGCACAATAAAACCATCCACGCCCGCCTCAACCGCATCGCGCACATACGCCTCCTGCCCATAAGCTAGAATAGGATTGTAATACCCCATCAGCATAGCCGGCGTCTCTATCCCTTTATCTCGCAAGCTTTTCACAGCCGCCAAGCATTTTTTAGTCGTCATGCCATTCTCCAGCGCAATTTGCGTACTGCGCTGAATCGTCGGCCCATCGGCAATGGGGTCGCTAAACGGCACGCCCAGCTCTAGCAGGTCGCTGTGCGGAGCAATCGCTTCGATGACGTCCAGACTGGTCTCAAAGTCTGGAAAGCCGAGGGTAAAGTAGGGCATCAGTGCCGCCCGTTTTTCGTCTTGTGCTTTTTGGAAGGTGGCCGCGATTTTTTCACGGCCGTGGGCTTGCATCATAATCATTTTCCTCTGAATAAGTGAATATCTGTTGCGTAATGATTGCTACATTGGCTATTGACCGAGCGTGTCTAAACCCTGCCTATATTATACGGAAAAAACAGCTTGACAATTGCTTGCTAGCCCAGTTTCGGCATAGTTCAGAAAACCCTTCAAAGTTACCTTTACACTTCCGCTTCGTCGTAGCCTACGGCCACGACTCGCTGGAAAAAACCCCCTTTTTATTGGTCGAGCCGCCGCAGGCGGCGAGGCGTGTGGCCGCTATTTGCTCACCAACTGTAAAGATAACTTGAACCGTGCCCCAGTTTCAGATTCCCTTGCCTAAATCCCATCAACAAAAAAAAGCGCGAGCGTCTCCCTACTCAGAGAAACGTCCGCGCTTTTTCAATCAATCAATCAATCATACAAACATATCAAAACAGCACCCCCACCAAACAACAAAAAAAAGGTTTCGTTGGCAATGACCTACTCTCCCAGGAAGTCGCCCTCCAAGTACCATCGGCGCTAGCGGGCTTAACTGCTGGG
>JBGTIZ010000208.1:0-12093 GCA_041745395.1 Promineifilaceae bacterium (SeqCode) | reverse complement strand
TTTCCAGGGTTTGGTGGCCTACGGCCACGACGAAGCTGTCTTGTCGATCAAAGATTCATTTATGTCCTTGCTGAGTATAGCTAATAAGGTGGAACGGAGGGGCCAGTGTATCCGCACATACCCAAGCGGGGGGAATTACTTAGCTCAACTGGTTCCTCATAATTATCGTCTTGTTTGTGCTTATCTAAATGTTTCTCGCAAATGAAGGGGCTGTTATCGGTTTCGTGGAAACATTCGTAGCATAGATAGGCGGCGGGTTCACCACAATCCACACACGGAACAACGGGCGGGTTATTGCGAGCCATCAGGTACACGGGATGCTTGGTCAGCGGTTGACCCTTCCGTTTTCCTTTGACCGCCACCCTCGTGTGGGAAGATGTGCCAAAATCATAAATATGCTCCAGCTCTTCATATCTATCAAAAATTGAGGAAACGGTGCGGCTTATGTCAAGCTCTTCGCCGCGCCAGCCGCCGACGGTAAACATGCTCAAGTGCCCGCAACATTCGAGCCAAATAGCGCGCAGATAACGGTCAATGTCCTGCAATGTTGCTTGGCCGTTGACTTCTAAATGGAGCCAAAAATCAGTGCTGTAGGGGTCGTAAGCCAGCAAATGGTAAAGCGTTTGATTCTTTTGGCCAGTGGCCGAGGCGTTGGTCTCTTTACGAGCGGAGCAACTGGATAAGTGGCGAGTGAGGCCACCTTTGGTCATTTCGCGGTTACAAAATTTACAGATGCCTTTGGATTGTGGGGTTCTAGCCATGGGTTTTTCCTCGAGAATGAGTAATGAGTAATGAATAATAAGTAAAAGGGGCGGTTGCTAGGTCTGACCTCGTTTTTCTTGAGAAAGCATCGCTTTTGGTCGTGGTTTTGGGCCTCTCTCGCTTGGGGGGATGGACACTCTGTAAACTGGGCTTGATTTTACACGGCCGTGTCCGATAATTGACCCGTTCTAAATTTACCTACGCGTTCAATTTTTTTCAAACCTCAGACAGAGAATTTTATGACCCCAGAGAGCAAGCGTAAAGTAATCGTGGTGATGCCCGCTTATAATGCGGCGCAAACCCTAGTCGAGACGTATCAGCAAATTCCCGCAGACTATGTAGACCACGTCATTTTAGTAGATGATGGCAGTATAGACCAAACGGTAGCCGTGGCCGAAACGCTGGATTTGGAGCTGATTGTGCATCCGCACAATGCGGGGTATGGGGCGAACCAGAAGACGTGCTATATGGAGGCTCTGCGACTGGGGGCGGATGTGGTGATTATGCTTCATCCGGATGGGCAGTATGACCCTGAGATTATTCCGGCGATGATCACGGCCGTGTGTGAAGGTCATGGCGATTTTGTGCTAGGCAGTCGCTTTCTGCCGCCCGAAAGTGCCCTCAAAGGGGGCATGCCCCGCTATAAATACCTAGCTAATCGGTTTCTGACTTTCGTTGAAAACGGCGTCATGGGCACGGAGCTATCCGAATGCCACACTGGTTATCGCGCCTACAGCCGCCGTCTGCTCGAGACCGTGCCCTTCCTGCGCAACTCCAACAACTTCGCCTTTGACACCCAAATGATTTTTCAAGCGAAGCATTTCCAGTTCCAATTTACTGAAGTGCCCGTTAGCACCAAATATTTTAACGAAGCCTCTTCCATTAGCTTCGTAGACAGCTCAATTTATGGCCTGCATACCCTCTGGATTGCCTTTCGCTACTTGCTCCACCGTCTAAAGCTGTGGCAATATGATATTTTTAAGCCAGCCAAGCGGCAGTAGTTGGGAAGCAAATAGTCAGTACAATGTCATTGAGTCATTAGTAAACTCGAAATGGTTAGCAGTTGCCAACCAACAAACGAACACCATCCACCACCAACCCATTATCTATCATGCTCAAACGTGAACTACCACTCATTTTGCTGTTGGTCTTTATCATGCTCCTGAAAGGGGCGTTGTGGAGCTTGGCTTTCCCGCTGTGGCAGGGGCCAGACGAAGATGATCATTACGCCGTGATTCAGTTTATCGGCGAGTTGAACCGCCTGCCAGATGAAGGGGACGAGATATTGCCCGATGAAATCACGCTTTCGCGGGAAATTGCGGACGTAGGGCGGCTGGATTACGCACCCGAGCAGAGGCAAGGCTTCAGTCAGACGCCCATCGGCCTGAACGAACCCCAATTTGACACCCTTGACCCCGCACTACGCGGCAGTTTTGACCTCGGCACAGTGGGCAAGCTGATGCACGCCACGCCGCTCTATTACATGGGCGCGTCTCTGCTATACGATTGGTCAGCCGAGGGCAATTTGCTGTGGCGGGTGCAGATGCAACGCTTTTTGTCGGTACTGATGGGCGGCTTGCTGGTGCTGGTCGCTTATTTTACGACCAAAGAGCTATTCCCCATGGAGAGCGTGGGGCATCAGGCTCTGCGGCTGACCGTGCCCATTTTGGTGGCATTTCATCCGATGGTAACGGCTATCACGGCCGTGGTTTCCGTAGATGGCCTGCTCTTTCTGACCTACGCCCTGCTCATCTACCAGAGCATCCTCGTCTTCAAAAAAGGGCTAACCCTGCCCCTTGCCCTCGCCATTGGCCTCACCTTCGTCATCGGCAACCTAACCAAACCAACCCTCAACGGCTACGTACCCCTCGTTATTCTGCTGGTACTGTATGATTTTCTGCGCGGCACGGAACGGCGATGGTCGGTGGTGCGCAATACCGTTCTAATGAATCTGGTCATTATTCCCCCCATGCTGTGGTGGATGCAGAGAAGTTTGCGGCTGAATAGCGACCTTTTCTATTTTAATCCTGTCCTCAAAGGGCATCGCCTTCTGCAAAACCCATTCTACGATTATGACATCGGGAGCCATGCCATAGACTTTTGGCAATCGCTCTGGGGCGGCATGTTTGTGACCTGGTGGGCGCAGTTTGGCTGGCTAGACACCCCCTTACCCCCGCTCATTTATACCGTTTTGCGCGTGCTGACCTTTTTAGCCCTATTAGGTTTAGCCACGGGTTTGGTGGATCATCTCTGGACGTTGCGCCAGCGGCCAACTGACCAGATAGCGTCGCGGTTAAGCAGACACGGCCGTTGGGTCAACGGTTACACGGCCGCCCCGCTGGTCGTGTGGCTCTTTCTTGCCCTCGCGCTCATCGTGCCCGCCCTGCTGTTACAGGGATATGATCTCATTTTTTGGCAAGAATATGGCAACGGGCGCGGCATGCAGGGTCGGTATTGGCTGGGCACGGTCATTCCCATGCTCACCTTTTTTGTCATTGGCCTTCTGCAACTCATGCCCAGTCGGTGGCACATCGCTACCCATCTAACCATGCGCGTAGGCATGATTTTGCTCAATTTTGGCAGTCTGCTCGGCTATATTTTGCCCCGTTATTATTTGTAAATGAGTGCGAAGGGCGAGGTGCGATGGGCGACGGGTTACTCGTCGCTCGGCTCTCATCGCTCAGCACTAAAAAAGGAACTTGGTTTGAAAACACAACAATTGCTCATTGCGCTCGGTTCTTTGTTCGTCGTTTTTTTCTCATTGTTCTTGGTGGGTAACTGGCAGGGCACGGCCGCGAACGCGCCGGTGCAAGTGCCGATGTTTTATGATGAGCATTATCTTTTTCCACGGCCGTGGACACAATTCCAAGCCGCGCCGGGTGTGCCCGAGCCGGCCCCCGTCGCCCTACATGGCTCAAATCGGCTGAGCCAGCCCTTTGTGCCCGGCATGGATTACCTGAACTTGGTCACGTTTATGGCCCAAGGCACGGAACAACGGCTGGAGGTAGCCTTGCGCGATGACCACGGCCGTGTGTGGCGTCATTTTGTCCAGCTAGAAACAGAAAGCCAGCCCACGGCCGTGCGGCTTACTTTCGACCCCATCCCCAACTCGGCTGGGCGCACCTATTGGCTCACCCTCACCGCGCCCGAAGCCACGCCCGACAATCCCGTTTTGCTATTCACCACTGGTGGCGACCGCTTGGGCGGCTCGCTCCGACTCAACGAATTTCCCCGCCCTGGCAATTTAGACCTGCAAACCTACGCGGCAGGTATGGGCGCGGGCGAAGCGTTGCGGGAGCAAATGTTGCCCACGCTGTTTGCTCTGCGGCTCCAGCAATATAAAGTATTCAAAGATAGCGCGTTTGGCTTTTTACTGGCGGGCACGGCCGTGTTGAGTTTTCTACTCATTATCATAGCCCATCCAGCCGTGCTGAACGGCTACAAATGGCGCGAATTTTTGCGCGTATCGGGCTGGGGCGTGGTCATTTTGGGCGGAGTATTTCTGAGCTGGCAACTGCTGGCGGGGCGGGTGCTGGTCTGGCCCACGGCCGTGACGCTGATGCCCAGCGAAAATCCGTTAACCCTTGCGCCCCCAGCGGGCGACGAACGGCTCATTTATGACCTGAGCCAGCAGTTATGGACGGCGGAGCGCGTACCCGATGAGCGTTTTGTAACAACCACGCCCGCAGGCATTACCGTGCCCCTAGCGTCAGCCTTGCGCTACAACTTGCTCCTGCCTGCTGAAGCACGCTTGACGGGCGCAGTACAAGCGTTGCCCCTGCTGGGCGCGGGAATAGAATCCAACACGGCCGTGGTGCGCGTCAATGGACAGGATATTTGGTCAGTTGACCTGCGTCCCAGCCTGCCGCCCGCCCCGTTTGACCTTGATTTGTCCCCGTGGGCGGGGCAGGCCGTTTCTTTGGAATTGGTCGTGCTGGGAGAGCCGAGCATGGCTGACCAGCGTCCAGCAGTGATGCGCTGGCAACTGCCGCAAATTAGTACGGCCGCGTCGTGGTTAGAGCCGTATGCTGAGTCAGCGCAACCCACCCTGTGGGCGTTTGCGCCGCCAGACGGGCAGGCGGGATGGCTGGATTTGCTTGACATAACTTTTGACAGGGAGAGCTATCAGGCGGGAGACACGGCCGTGGTCGAGATAAGCTGGCACACGGCCGTGAAGACAGACGCCTACCCCACCCTCTTCATGCACTTGCTAGACGAAGAGGGCGAGCTACTGGCGCAAGTGGACGCCGCCGCTGGCCCGCTGGGCTATCCAGCGGCGGCGTGGCCGCTAACTATGGTGGTACGGGATGCTCGCCCCTTCCAGCTTCCAGCGGATTTGCCCGCAGGGGAATATGTGCTGGCGGTGGGGCTGTATGACGTGGGGAGTGGGGTGCGCTGGCTGGTGGAGGCTGAAATGGGTCAGGAGGGAGGTGAACACGGCCGTGTGTTTGCCCCCCAACCACTCATTATCGAAGAATAGCTTCGAGTCTCCCTTGCCCCTTGAGCCATGACTCCACTTTATGTCTGCTGTTTACAACCCCTTAACCGTTCTTGAACCAAATCATAACCCCAATCACTTGGCATTTCCCGCGCCGCGACTAAAATAGGTAAGTAGGGACGCCCCCTTCCTGTTTCTTCTTCTACCAGTTGTCCACCCATTAGAGTGACGCCGTTTCGCTTAGCCCAATCTATTTTCCCCTGATAAACAGCGCGTCATTCAAACACCTTTACCCACTTTGTCCATTACGTTTTACATTCCAAACACCTGCCACACGCAAATGAGGAGATTCTTATGCGCAAAGCAACAAATATAAGCTTGGTGATGCTCGTAGCCAGTGGGCTACTTATCACCATTATGACCTTTTTAGGCACAACCACGGCCGTGGCTGATGCCAATCAACAGCCGAATATGATGCCCCCCCTCGTAGCTGAAGATTTTGACTACGGGTTAACCGACGGAGATTTAACCACGATTAGTGGCGGCAATTGGGCCGCCCACTCAGGAGCAGGCAATGGCCCCGTTCAATATATTAGCGCCAGCCTCACCATGCCTGATTACGGCTCTTCCGGTGTAGGTGGGGCGGCCACTATTTCACAAGGCGGTGCAGAAGATGTGCATCTGCCCTTCACCCAACAAACAACTGGAACCCTTTATTTTGCCGCTTTGGTAGATGTTGCGACTGCTACAGGCGGTGGAGATTACTTCCTGCACTTTTCTAACGCGACAACAGGGTTTCGGGCACGTGTTTTTGTCAGAGACAATGCTGGTGTTTTAGAGTATGGCCTAAGCCCTTCCAGTAGCACAGGCACCTATGCTACCGAAGCATTTGCTTATGACACCACCTACCTAGTTGCCGTCAAATATGACATAAACAACGGCGATAGCACCCTCTATGTTTTAGATGCTGTAACCGCTACTGAACCAATCACCCCTTCGGTCTCAGTCGCCGGCAGTGGCGGACAAGCAGTGGAAAGAATAGCCATCCGCCAAGGTAGCGCAACCGGCCGTCCAGCGGCTACGATTGATGGCGTTCGCGTGGCGGACAATTGGGCAGATTTGATGGGGGGCGCGACACCACCAGAAGTGGCCGAAACAGACCCCGCCGCTGGCGCGACAAATGTCGCCTTGACCAGTACGGTAGCCATTACCTTTAGCGAGGTGGTGACAGTCACGCCAAACTGGTATGACTTTGCTTGTACGATGAGTGGGGTGATTTCCTCCACGGCCGTGCCTGACTCCCCCTCCGAAGCATACACCCTCATCCCCAATGCCCCCTTTGCCTATGGTGAAGATTGCACCGTAACCGTCTTGGGTGACCAAGTAACCAACAGTGCCAGCCTCACCATGACCGCTGACTACAGCTTCACCTTCAGCACGGAATCCCTGATTGGCGACATCACCTTCGTCTACAACGACCTCGAAGATGTTGTGCAAGCGGGCGAAATCGTCTACATCGCGGGTGACTTTAACGGCTGGAGCAACAACAGCATCAGCCTCACGGCCGACGCGACCTTTAGCACCTTTAGCGTCACCGTACCTGGGCTAACGGCCGGGGATTACGATTACAAATACATCGTCTACACCGATACCCTCGCCAGTGGGCCTCCCCAATGGGAATGGCTCAACACCAACAACCGTACCGTCACCGTCAGCGGTGATGCAACCGTACAAGATTATCGCCACGTTGTTGTTGTTGGCTGGGCGAATCTGCAATGGCCGCCCACGCTAACAGGCACAATGGGTATGCCCACCAGCGACATTTATGGTCGTCTCTACATCGAGAATGTGACCAATACGCCTAACACGGCTGGTCGTGGTCTACAAGCCGAGGTCGGTTATGGTGCTGAAACCAACCCCGACGCTTGGGATTGGTTCACCATGAGCTACCTTGCTGATGATGGTCCGAATAACGATGAATTTGTGGGCGTCATTACCCCCACTTTGCCAGGCGTCTACTCCTACACAACGCGGTATGACGCTAACTGGGGCATGGGCAACCCTCATGCCGACTGGACGTATGCCAGTCTGAATGGAATTCCTTTTGATATTAACCAGACAGGGGTGATAACGGTTGAATTCGCGGCCGTGCCCATCGCCGACGCCCGCGCCGGTAGCAACGGCGAAATCTTCGCCCTCGAAGGCACCGTCACTGCCCCCAACAGCACTTGGAACAACGCCCCCGAATGGGTCATCCAAGACGCCAGCGGTGGTATCGCCGCCTTCTTTATCGCCAATCCCCCCATCTCTATGGGCGACACCGTGCGCATGATTGCCACTCGTGGCGCATTCAACAACCAAGAGCAGATGACCAACCCCATTTACTTCGATGTGGTCTCGGCGGGTACACCGCCCGCCCCCATCAGCTACACCACCGGCCAAGTCGCCGCTGGCGATAGCGAAGGGTGGCTCATCAGTCTCGAAGGGGAATTGAGCAACCTCCCCGCCTCCTGCGGCTCTGCCTACAACGTCACCATTGACGACGGCAGTGGCCCCACCACCTTGCGCATCGAATCCGCCACAGGCATCAACGTTTGTGACCTTGGCTTAGCAGAGGGGGACATGCTGGGCGTGGTTGGCTTCAGCACCCAGTTCCAATCCACCTTCCAAGTGAAGCCGCGTAGCCTGAGCGACCTGACGCTCTTTATGGACGCGCCTGTCGTCATCGACACTGACCCCAACAACGGCGCGACCAATGTCCTGACCGATACGGTCATTACCGTTAGCTTTAGCGAGTCAGTCAGCGTCACGGCCGAGTGGTTCGACATCTTATGTAGCCAAAGCGGCCCAATCGCCGCCACCAGTTCACCCACTGGCCCCAGCAATAGCTACACCCTGACCCCCTCCGCCCCCTTTGTCAACGGTGACATCTGTGCCGTGACCGTCCTAGCCGACGAAGTAAGCAACGGGGAGATGGTTAATATGCTGAACGATTACACCTTCAGCTTCACCGTGGGTGACGCGCCTCTCTTTGGTGCCTGTACTGACCCAGCGACCCCCATCCACTTTGTGCAAGGTAATGGCCTAACCACCCCCATCTTAGGCACAACGGTTGTGGTGGAAGCAGTTGTGGTTGGCTCTTATCAAGCAACCGGCCAGTTCCGTGGCTTCTTCTTGCAGGAACGGGACGACCGCGTAGACGGTAACCCCTTAACGTCTGAAGGTCTCTTCATTTTTGACAATACCTTTGGCGTGCCCGTCAACCAAGGCGACCTAGTTCGTGTGCGCGGCACAGCCACCGAGTTCAACAGCCTGACCCAGCTTGGCAATGTGACCCATGTCGAGGTGTGTGACACGGGTTATATGGTGACGCCAGCCGCGATGACCCTACCGGTGGACGACATGATGGACTGGGAAGCGGTCGAAGGGATGTTGCTCTCCTTCACCCATGAGCTATACGTCACCGAGCATTTCAATCTTGGCCGCTTTGGTGAAGTGCATCTCTCGGCCAATGACCGGCTGTGGAACCCCACCAACGTGGTCGCCCCCGGTGCGCCCGCCTTGGCTCTACAAGATTTGAACAATCGCAGTCGGATTGTTTTGGATGATGGTCTAAATATCCAAAATCCAGCCACGGTTATTTACCCCGACCCGGGTCTGACCTATACCAACACCCTGCGGGCAGGGGCGACGGTTCCCCAACTCACGGGTGTGCTAGATTATCGCGCCAACAGCTACCGCATCCAGCCCGTGGGCATCGTTGATTTTGTAGACGCGGATGTGCGTCCCGAAATGATGGACGAAATCAGCGGCACGCTCAAAGTAGCCAGCTTTAACGTGCTGAACTACTTTACGACACTGGACACAGGCTCAGCTATCTGTGGCCCCTCCCAAAATATGGGTTGTCGTGGGGCAAACAGTGCGTTTGAGCTAGAACGGCAACGTATTAAAATCCTCAACGCCATTCTGGCGATGGATGCAGACGTAGTTGGCCTGATTGAAATCGAGAACAACGTCAATGATGACGCCGTGATTGATTTGATCGCTGGTCTGAACGATGTGGCTGGCGCGGGCACGTATGCCCGCATCGAGACAGGCACGATTGGCACGGATGCGATTAAGCAGGCGTTTATTTACCAACCCGCCACGGTCACACCTGTGGGTGACTTCGCTATTTTGGACGGCTCGGTTGACGCTCGCTTCTTGGATAGCAAAAACCGTCCCGTACTGGTGCAAACCTTTGAGGAGAACAGCAGTGGCGAGCAGTTCACGGTCGCCGTCAATCACCTCAAATCGAAAGGGTCAGGCTGTGAAGATGTGAGCGATCCTGACTTGGGTGATGGTCAGGGGAACTGCAATGTGACCCGCACGAATGCGGCGGCGGCGTTGGTAGATTTCTTGGCGACTGACCCCACTGGTAGCGGCACAGATCGCTTCCTGATTATCGGTGACATCAATGCTTATGCGATGGAAGACCCGATTATGGTCTTGGTCAACGATGGTTACACGGACTTGCTCCGCGAGTTTTATGGCGACCAAGCGTACTCCTATGCGTTTAATGGGCAGTTTGGTCATCTGGATCACGCGCTGGCAAATGCAAGCATGATGCCCTTTGTAACTGGGGCAACGGCGTGGCATATCAATGCGGATGAGCCACGGGTGTTTGATTACAACACCGAATTCAAGACAGCGGGGCAGATTAATGAGTGGTTTGGCCCTGGACCGTTCCGCTCGTCTGACCATGATCCCGTGATTGTGGGCTTGGATCTGTCGCAGGAAGTGCCCCCCATGGCGACAATCGAGATTGTGACGCCTGAGGATGGGGCGACGTTTACGCTGACAATGGGAACCACGGCCGTATCTATTCCTGTCACCATCAGCACGACCAATTTCACCATTCCTGATGATGGTCATTGGCACCTGTTCCTCAATGGAGTAGACCAAGGACCAGTGATGGGGTACGAAACGATGTTGAGCTTGGGCGAAGGTGAATACGTCATCACGACCGAGCTACACACGCCCAACCACACCCCGCTAGGCATCAGCGACAGCGTGACCGTGACCGTGGTGGTGGAGACAGTCACGCCACCCACGTTTACAACTTACTTACCGCTGGTTGCCCGGCCGTAAGCATATATCAAACAGGACGGGTCAAAGTAAAATTTGACCCGTCCATGGGAGTTTGCTAACGGCTTCGGCACCCTAAATGATTTGATTTGTTTGTGCAGGCTCTTCACCGTGTTAGACACGGTGGAGAGCCTGTTTTATTGTCTGGGGTCGGCTAGGCTGGCTCCACACCCGTAAAATCTCACGAAATCTGCCAGATCTATTTCATTCAGCACGCACGTCACCTTTCAACAACGGCCGTGTGCGTATATGACTATAAAACAAAAGCCACCCCCCCAATACCACAATGCTAAGCGCAAACATCGACAGCGTGACCGTCGGCACCGACCAGCCAAGCGTATCTTGGGCAAAGCCTGCCCAATAAATCGAGATAGATTGCGTGAGCGTCAAGATGGCAAACTCAAAAGCAAAGACACGGCCGCGTACCTGGTCCGGCACAACCATCTGGAGCAAGGCGGCCGAAAAAACCCACAACACCCACGTACCCACGGTACGCACCACCGTAAACAAAGTAAAAACCAACAGCGTCGGTGCCAAACCCAACCCCAGCAAACCCACTGTCAACAGACCAAAGCCCACTGTAATACCCGTCAATAGACGCGCCACGCTATCCCCCAACCAGTGGCGCATAAAAATGGGTCCCAAGCCAGTTCCCAAACCGCTGACCGTGTAGATAATCGTGAGGGTGAGGGTACCGCTATTTTCCACGGCCGTGTTGCCCCACACCAAACTCATCGGAAAAATCTGCTCCGCATAATTAATTTCTAACACATTAATCGCCCCCCACACCAACGAGCCTCCCGCCTTGACCAAGGTCAGCCCCAACAACACAGGTTCACCACGCAGATAATGCCATCCCCCAGCCATCTCCGTCCACGTCTGTCGCCAAGTCCGCCGTTGCCGCACCCGCACACTCTGGGGCAAAACCATCTGGGCAATAAAAAAAGCGGAGAGCAAAAACGTAAAAAAGTTAACAACATACGCCGTACTGATACCAAACACCGCTGTCGCCAAGCCCCCCAGTAACGCCCCAAAAGCCAACATACTGCTCCATGTTAAACTATCCAGAGCATTAGCCGTAACCAACTCCTGCGGACGAACAATGTTGGCCAACACGGCCGTGCGTGCTGGCACAAACAACGCACTCAGCATAAACTGCACCACCGTCAACACATAAAACAGCCACACTTGGCTTGGTTCCCTCACCAGCAAAAACCCCAACACCGTCACCCCCCGCAATACATCCGACACAATCATCACCCATCGTCGGTCATACCTATCCGCCAGTACCCCCGCAAAAGGACTAAACAAAAACTGCGGCAAAAATCGCGCCAAAAACAGATAGCTCAGAGCCGTTCCTGTATTCGTCAACCCCGCAATCAACGCCGCCGAAGCCAGCAAATTAAACCAATCCCCAATCTGGCTGACCAAATATCCCAGCCACAAATAACGGTAATTACGATTATTCTTTAAGAGGTCTACATATTCTCGAAACATTTGCCCATCCTAGCTTGAACCTACTCCAAAAACAATCAGCATTTCACAAACATATGCCTAAATCCCATCAACAAAAAAAAGCGCGAGCGTCTCCCTACTCAGAGAAACGTCCGCGCTTTTTCAATCAATCAATCAATCAATCAATCATACAAACATATCAAAACAGCACCCCCACCAAACAACAAAAAAAAGGTTTCGTTGGCAATGACCTACTCTCCCAGGAAGTCGCCCTCCAAGTACCATCGGCGCTAGCGGGCTTAACTGCTGGG
>JBGTIZ010000207.1:0-2233 GCA_041745395.1 Promineifilaceae bacterium (SeqCode) | reverse complement strand
CTGTCCGAGGTACAAACCTTTGTGGATTTTCTGCTGTACCAAGAACAACAGGGGCAACCCAAACAGGCTCCCGCCAAACGTACTCCGGGGTTGGGGCGCGGGTGTGTGGCTTATATAGCTGATGATTTTGACGATTATTTAGGGGATGATTTTTGGTTTCCTGAAGATGACATTCTGCTGACTGGGTAGGCCTACAATGCTCTATCTACTGGATACACACACGTTTTTACGGTAACAGCAAAAAGCGGGAAGCCTCAATGAGGCCTCCCGCTTTATTTTTCTGCTTTCTGCCCTCTTACTTCGTCCTTCTTTTCCTACCCACTCAGAAATTCTTCCATATTTACTTTGCTGATGCGATATTGGGAGCCGATTTTCCGCGCCTTCAGGTCGCCTGACTGAATCGCTTCTATCACGTCCTCAACGGCTACCTGCAAAAATTCCGCCGCTTGCGCGACGTTCATCACGTCGGGAATGGCGGCACTACCCGCGTTGCCACCAGTAGGGGCAGGCGTCGAAGCAGGCGGGGCTTGCTGACCCTGCATGTTTTGCATCATCTGCTGATTCATCATCTGCTGTTGTTGCATAGCGCCCATACCCATCATGCCCATGCCGATGCCAGCGATGTTTTCGGCACCACCAGGCTGGTCGGCGGCGGCGCGTAGAGCGTCCGCCTGTTGCACTTGCACAAAGCTGGTGCCATACCCCATGCGGGTAACGACGTCGAGCGAGTTGGGGTGCAGGTTGATGCGGATGTTGTAATCGACCAGGACCATGCCCAGCGCGTCAAATTCGGACTGGAGCAGACCAGCGAGCAGGTCGTTGAGGTCTTTGGAGAAGGATTGAAGCTGGGCTGGGCCTAGCTCTTTGGCGATGGCAAGTTCGCTCAGCTTGTCCTGCATCATCACGCCGACCATGGGGTCGAGGCGGTCTTTGAGCTGGGGGGTGCGGATGCTGTCGCGGAAGGCATCCATGGCGTTGAGGAAACGCCACGGGTCTTTGACTTTGATGACGTAAGTGCCGTTGCCGATAATGGCGGAGGCGCCGGGCATCCGGGTGGGGTGTTCGATGACGATGGGGTTCGCGGTGCCCCATTTCATGGTCATGTCGGTGGTTTTGACGAAGTAAACGTCGGCGGTGAAGATGTTTTTGCCGCCAAAAACGCCCTTGACGAGGGAGTCTAGGAGGGGTAGGTTGGCGGTTTCGATGATGTGGCGGCCGGGGCCAAAGGTGCCGAGGGCTTCGCCGCCGCGCACAAACACGGCCGTTTCACCGGGGTTAACAATACAGTTGGAGCCGAGGCGGATGTCGCCTGGCCCACCCTGGGGCACTTTCTGGACGATTTCGTCCCGTCCCCAGCTTTCTACCATAATACGATCCATTATGCGTGCCATGTATAACCTCTTTGTGTTGATTGTTCGGTGTTCGGGGGGCTGTGACCGACTAAAAAACTAGGCCAAGCCTAGCATTACTTCGTGGCGGCCATTGAATTGGGTGTTGGCGTCTTTCACGGCCGTGTCTAAGGTGCGAATTGCGTCTTTGATGTCGCCATCATCCCGCACCGCTTTTTCTAAGGCAGAAACGCTGGTAGCAATAAAATCAGCTTGCAAAACCAACCCTTCATCGAATTGATAAATCTGGTCAAGCGTTTCGCTATCTATTTTGATGGCACTGAAAAAACCAGCATACCCTTGGGGAGCATCCTTGATTTTGCCAATAAGACCCATCAAATTATTATCAATGCGGCCGATTGGCTCGGCGTGGGTAATCGCTTTGATAATGTCGCTACTTAGCTCTTGATGAGTGTTGGACAGGTCGAGCCGCGCTTGTTCCAAGCGGGCGGAAATGGTCTGCCGGAGCAGTTTGTCCGCTTGGCGGCGGTCGCGCTCTTCGAGATAGCCACGAAAGCCAGGGATTTTGCGCCCAAGGCGTTCAAACCAGTTGTGGTCATCTTGGATACGGCCGTGTAAATCGGGGGGGAGCGAATCTTTCATCAATACCTCCTAGGGTAATGAGTAATGAACAATGAGTAAAGGGGTTGTGCGTTTAGGATGGGGTGCGAGGTGCGAAGGGCGAAGTGGGTCTGGCATCCTACTTCTCACTTTTGGCTTCTCACTTCACACTTGTTGTTTTGTACTTCCTTACCTCTGCACCGTCCAATATGTTAACGTGGTTCGGGTCGAATTGGGTGACAACTGGCTAACAAATGGATGGGGTCGTGTGTCAGGTTGGTGAA
>JBGTIZ010000206.1:0-21014 GCA_041745395.1 Promineifilaceae bacterium (SeqCode) | reverse complement strand
CTGGCAATTTCTTCTCGCGCGGCATACTCATTAAGGCGATCAGCTAAAGCATCCCCTTCGGAACGGCGCAGGAGCACTACACTGCCAACGACAAGAATAACGCCAAAGAAAACGAGGCCAACTAACAACAAAATGGTCGTATTCATAAGAATCCACCTCGCTCAAATATTGAGACGATTAAACTTCAATATCAACAATTTTTTGTATAGCAAAACCACCCAGCGCAATCATCAACAATGCGCCGCCCACCACCAACCAACCACAGGGCAACAAGCCCTCAATCACATAAGGTGGCTCATTAACAACGAGTTCACTAATGTATTCTGGATTGATAAGATAGAGTACCCCAGACAAGCCAAGAGGTAAAATCGTGATAATCGTACCTGAAGCACGACCCTGAGCGGTTAGGGTCCGAATTTCACCCTTAATACGCACGCGTTCACGAATCGTGAAGCTGATAATATCTAGAATTTCGGCCAAGTTACCACCAACTTCGCGCTGAATATTCACGGCCGTGATAATCAAGTCGTAATCTTCACTGGGTACACGGCGTAACGAATTAGCCAAAGCCGCTTCCATACTCATGCCCAACCGAATTTCCTGAATGATACGCTCAAATTCTTTTGAAATAGGCGGCGGTAACTCAGCCGCAATCGCTTCCATACCCTGCATCACACTAAAGCCCGAGCGCAAAGCATTTACCCACAAATTCAGCGAATCACCCAACTGATTATCAAAAGTTTGCAATCGTTTTTTCGCGGCCGTGCTTGCATAAATGCGTGGAATTTGTGCCGCTACAAGACCCCCCACAACAGCCGCAAACAAGCTCCCTAACACAAAATAACCAACCAAACCCACCACGAGAGCCAACATCACTACCAAAGCAATGTACTCAGTAACACGCAACTTCATATCAGCCCGCGCTAGGCGTTCGCGAATACGGCCAAAGAAACCAAACCCACGGCTACCGATCGCTTTATCAAGCTGGTCAGCCATTGTTCGCCTTTCAGAGGCAGTATCTTCCTCAGTTTCTGACGAGTTCCAGTCTTGCGCCCCTGAAAACTGCTCCAGACGCTCGTCAACATTCACGCGATTGCCGCTACCCGCAACCAACGCTGCTACCGCCCCCAGCACAACCAACATGCCCACGCCAGCAATACCAATAAAGATTAGAGTTGTTGTATCCAAGCCTGAACCTCCATTGCCCCAGGGGACATAACCTCATACAAGACAGACACGTAACCTGCGCCCCTGCACTTTTTAACGGCGACCACCACGAGCACCAATACCAAAAATTGCTGGCGGTAGCATAATCCCAGCTTCCTGAATCTTATCCATACATTTGGGCCGCAAACCAGTTGGCCGCAAACGACCAATAATTTTGCCATTTTCCATACCAGTTTGCTCAAAACGAAAAATCTCAGACATCGTGATTACGTCACCTTCCATACCTTGCAGTTCAGTAATGGAAGTAACTTTCCGTGTGCCATCACGCATACGCTGTTGCTGAATAATAAAATCAATGGCGGCGGCCACCTGTTCACGAATAGCCCGCAAAGGCAACTCCATCCCCGACATCATACACATCGTTTCTACACGAGCCAAAGCATCCCGAGGATTGTTAGCATGTGCCGTGGTCAAACTACCGTCATGACCTGTATTCATCGCCTGCAACATGTCCAACGTTTCGCCACCACGACACTCGCCGACCACAATGCGATCAGGTCGCATACGCAGAGAGTTGATAACTAAATCTTGAATCGTGATTTCCCCACGCCCTTCCACATTAGGCGGGCGAGACTCCAAAGTGACCACATGCTCTTGACCTAGCTGAAGTTCAGCCGCGTTTTCAATCGTGATAATGCGCTCCCCTTCAGGAATGTAGCTGGATAAAATATTGAGCAAAGTTGTTTTGCCAGAACCCGTACCTCCTGAAACCAAAATATTGTTCTTGGAAATCACAACTGCTCGCAAAAATTCCGCCGCTTCTGGTGTGAGCGTCCCCCATTGCAACAGATTATCCATTGTCAACGGGTTTTTAGAAAAAACACGAATAGTTAGCGTTGGGCCATTAAGCGCAATAGGTGGGATAACAGCATTAACACGGGAACCATCTGGCAGACGGGCGTCTACAGTCGGTGAGCTTTCATCAATGCGACGGCCAAGGGGGGCAACGATGCGGTCAATGATACGTAACACATGGTCGTTGTCTTCAAATTGCACATTGGCACGAACAAGCTTACCCCCACTTTCAATAAAGACGTGCTTGGGGCCATTGACCATGATTTCACCAATGTCACCCGCTTTGAGGAATTGCTCAATGGGGCCAAAGCCCAAAATTTCGGCCACAATTTGGTCAAACAGCTTCGCTTTTTCAGATCGTGTCAGCACAATTTGCTCTTCGGCCAACATCGTCTCAAATAATTCTTGAATCGTGGCGCGCACCTCTGCTGTTTTGGTGACATCCGTATTGGGATCCATCTCAGCGATAAGACGCTGTTGGATACGGGTTTTCAAATCTACATAGGCATCACGGCTGTTGCCTGAAGTTGGCGCAGTGCGTTTGACCCGCAAGTCTTGAAGCTTTGACGGCTGTTGCTCTGTCCGCTCTTGCTTTCGCTCAATTCTTTTCAATAGTGACACGACCTACCTCCACAACAATAACTAGCCTAGGAACATCTTGAACATTTTTAGCCTGCGCTATATCAACGGATAACTGTTCAATCTATCGAAAAAATCCTTAAAAGTTCAGACCTAGTAGATTTTTTCTCGGTTCAACTGGAAACGCATGAGGCCGAAAACCTGTCAGGTCTCTGATGAGTCTGAACGCTTACATTAACGATTGAACAGACGTGCAAAGAATCCTTTTTTCTTGTGCGTACCAACTGACCCATTATTTGATGATGCCATATCTCCAGCCATACTATCACCAAAAGCATCTTCGACAGATGTGGTCAATTTGATAAACGAGGTGCGGAAAACGTCTCGTTTACCACGCGTGGAGGACACTAAAGGTTGGGCCCGGTCAGCCGCCCCAATAACGGTCACATCGTCAGCTTGAATAGCAACCACGACATTGCGCTTCAAGGCGTTAGAGACATCTTTGACCGAAATACCGAGTTTGTCGGAGGAGCGATTGACGACCAGCATCGTTTTATCAATATCGTAATGGAGTTCGTCCATTAAATCGAAGAAACGGCGTGTATTGGTCAAGCTTGATAATGATTGCTGAGTAACAAGGATAATTTTATCAGCGATATCAAGTGCAGAAAGCGTAACATCATTTAGGCCTGATGGTGTGTCCACGATTACATAGTCGAAAATTTGTCCAAGCCGCCGCAGAAGGCTTTCCATATGTTCGGCGGTCACTAAATCAGCCATTTCTGGTCGGGCGGGCGCAAGGAGTACTTTGAGGCCAGACGAATGTTCAAGCATAACGCTACTTATCAAGTCAGCATCTAGCTCAGAGATGCGGTCGATTAGGTCAACAATAGTTGTGGTGGGGCGCAGATTTAGGGTAACGGCGATATCACCGAATTGCAGGCTAGCATCTACGAGGGCTGTTTTGTGACCGCGCTGAGCAAGGGCTACGGCAAGGTTGATGGCGATAGTTGTACAGCCACAGCCACCTTTGGGGCTGTAAACAGTGAGAATGTGTCCGCCAGTATCATCGGCATTCCCCCCCACGGCCGTGCCTCCCGAACCGCTTGACTGTGCCATAACGGGAGCGATAGCCGGCCGTGTTTCATAAACACGGCGAATAGCCGCCATTAGCTCATCGCCCGAGAACGGCTTCATGAGGAAGTCACGCGCTCCCGCCAGCATAGCCCGACGCAAATAGTCAGCCTCACTTTGAACCGACATAATAATAATCTGTGCCGAAGGCACGGAGCGTGTTATTTGCTGGCTGGCACTAATGCCATCTTGACCGGGCATATTAATGTCCATCAAGACAACATCTGGTTCATGTTTTTCAGCTAATTGGACTGCCTGATGGCCATCCCCCGCCTGAGCGACAACTTCAACGTCTGGCTCAAACTGCAATAATTTTCGTACGTTCTCGCGCGTTTCCGGGAGGTCGTCAACGATTAGGATACGGATTTTATCGGCCATGTTTACCTTGGTGGTGGAGGGTTTCTAAACTAGGAGGTAGTTTAACACAATATGTTATGTTTACACATTCCCAACTTCATCATACTCTAGTTGGATGTAAAGTCAAGATTTTTAGCTTTCCAGTACTATAGAAAGAATGAGAATGCCCCACCCAGTTTGAGAGCAAACCTACAGCCGAGATAACAACTCACAGGACAGTCTTGAACCTGTTGGGGAAGATTGATCACGGAGAACGCCGAGGGGTATTTTGAGAAGTTCCTTTTTCTCTGCACCCCTGCATCAATCTTTCAGCAAGACTAGTTTTGGATATTTATAGACGTCTATAAAAAAACGTTTGGGCAATAGGATTGTTGGTAGCTACAACAAGCTTACTAAAAAAAGATACATATCACAACATAGCCAACCCATTTTTGGGCAACAAAAAAGGACTCCAGCAATGCTGAAGTCCTTGAACTTACAAGCTAAACCAAGTGGTTTCTATCGGCTCTCTAAAGTATCGCCAACATCTTGGAATACGTCACCAACTGCGCCACCAAGGAAAATCATGATAGCAATAACAGCAACAGAAACGAGTACCAAAATCAAAGCGTATTCAACCAAACCTTGACCATCTTCACGGGGTAAGTACAACATTTTTAAATCTCCTTATATATTGAGTAAGTTGGATATCAGTAAATAACTATGCCTTATTTATAACAGAAAACAGGGGAAGGACGCAAGCCCCAAAACATGGGAAAAAAGTCCTTTCTTTTTTGTAAGGTAGTTTACACACAGGCAAATCAAGCAATTTAGTTCATGACAAAGGTTTCTTCCGCGACAGGAATGACGAATTCGGCTTGGGTGCCACTGCCAATGCCACTCTGTAGATTGAGTTCGCCACCAAGCATCTCGATGCGCTCTTTCAGGGTGGGGAGGCCAATGGTACGGCGATGGGCACTGTTGTCTTCTTGCAGATATTCGTTGGGATTGAAGCCTGTGCCGTTATCATCAACGCTGATAGTCACTTGATTGGGAGCCATATCTATTTGCACAGAGATTTTGGTAGCACGGCCGTGGGAACGCGCATTATTCAACAACTCCTGTACCGCCCGAAAAATCGTCACCTCGATGTGGTCAGGGATACGCCGCTCAATACCTGTCACGCCAAACGAAACGGGAATGCCACTCTTATCTTCAAACGAATTGATGTAAGAGCGAAGCGTGGGAATGACGCCCAAATCATCCAACATCATAGGGCGCAAATCAAAAATAAAATCTTTGACTTTGCCGAAGGTAGAGGCGGCCGCACTTTTAAGCGAATGTAGTTCGGAACGAGCTTGTTCTGGATCACTGTCGAACAGACGCTCGCAAATCTCAGCCTGTAAAATAAAGTTGCTGAGGGAGGAAGCTGGGCCATCGTGCATTTTGCGTACGAGGCTTTGCCGCGCAGATTCTTCCGTTTGGATGACACGTACGACCGTAGATTGACTGGACGCGGCGGTTTTGGCATTTCTAGAAGCTGTCAGTGAACCAATACCCGAGGTGAATTCGAGTAATTCGCTCTGTACATCAATCAGCCGTACCAAGTTACGGCGGTCACTCTGAAGTTTTTCGAGCTGACCGCGCATGGTGAAGAGTCTCTGCTGGGTATTGAGCATATTTTCATACCCTTCTTTGATGTCTTCACGCGGAGCCGTGTCCAGACGAATCTGGCTTACATAAGTTGTGATTTGGGCATTACGCTGAGCGAGACGCTCCACTTCAGCCTCACTCTGCTTAATCAACACGTCAATTTCTTTCAATTCACGCTGGGCTTGTCCGTTTTGCTCGTAAACTTCTTCAAGGAAGTCGGCTAGCGAAACATCTTCTTGGTCAGCCATAGGGTCTAATTCTCCGAGCGAAAAAAGTAGCAAAAAGGGTAATGCGAATGTTAACCAGTATCTTCCAGGCGAACCCATCCACGCCGCAGAGCATACACGGCCGCTTGAGTGCGATCATCTACCCGCAATTTGCGTAAGATAGCGGTCATGTGGTTCTTGACCGTCTGATGACTAATTCCGAGTTTGTAGGCGATTTCTTTGTTGCTCAAGCCACTGGTGACATGTTCCAAAATTTCCATTTCACGTGGGGAAAGCGGCACAAACATATCGTCAGCATCCACGGCATGACTGCCACCTAAACGACCCACTTTGTCTTCTATCCACTGGATAATTTCTTCATGGGTCATGGTTTGTTCACCGACCACATAATAGCCGTTGGAGACATCGTGAATGGTGCGAATGAGGGCTTCGGGCATGACGTCTTTGGGGCAATAGGCGGAGGCCCCAGCACGCAGGGCGTGAAATACTTGTTCAGCATCATCATAGCCAGTCAGAACGACGACTTTGACTTCCGACATTTGGGATTTGATTTTGCGGGTGACTTGTAGACCGTTGATAGTGGGCAGGTTAATGTCCATCAGGATCACGTCTGGTTTGAGTTGAAGGGCTTTTTCAATGGCGATTTCACCATCAGCGGCTTGCCCAATCACTTGAATCGTCGGGTCTGTTTCGATAACGTCTTGGATACCCTGCCGAAAGACGGGATGGTCGTCTACGATGAGTACTGAGAGTTGAGGCTGGGTCATGCTATCTCCTTGGTAACAATTTGACCTGAAACGAGGATCGTCTCTATTTCAGTATAGCATTAAGCGGTCGCGTTGGACAACTTGAGACATGTTTGCACAGTTACAGAAACGCCTAAAAAGAATGTTATTCCACAAAGGGAACTGTTTGGCATACTAAAGGAAGATGTCCTTCTTTTAGGCGCACATATAAAGAAGCAAACTCATCTTGATAACAAAGCCCCCACTGAGCTGGATGCTGTTCCTCAATGGCTTGTATAAGACGAGATTGTTTATCTGGGTCAAGCATTAACAAATTGATGCCTTCTTCATCTAATAGCTTAGACCAATTGGGCACGGCCGTGTTTAGGTCTAAATACATCTCCCAATGCTCGGTAGGGTACACCTCAAAGCGCGTATCAATCCAGACAGGGTAGGCTGGTAAGGCAAAGACATGATAACTAGCAAAAGCCAAATCAGCCCAAAGTGGCCCGGGCAATTCATCTGCCCGCTCCGCCAGCCATTGTGAAGCGACGACGGGAGTATTCTCCGCCAATGCGGGGGGAGCCTCTGCCCAAAAAAGATGACGGACTCCAGGGAGCATCAACAACGGCAAGACCAAAAGCAAAACAATAATCACCCCATTTAACTTAGAGCGAACAACGGCCACAGGTTTATTGAAGTAAGAATTAACCAGTGGCGCCAACAAGTAAGCCGTAAGCGTGACTAAAACAGCCATAAACCAGATAACATAACGTACGCCACTCAAGGCCAACCAACCGTAGCCCAAAAACCAGAGCCAATGAGTAGGCGTTAACTTTTGTGGTGACAGCGCAAGCAGTAAAGGAAAGAAAAGCAACCACATAAAAAAGATGCTTTCTATCCAAGTAGCATTTGTAGGCGGCCGCCATTCTGTGCTAAATTGCTGGCTGGAATTATCTGTTAGCAAAGTCAATACATAGCTCCATGCACCCCAGCCACGCGGATTTATCAATGACGCCACAGACATACCGACCAGTGACCAAAACAACACTTTGCGGTCACCTGGCCCCCCCACAAAAGCCGCGCCAACCAGTAAAAATCCCAAGACAAACGACCCATGTACGTTTACCCAAATGAGCATCAAGGCAGGAAGCAACCAAATCCCACGATGATTACCCTGATACCAACGCCACAAAATAAATAGCATGAGACCAAATAAAGGGTACGCAAATAGTTGCGGACGCATTCCCCAATTATTGAGCCCAGCTAAAGCAGATAAAATCAACAAAAAGGAAGCGACGGGCGAAGCCAAACCCGCTTCACGGCAAGCAAACCAGATAGCAACGTAAAAAATGGTTACTAACAGACCACGCAATAATAATGTCGCTATAAGGCTACCCATCTCGTAAACCAAAGCAAACATAACGGCCGCTAACCAAGAATGGTACACCACAGGTTGTCCTGCTTGGGTATAGCTAAATGTTTCTACGGTATGAATGTATCCTTGTTGAAAAATCTCTTGCCCCACGCGGACATACCACCAATAATCATACGGATTAATACCTTGGAATAACGCACCAGATAATACAAAGAATATCGATATGCTCAACCAAAGGAAGGGTATGCTGGAGCGCTGAATAGGTGTCTGGTTCATTAAGGATATGGGTCAGATTTTGCTTACAATAAACTAGGAGGTGAGATTAGAAAGTGAGCAAGTCTTAATCAAGTGGTGTACAAGGAACTATGCCTTTAGTAGCCGATGCAAATAATATTTTAGGAAGTGGAGAATCAACAGCCGACCACATATTTAATAGTCTTAAATGCTGACTAGTGGATTCATCTAACGAAAGGCAGTGCAATTGAGGAAGCAAGTCATAGGGTAGGGCACGGCGATTTAGAAGCAAAATGGGATAGATATGAGTTTCTTCTTGCCCGAGGCCAAAAGTGCTATGATAGCGATAGGTATCTAAAAAAGCTAAGGTGGGGTCGGCTTGTGCCGCTAACCAGAGGTCGGCATTATTTTGCCCGAGTAATTTGGCACGGTTCAACAAGCGCGTCGCCTCATCATTATTACCGATAAATAATTGCTCAATCCCCAAACCCATATACGCTTCCCCATCACGTTGGTTTACTTGTAAACGTTCACGGTAGAGGCGATTGGCGGATTCCCAATCTTGCTGGATAAGTGCCAACCATGCGGAGTCTAGCTCAACGGCTGGAGCACGTGACTGGCGAATGGGTGTGGTTTGCCAGAATGGCGCAGAAGCCCACACGTTGGGCAATATTGCTACCTGTTGGTAATGGTCTGTGGCAACCCTGCTTTCGTCTAATGATTCATACCACAAGCCTAATTGAAGGGGATAAATGGAGACATTGGTCGAGATCGCATGTGCTTGCTCTAAGAGTGTGATTGCGGTTTGCGTCTCCCCAAATTGCCAGTATAGTGCGGCCAAATTGGCATAATTGCTAGGCCATCCTGGCTCATGCGTGATTACCTGTTCATAGGTGGTAATGGCGGCAGGCAGATAAGTTGGATTTTCCATTGACAATCTACCTAGAGTAAGTGCTTCGGCAAGCGCAATACTCGTATCCGTGTAAAAAGTGTGCGCCTGCGCGGCGGCAAAATGATTGGCGGCGGCCGCCCAGTCCTGGACCTTAACGGCGGCGACACCTTGTTCATATTTTTGGGTGGCGGGATAGACCCATATGCCAGCAAAGAGAATGGCAGTCCAAAGGAGAATCGTCCAGCTTGTACGCCATGGCCGAGTTTGAGTATGTCGTTCTGGCGTGGGGTTAAGAACCGTGATAAGGATAGCCATCCAAATGGCGGCAAAAAAGAAGACGAGATGTTCGGGAGTATCGAAGGTGGTATGCACGGTAAAGGCGGCTAATGCGGCTAAAGTCCCCACGGCCGTGGGAGTCCAATAATGTGATGCACGATGTCGCCACAGCCACCAGCCCAACAACACCCAACAGGCCAGTGCCGCCCCGATACCAAACAATCCCGCTTCACCAAGCAAACTCATCCACCAGCTATGCGCCGCTCTAAATGGCGTTGCGGGGGGCGCAGTCAGATTATTCAACATAAAAAATGTGCCAAATGTATCTATCCCTTGCCCAACCCACGGCCGTGAGAGCCACATATCCCAAGCTACAGACCAAAATTCACCCCGATACAAAATGGAAAAATTACTATTCATTCGGAACGTTTCTGGCCGCAAAACAAACAATACCAAGCCCATTGCCAACCCGACACCCACCATAAGCCCCGCCAAATGAGTCCCCGTCTTAAAAGTAATATGTTTCTGTCCCTGTCGCCACCAGTTGCCACCAACTATAACGACGCTCCCCACAAAAAAACCAAGGAAGCCGCTACGCGAGCCAGTGAATAACAGCAAGGGAAAAAAGAAAAGAAAAAGGAGCCACCCCCACCACGGACGTTTATAACTCTGCCACACTCCCCAGCCCAACAGCAAACCAAAGTTTAACCAGATAGCCAAAATATTAGGACTAACTCTACTATTCACTCTAGGTGGACGGGGAATGCCTAACTCTGTCCCAAATACAGCATACCAGTCTAGCCCCCACTGTACCAGAGTAAAATATGCTAAAATAGCCATCAAAAACAGCACGATTAGATACAGGCCAATAGTCGCCTCATGAGTTAATTGTTTGGTTCGGAAAAAAGCGACCGCCATATAAAAAGTAAGTAAGCATGCTAGCCAAATGCTAACCATGCGCCAGCTACGTGAAGGGTCTAGAGAAAACACGGCAGAAATGACAAGGGCACAAACGACTGCAAGCAAGCCCCAATCTAGGGGGGTATTTTGTATCTGAGTGCCTTCCTGCCATAATCCACTCAACCAGATTAACCCCACACACCCCCACAAAATGCCCATCCATAAACTAAAATAGCTATTTAATTGCGCCGCACGACTAAAAAAAAAGACGGAAAAAAAGACAATGAACCAAAGCATTAGTCCAGAACGGTAAATTAAACGATTCATCAATTTGCTCATCTCTCTTTAGATAGGAGCGACTGGTTTTGCAAGACAACGACTTGTGGATGGTCACGCCAACTTTAACCTATGGGTGACCCGTTAAGCAAATGGCTGAGGAACCATGCTTACATGTTGCTAGTAAGCCACTTATTGGAACATAAACGACAATGCTTTCTTCTTTTATTTCACGTTATTTATGGGTTTTCACTTTTGCCATTTTCTTACTTTATTTATTGTCCTTACCCTTCGCGGCCGCTCGAGGAGGAGATTTTGTCCACCTGTGGCTGGGTGGGCAGGCGGCGATACAACGGCCGTGGGGAAGCACCCTGTATGACCCCACCACTCATTACCAGCTATTGACAAATACCGAGCTACCGCTGGATGGCTACTGGAGCGAACGCTATGAGCAATTAGGGGTTTTCTTCTACCCGCCAGTAGCCGCCCTATTTTACACACCCTTAGGCAGTTTGCCGCTGACCACCGCCGCTGGGATAATGGGTCTCATCAATATTACCCTAGTGCTAGTGCTAACGTGGGGCTTGCATCAGTTAGTGGAAAAGCGCGTTTCCTATGCGCTTCTGCTTCTGCTCTTGCTCACGTATCCAGCTATTTTTTTCAACTATGCGCTGGGCCAAAATGGCATTATGAGCTTGACGATTGTGGTGATGTCGGCCACGGCCGTGTTACACGGCCGTGACACACTTGCAGGAGCCGTTCTTAGCCTTTTACTCTTCAAACCAAACTGGTTCGCCGCGCTGGCCTGGTGGCCGCTTGTACAACGACGCTGGCAAATCATCATCGGCATGATCGGCGGTGGCGCATTGCTAACCAGCTTGAGTTTGTTCCTCTGGGGTTGGTCGCCATGGCTGGCTTACCTGCAATTATTGCCCCGCATCACCCGTATTCATGAAGGCACTTCATATGTACTAGAAGAACAGTACACGCTGCTGTCACTAATGCGGCGCTACAATTGGGCTGATGTGTGGGGCTGGTTGCTGGTCTTATTGGTCTTTTTCACGGCCGTGTATTTGCTCTCTCGTCCCCATATCCAAGCCACCACCCTACGTTGGCAGTTAGGCTTGGTCTGGAACACGGCCGTGTTGCTCAACCCCCATGTTTTTCATTACGATGTCTTACTTAGCGGCGTTAGCCTCCTTCTCCCTCTAGCCGACTGGGCTAACCTGTCAGCCCGTGCCCGCACCATCCTCGTTGCTCTCCTAACCACCAACCACCTAGCCTTTCCCCTCATGCAAATCATGCAATGGCACAACACTCTCCCCCTCCCGCTCTTCCAAACGCTCCTCGTTTGGCTTTGGTTCGCGGCGACCATCTACCAACAAATTCCCCCTACTCCACACGGCCGTAAATCACTGCCAACTCATCTCGATACAAAAGTTGCCAATCTGGGCTAAGCGCCAGCAAACTCACCAACGCACTCTTTTCATCTAGAAGTGCATGCGTGATGCCATACGCTTGCAATGTCTGTTGCCACACCCCCCGCCCCCTGACCGTGTCATCATACACTCGCATAAACTCATCCCCATATAAATCAGCCCGACCATCAATAAAAACAGGCACACCCCGCCCAATCAGATACCCTCCCCAGCCATAATGGTTAAAAATCCGCGCCTCTGTGCGACCCGTCCGCTCCAAATAATTCACCGCCGCCACCGGATAAACTTCCCGCAGTGAATCCTCATAGTTAAACAGGACATACCCCGCCCAACCCAAGGCCATCAAACAAAGCAGAATGCCCAGCATAAAATTGAACCGATATAATAGGGACGTCAGCGGGGCAGAGGAAGCACGTCCCGCCAGAAGCGTATACGCTTTCGTCCCCTCTGAAGCGGATAAAATTTGGCGGGCAATAATAGGCACGACCACCACCACAAAAATGGGAATATGCCGCACAGATTGCAAGCCAGCAAAGGCGGTTCCCAGCACAAAAAGCCAATCCGTCCATGTCGGCAGTCGTCTTGACAACACCATACTGACTATCGTCACAAAGAACAAAATCAGAAAGGGCAGAAAAATACGATTGTGGAAATTAGGTGATCCCCATTCGGCAATCATGAGGCGCATGGCGTCGCTAGTGAGGGTCTCGAAGGGATAGAGCCAGAGGCTAAAACCACGTGGATTGAGCAGGGTAAGTAGCCCACCCACGGCCGTGACCCCACCTAAATATCCAACTTCCGGCCACGTAAAACCCCGCCCCTCACGCCCTGGCCACACCAACTGCAATCCCGCCCCCACGATATACACCCCCAACACGGCAAATCCCAGCAAAAAACCACTGTGCAAATTCGCCCAAACCAACATCACAGGTGGAATCACCCACAGCCATTTTTGGTCAAAGCGGTGATTTTTAACCCCTTCCACCACAAAGATAAAAAGCGCGGCCAAGAGTGTATTAAACAGTTGCGGTCGGGAATGGACAAAAGGATGGTAGGCCCAATAGCCAAGGATAAGTACAAACCCCGCAAGATAGGGTCGCCCCACGGAAGCTCTGTAAAGCAAGACAAAGGTCAGCACCACCACAAGAGAGAAAAATAAGGCCAGCCCCCATATCCCACCCACGGCATAAATAAGGTGCATAAGCAAATCAGACAGCCATTCGTGCATGAACCAATCGTTGTCCCCCGCAGTAAAAGAAAACCCAGGATCTTGATCAGGAATGCCAGACTCGAGAATAATTTCCCCAGCGCGGAGATGCCACCAGAGGTCAGGGTCGAGAGGCGCACGCACGGCCGTGGTCCAAATCACGACAAACACCAGCAGAGTGAAAAACTGTTTAATTGTCATGCTTCTTCACCTAATAAGGCTTCCGCGCATACACCGTAAACAAATCCCCCAAATTAATCGGCACCGCCCGCTCCGCCACCCCCAACCCCCGAAACGCCCGCTCCGCCAGCCGACCCGCCGTCGCATTAAACCCACCAATCCGCGACGACAAATAATTCAGCCGAATATACCGCCCCTGCGCCCCCGACCACAGCACCTCAAACCCGACTCTCTCCAGCATCGCCGCCAGCGTCTGCTGACTAAAATAATGAATGTGCATCGCCATTAGCCAAGGCCACCGCTCCCCCATCAGCTTCGCCATCCGGCTTTCGATATCCATCGTATGCACCGCAATATATCCCCCAGAATTCAGCACCCCAAACGCCTTACGCAACTCCCCCTGCGGGTCAGACACATGCTCAATCACATCCCACATCGTCACCGCATCAAAACGCATGGCGGCCACCTCGGGCGTGTCAAGCGTGCCCTGCATAATAGGCAGATTGTGCCGTTGCGCCTCCTGTACCGCCCACGTCGAAGGCTCCACGCCATACGCATCCCAGCCCGCCTCTCGCGCCACCTCCACAAAAACACCGATATACGCCCCCACGTCCAACATTTTGCGTCCCGCACCTGACCCCGTGTGCTTCTCAAAATCCTGCAAATGCTTGTTAAACGTTAGGCGACGTCCTTGCCGCTCGACCACATACGTTTCATCTTCGACCGCGCCATACAGGGCTAGCAACTCCTCATCATCCCACACGGGATTGGCATACACATAGCCGCATTGATTGCACTGCACAATCTGGGCGTGAAATCCATAGCCCGCGCTCGTACAGCGAAAAGCCCGCACGTCAGGCTGGTCTTGATTATCCGTGGGCAATGTGGCGGGATAACGCACCCGCCAATCATCACTGCCACACAAATTACAGCAAACATTTTTCATAAATTGACCACTTCTTCGAGTAAGCGGCGTGGCTCACGGCCGAGTAAACGACGCGCAAACAAGCGCAAGACGGTGTACTGTGCCTTGAAAATTTCTTGCCTCGAAATTTTAGTCGTGCCCTTGCGCCGGTCTTCAAAAATAATGGGCACTTCTCCCACCTGCCAGCCGCGCCGTTGGCACATAAACAGCATCTCGACCAAAAAAGAATAGCCGCTGGAAAAAATCTGGTCGAGCGGAATAGATTCTAGCACTTCGCGCCGATACAGTCGGAACCCGGCCGTGGTGTCCATCGCCTCTAGTCCGAGCGCAGTTTTAGCCGCAAAGTTGGCCGTTTTGCTTAACATAATGCGTTTCCAAGTGCAATGGAGCGAGCCGCCCCCCGGCACATAACGCGAGCCAATGACGATATGCTTCTCGCGGCTGAGGGCGATCATTTCAGGTATATAGCGGGGATTATGCGAAAAATCAGCATCCATGGTCATGATGCGGCGCACATGGGGCAGGCTAAGCGCAAATTTGAACCCCGCAATATAGGCCGTGCCCAAACCCATTTTGCCAGGGCGATGAAGCACGTACACTTCCCCCGGCCGTCGGGCGACCCATTCATCGGCAAGTTGGCCTGTGCCATCGGGCGAGTTATCGTCCACAACGATGACGCCGAGGTTAACAGGCAGAGCCAATAACTGCTCGATTAGCTCATCAATGTTGTCCATTTCGTTGTACGTGGGCACAACGACGTAACTGTCTAAAGCGGTGTTGACTTGCATAAGGATTGTTGCTCTACTGGTCGTGACAAGAATGGGCAAAAAGAAACCACCGCAGAGGGCGGTGGTTGGCTGTCATAATTTTGTTACCACAAGTTTAATCCGCATCGCGGCTAAAGTCCGAAGGAATCAACCCTTTGCGAATGGCTTCTTCTAAGGTCATGCCTGCCGAAGGGGCGTTTTCGGGTGTATCGGCCACAACGTCTGCCCAGAAAGAATCCGCCTCGCTATCATCCGCGTTCAACGCTTCTTCCAAGTCAGACAATTTGGCCTGAATAGGCTGAGTTGGGCGTTTGGATTCGGCCTGCTCCTCTATTTCTAACCCTTGCTCGAGAGCGCCTTCAAAAGTCAGCCCGTCGGTGCGTGTGCCGCTGGCCGTGTTGCCCGTCATGAGGGCGTTCCAGAAAGCTTCAACCTCGGTGCTTTGCGCCGTGTCGCTGATTTCTAGGTCAGCCAGTTTCGCCATGTCGTCATGGCTCAATTGGCGAGGGTGGGCGGTAGCTTCGTCACCAAGCTCTTCGAGGTTGTTCTTTGCGTCGCTGGGGGTCATCATGTCGTCCCAGCCGGGCATCCCCGAGAGGTCAAAATCGTCCCCATCTTCGAGCGGGCCAAGGTCGAGCGTTAAGTCGCTCAGGTCGTCGGCTTCGGCTAGTAGCTCGGGGGGAATATCATGGCCGGGAGCAAGATCATTATCAGCTAGGCTGGCCGCCTGCTGGTCTTCCTCTTGATTTTGTTCGAGCAGAAGGGCTAGGGGGGAATTTTCAGCCACTTCGGCGGGCAAGATGCCTTGGCGGAGGGCTTCTTCGAGGGTAACACCGCTGGTTAGGGGTTCGTCTGCATCAGCCGAAACCACGGCCGTGTCCCAAAACGCCTCGGCCGTGCCATCATCAGACACTTCCAGCGCGGCCAATTTCGCCATATCCTCATCCCGCAACGGCTCTAACTCAACCATCGGCGGTGGCACATAAAAAGCAGGCGGTGCGGCTGGCTTTGAGGCCGCCCGCTCTTCCGCATCGCGGGTAATCGCCGCCGCCCGCACAAACGTTTCCCGCATTTTTTTGGCTGGCGGTTTCGGTTTAGCGGCTGACTGTGGTTGAGAAACAGAGTTGCCCACGTCAGGTTTAGCATCAGCCGTTGATTTATCTATTTTTTTAACTTTGACACGCGCCAACAGCGGTTCCAAATCTTTAATGGCCCGCTGGATGAAGACCCACACCGTGCCAATCCGACCCCGCCGCGACTTGGTCGCATCAAAGAACATGGTCACAAAATGGTATTCGCCCACATTGGCCGTGTATAAATCAAAGCGGGCGGTGGTGTGGTACTGAATTGATTGATGTCCATCGGGATGGCCGAGCAGGTCGGCGAGGGCAAAGCTTCCGCGCAAATTATTGGCCATCGTCTGCACAATGGCGGGCAGACTTGCGCCCAAAAAGCCAGATTCGGCAGAAATGTCGCCATTCATGGTGGCTAGCACCAGCTCTTCGGCGCCCGTGTTGGAACGCAGAAGGTCTAAACGGCGGTGAATTTCGGCGGGAACGGAAGGGTCTATGTCGAATTGTTTGTCCACGGCCGTGGACAAGCCGCCCTCAGCCATCAATGCCTCTCCCGCCTCAGCTTCTTCAATTTCGGGCACTTCTGGCTCTGGTCGCGGCGGAGGCTCCCCAAAAACGGCCATATAAACCGCTTCCAGCATCTCTTCTGCGATGAGCGGCTTGCGAAAGGCGCGGAAGACATCAAAACTCGCTTCTTCTAGGCGAATAATCTCTTTAGGAAAGCCAGACATAACAATGACGGGCATCGCGGGTGAGAGACGGCGGGCACGCTCGGCAACCTGAATCCCATCCACCCCGGGGAGCTTGACATCGGTGATGAGCAGGTCATACGGTTGGCGCAGTTCCAGACCCGCCTCTTCGCCCGACAGGACGCTGGTCACTTTGAACCGCTCATCCGCCATTTCCAGCATGGTGCGCAGGAAACGAAGCGTGTCGTAATGATCATCTACAATCAAAACCCGTTTTACTTCCGTCATTGATTATTTCCTAATAAATTTGTCAACCAAGTGAAGATGAGAGAGGCCACGTCTAATATCAAAAGATTATAAGACGAACTGGCTGTTTTTCCAAAGGCAGGCTGACGCGGTTAAGGGTGGGTTCAACAGGCTCGCTCTCTGGTAGCTGAGCCTGTCGAAATTAGGGCTAATTGCCCCACCAAACGCTCACGAATGCGGGCGTCAATCCTAACCTCAAGCTGGCGCAGTGATGTATCCTTGCTGAACCAGTAGCTCGGCGTTTAGCACCGAGCCGCTGGCCGCGCCGCGCAGGGTGTTGTGGGTAATCGATAGGAAACGCACGTCGTTCACGGGACAGGAGCGCACGCGCCCTACGGTCCAAGCCAAACCCGCGCCGCTGTTGCGATCAAGACGGGGCTGAGGACGGTCTTCTTCGGGGCGATAGACCAACACGCGCTCGGGGGAGCTGGGCAGGTCATGATACCAGCTTGGGGGTTGCCAATTTTGGAAGAGATCAATCACCTGCTCGGCCGTGGCTGACTGCTTGAGCTTGACCGAGACACTGGCCAGATGGCCGTCTATCACGGGCACGCGGTTGGCCTGGGCACTCACCACAAAATCAGCCAGGGCGATTTGCCCGTTTTGATAGGTGCCGCACAGTTTACGCGGCTCGCTTTCAAGCTTGCCGTCTTCCCCCCCGATGTAGGGGATAACATTGTCCATAATCGCCAGCGAAGGCACGCCCGGATAGCCCGCGCCAGAGATGGCCTGCATGGTGACAACCACGGCCGTGTCCAGACCATACGCCTGTTGCAAAATATTCAGGGGCAAGACAATGCTCGTGGTGGAGCAATTCGCATTAGCCACAATCCAGCCCGGCCAATCGTACGCCTTTTGCTGGTCAGGAATAAGCTGAATATGGTCAGCATTCACCTCGGGGATAAGCAAAGGCACGTAGGGATCCATGCGAAAGGGGGACGCATTGGTCAACACTTTGTAACCCGCCGCCGCAAACTGTGGCTCTAGTTCACGCGCCTCGTCCGAAGGCAGGGCGGAAAAAACGATGGGCACGTCCAGATTTGGCTCCGTGGGTTGCACGATGAGCCGCGCCACTTTTTCGGGCACGTCGCCATCTAGAAGCCAGTTCACGCCTTCGCCATAGGGTCGCCCGACCGTGCGTGGGGAGCCTGTCACGGCCGTGATTTCAAACCAAGGATGCTCAACCAACAGCGATACAAATCGCTGACCGACCGCCCCCGTCGCGGCCAAAATACCAACAGGAATTTTTTGCATTATCTTATCCTCTATTTTTTATGTAAACTAAAACCGACTGTCACGTCGTCCTCAAACCAAACAAAAACGCCACCGCCCACAAATTGGGGCGATGGCGTGTTATCGCGGTTCCACCCAATCTTTGACTCATCACATTGCGCCAAGCGCAGTCGGATGAATCCTCATTGGGGCCGATAACGAGGCCAGACGGACTAGGATACTCAGCCACGGCCGTTCACCTAGCCACTCGCGGGGGGTGTTGGCGTTTGTCTTTGCTCTGATGACTCTCAGCCGATGGTCATCACTCTCTGTCGCAGACTCAAACGCTACTCGTCCCGGTCAGGGCGTTTTCATGTTTAACTGTGTCAGAATTATAAAAAGCAGGGGACGCCTGTCAAGCCTCAAGGCAAAATTCAGTTATAATGTCAAGAAAAGAAGCGGGTCAGCATTTATTGCTTGGCTGACCAGCCCACACGCTCACAATAGAGGAGAATCTCATGAGTGAAAGTATATGGCAGGTCGTCGCTGAAGTTAATGGTGTCTTAGAAGCAAGTGCGCTTATCGGACGGCTCCACGCCGAAGATATTCCTGCGCAAACGGAAGAGATCGGCCCTAATACCGCTTTTCCCATGACGGTCGGGCGGCTGGGCATGGTGCGCATCTATGTGCCCGAGGAATTTGTGGAGCAGGCCGTTGCCATCGTCGAGCATGATTATACGGACGATTTAGATAAAGAGTTTGATGAGTACGACGATGAGTTTGATGAGTATGATGATGAGTTTGATGATGTGTTCGATGACAATGACGATGACCTAGATTAGGATGCGTAAGGGTGCCGTGCGTCGCGCCTTGGCGAGAGATTTGTCCTTTTTGTAGTCGGCTCAATTATTACCGAAAGGCAACACGGCCGTGGGTAAAAGCCGTATTTTGTTATAGTTATAGATGACAAATAGCACCAGCGTGTTAGGCACAAGCGCGTATGCTTACCCTAAGCGCAATGCTGATAAAACAACTGTGACCCCCACCCCAAAGGTAAAACAATGTCTGATGTTACATGGATGAATGAAAAAGGGCTGGCTCTGGAACAGCCGAAAAACAATATCTGGAAGTTTGCCCTCGTGGCGGTGATGTTGGTCACGGCCGTGGGTTTTGTTCTCTACAACGCTTTAGTCACGGGCGGCACACAGCTCTACCTGACCGTCAACGAGTTCCACACCCAGCAAGCCGCCCTCGGCGAGCGACAACTGCGCGTTTCGGGCTGGGTACTCGGCGAAACCGTGCAATATGTCCAAATAGACGCCCAAACCTCAAGGCTCGAATTCGACATCGTGGACGACCTCAAGAATCCGGGGCAACGCCTGCACATCGTCGCCATGAACGAACCAAAGCCCGACCTGCTCCAGCACGAAGCGCAAGCCATGGTTGAAGGCAAAATGGGGCCAGACGGCGCGTTCCACGCCAATCCCGGCGGGCTGTTGCTCAAATGCCCCACCCGCTATGAAGATGGCGAACCCGTTGAGTTTGAAATTATCAACCAAACGATGAGCCACGGCTTGGATGAGTAAGTGAGTAAGAGAGAAAGGGAGTAAGGGCGTAAGAGATGCACTCTCTTGCTCTCCCCCTCTCTTGCTCTCCCCCTCTCTTACTCTCACCCTCTCCCCAGAATAGGATTCCCTTATGTTTGCTGATTTAGGACATGCCGCTCTTTGGATATCGCTGGCCACGGCCGTGTACGCTTTCGCGGCCGCTCTTTATGGCGGCTATACCAAACAAGACCGCTGGGTAGACAGTGCGCGTAATGCCGTGGTCGTTATCTTCTTCCTGCTCACGGGCGCGGCTCTAATTCTGACCGCCGCGCTGGTCAACAACGACTTCAGCATCGAATATGTCTACAAAGTCACCAGCATCGCCACCCCCATTCAGTTCAAAATCACCGCTCTGTGGGGTGGTCAAGCTGGCTCGCTCCTGCTGTGGAATGTCATGCTGGCCGGCTTTATGGCTTTGGCCGTCATCAGCAAACGGGATGAAAAAGAGCTACTGCCGTGGGTCATCGTCACGGGCACACTGACCCAGATTTTCTTTCTCTACCTCACGGCCGTGCCCGAAGACCCCTTCGCCCGCCTCGCCTTTATCCCCCCTGACGGCACAGGACTCAGCCCTCTGCTTCGCCATCCCCTCATGATTATCCATCCCCCCATGCTCTATCTGGGCTACACGGGCTTTGTCATTCCCTACGCTTTTGCCATGGCCGCCATGATAGCGGGAAGGCTCGACGACGCTTGGATTCGCACCACCCGCAGATGGACATTGGTCGCGTGGCTTTTCCTAGGTCTGGGGCTGATTCTCGGTGGACGCTGGGCTTATGACGTGCTGGGCTGGGGTGGTTATTGGGCATGGGATCCCGTCGAAAACGCCGCTTTCATGCCCTGGCTAACGGGCACAGCGTTCCTGCACTCCGTCATCATTCAGGAAAAGCGGGGCATGTTCAAGGTGTGGAACGTCATTCTTATTGTGCTGACCTATCTACTCATCGTCTATGGCACACTCATCGTGCGCACGGGTC
>JBGTIZ010000205.1:0-14648 GCA_041745395.1 Promineifilaceae bacterium (SeqCode) | reverse complement strand
GAGGTGAATCATGGAGGTGGGGGCGTGTAGGTAACGGCCGGGGACGCTGATGGTCGCCACGGCCGTGCCGCCGGCCACCTTTTGCACACTGGCGGTATTCGTTCCCCCGCCCCCCGGCTTACGAATTTGGATGGGCAGGTCGTTTTCCTCGGACGTGCGGAGCAAATAGCTGACCAAGCGCGGGTCTTGAATCGTGCCGCTATCCATCACATAAACGGCTGGCCCCGCGCCCAAAGCGACATTGGGACTGGTGTCGTCGTCCCCGTTGGCGGGATGGGGCAAATCATAGGCGGGGGTGCAATCCAGTACAAAGGCGGCGTCGGGTTTGATATGGTACGCGGCCGTGTTGGCTCCGCGCAAGCCGACCTCTTCCTGCACGGTAAAGGCGGCGTATAAATCAAAGGGGAACGGTTCGCCTCGGAGCAGTTCGATAATGAGGGCACACCCCACGCGGTCATCAAACGCCTTGCCCAGGGCGACCTGGTCCCACTCTTCGTAGCTGGTCAGAAAACCAACGCGCTGGCCGGGCGAGCCATGCTTTTGAGCCGACTCTTTGCTCGTCGCCCCAATATCCACGCGCATCGTGTCTCGTTTGACAATGCGCGTATATTCTCCGCCCGTCAGCAAATGCACAGGACGCGCCCCAATGACGCCGGGGATTTTTTTCTCCCCCAGTTGCACAATTTTGCCCAGCAGGGCGCGGTCATCAAAGCCGCCCACGCCCTCAAAGCTAAAGGTGCCATCACTGTGCGCCTCGGTCAGCATCAAGCCGACTTCGTCCATGTGAGCGTCCAGCATGATTTTCAGGTCGCTCGCGCCGGTGCCTTTTTTGAGGGCGATGAGGTTGCCCATCGGGTCAATGTGCCATTCGTCTACATGCTCCTGAATCAGGTCGCGGATGAGCAGGCGTACAGCTTTTTCGTCGCCAGAGACGCCGACGGTTTCGGTGAGTTGTTGCAAAAGTTCATTCATGTGATTTTGGGTTTTGGATTGGCGATTTTGGATTTAGACTGCTCTGTCTAGCCTACGTAAGCCGATGTTTTGATGGTATGCTTGTTGGTCTTTATCTCTAACAACACCTTCAGCCGTGCCAACTTTCTTTGTAACTGCTGGACTTTGGGCGTTGTGGTTTTCGGAACCCGTGAAGCAATGATATAGCATGTGCGGGGGACACCCGTATGTCTTTGGTTGAAATAACCGAGGGTCGCTTCCAATTGGGCATATGCTTTGCCCACGTCAGACCCTTTTAACTCGACATAAAGCGCGTAATGCGGCGGTTCACCTAGCTCAAACAGATAGTCACAGCGCAGGCGATTGTCCGTAATATAACAGCCATCTATCTTGATAGTAGCGACCGTTATCCCCGCATCATTATCCACGCGAAATTCCCGCTTATTTTCCTTTACAGGAGGTACATTACGATGCTGACTACTGGTGCGGCAGTTCTCCAGCAGATTGTCAGGCGGCATGGGCAACCATCTCTGTCTGCATCTGTAGCTCCAATAATGCCCCAAATATACCGTCAAAAGTATCGGACACTTCGTCTATGATGCTTTCCCCAATAAGGCGTGTGTCTGGGTCTTTGATGCTGACGGCTACCCCATCTTCAATGGTATAGGCGGCCACGTCATCGTAGTTTATCCAAAAGCTTCCGCCTAGAATTTTTTCAACAGCAGTGCGGTCGATTGTGGGGTTTTCCACTAATACATTACTAGCCATGATGAGGTTGTTGAAGGCGACCAAGATATAGGGGCTGTGCGTGGTCAGTACAAAGCGATGCTGTTCCTGGCTGATACTGGCAAGTAGTTCGACAATCGATTTTTGAGAAAGGGGGAAAAGATGCGCTTCTGGCTCTTCGATAAAAAAGGTCTTGGGTTTACCACCGCTGAAAGCAAGTAGGACAAGTAACATGGGCAATGCTTCTTGTTGTCCAGAAGAAGCGTGGGAAACATTAGTCCGTTTTATTCCATTTTCTATCCAATCCTGCGATTCATCTGATATATATCTACCTCTCAAGATTTTTTGCATGACATCAATATTAATTAGCTTTGTTGAAAAGGCATTGTGCCCGAAGCGTTGACCTTGTTTTTCGATAGTTGTGAACACATATTTTGCCGTTTCATATGTAGCTCCAAACTCCTTGATTAACGGATCTATATCAATATTATTTGCTAGGAAGGAAAAAACTTTGCGGTGTAAATTTGCAAAAAAAATGCGGCCCGCAGGAACAAATACGGATTCTTGAAAATATGCGCCAAACTCTTCGGTCTCATAAATATATTGATTTAACACATCATTAAATGCTTTGTTTAGACGCCGAATTGATAAGTTTTTGTTGGTTTCATCGGATACTTGGTAGCGGTCTCTGTAAACTTTCTTGGTTTTGCGGTGCAGTTTGGCTAAGTTGTCCGAATAGTCAAGATGAATAGAAGCATTCTTGCCCTGCTTTGTGAGTCGGAGTTCTATTGTATCTACGCGATAAGTGATTCGGAATTCTTGTTCTTGCCATGTGTAACGGGGAAATAATTGCTCAAATTTTTGCAGGCCACTTTTTACTAGATTAGGTTTGTTTATTTGGCTTTCTATGGATTGAATAAACTCTACAGCAAGGAATTTTCGAAAAAAAAACAGGAGCTTGGCTATGACACTTTTGCCCTGTGCTTGTTGTCCAATGAGGATGAGGAATTGGGGTATTTCAATCTCAGCGGATTTGATAGTGAGGAAATTGTCTACGTGAAGGGTTTCCATGCGTTTGCTCACAACTGGGCTATTCACTCAACGCTTTGGTCAACGTTTCTACTGTTTCCCCATCGAGACGGGTGATGAATTCGGCGAGGAGGCGGCCGGTGCGCTCAATGTCTTTGAGGGTGACAGATTCGACCATGGTGTGCATGTAGCGCAGGGGGATGCTGACCACGGCCGTGGGAACCCCCGCTCTGGCAATCTGCATATAATACGCATCCGTGCCCCCGCCGCGTGGCGCATACTCATCCTGCGTGCCCATTTCCAACTCTTTAGCCGTCTTCTTTATCAGGCTCGACACACCGGGATGCACATCAGGCGCACCGCTGATAACGGGGCCATCATCCAGCTTAAAGGTGCGATAATCGGTCGCGCCGGGGCCGTTACCAAAGGTCACATCAATGGCGATAGCCATATCGGGCTGGTAGGTGTGGGCAGTAGTGGCCGCGCCCAGCAGGCGGGTCTCTTCTTGGCAGGTGGCGACGGCTATCACGTCCCATTCATGCTGGCGGGTTTGCAGATGCTCGAGGCAGAGGGTCACGGCCGTGACCGAAGCGCGATTGTCGAGAGCTTTGCCCGTCACACGGCCGTGGAGCATCTTGCGCAGTGACTGCTGAAAGCTCAGCGCATCCCCCACGCTGACCGCTTCCTTGACCGTCGCGTACGGCAGACCCGTGTCCACCACCAATGTTTCAAAATCATACGCATGATTTTGCTTCTCACTGGGGAGCATCCAGCCGGGAATGGCTCCCAGCACGCCGGGCAAATTTTTCTTGCGCCCATGTACCATTACCCGCTGGTTATAAAGCTGGCGCACATCCACGCCCCCCAGATTGGTCACGCGCAAAAAACCCCAGCCGTTATGCTCCAAGACGTTGCTGACCATTAGCCCCAGTTCATCCATGTGGGCGGCTAGCAAAATACGGCGGCGGGCTTGGTCTCCTTTGGGCTGGGGTTCACGGCCGTGTTTAATGCCAATGAGGCTCCCCACGCGGTCAATTTCGCTTTCATTGACCAGTGGCTCCCAAATCTCACGGATAACCGTGGCGATATCATGTTCAAAGCCGGACGGGCCGGGCGTTTCGTTAATGGTTTTTAGTAGCTCGAAAGTGTCCATAGTCGTGTATATTACCATAATTCAGCATAGACTAGAAAACGCTTCGAGCGTAGCCAGATTAGCTGTTACAATTAGTCAGTCACGGGTCTTTTGGATTTTGAATGGTGTCATGTTTCACGTGTCATGCGTCATGTGGATTTTCTCTGGTCGTGGCTTGTTTAGCCGAGACGGTCGCTAAGTGACGCATGAATTCCCAAAGAGCCTCAATCACTTACTCACTTGCTCCCTTACTTGCTTAAAGTTCACCCACAGGAGACACTCCGTGTTATCTCACCCCATCCCCTCCGCATACCTCGAAACGGCCGTGCAGGCTCTTGATGAGGGACTGTGTCTCTTGGATGAACACGGCCGTGTACAATACGCCAACCCCGAAGCCTACCTCATTCTCGACTATCCCCCCGCTGAGCTAACCGGCAAAACGCTTCTTGATCTTATCCACGTCCCAGACCAAGAGCCTGACAGTCACGCTTATTTGCAACAGATTGCTGAACACGGCCGTGTGTATCGCTCAGAAAACGGCCAAATGCGTCGCCAAGACCAGAGCCTATTTACCGCCGCCTACACCATTAACCCCCTCACCATCCCTGACAACCCCAGTCAGGGCGCGGTACTCATCTTTCGGGACATCACCGCCCAGCGGCAAATGGAAGCCAATCTGCGCCGCCAAGTGCGCGACACTCAACTGCTCAACCGCGTTATCAACACCACCACCTCCGCCTCAGACACCGTCACCATTTTACGTATCCTCAGCACCGAACTCGCCCACGCCTTCAACGTGCCCCAAGTGGCCTGCGCCCTGCTCAACGACACCCAAACCGCGCTCGAAGTCGTGGCCGAATATCGCACGGCCGACCGCCCCAGTGCCCTCGGAACCATCATTCCCGTCGAAAATAACCCTGGTACGCAATACATTTTGCGCACCAAACGCCCTCTCGTGGCTACCGATGTGCAAAACGATGAGCGTATCGCCACTCGCGACGTCTCCCGCCAGCGCGGAACGGTTTCAATGATGCTCCTGCCTTTGCTCACCCGTGAGCGCGTCATTGGGACAATGGGGTTAAACGCGCCCGAGCGGCGTGAATTTACGTCTGAGGAGATAACGCTGGCTCAAAACGTGGCCGCCGCCGCCGGACAAGCCCTTGAAAACGCGGAGCTATATCAGCGGCTCCAAAATGAACTGGTCGAGCGTCGTCGCCAAAACGAATATTTAGCCGCTCTGTACGAAACGACCCTCGGCCTGCTAGAGCGCATGGACACCAATAGTTTGCTCGAGGCGATCGTGGTGCGGGCAGGGGCGTTAACAGGCACAGAGCATGGCGTTTTATATGTGGCCGAGGGGTCAGATATTGTCATGCAGGCGGGTACGGGCATTTATCGGCCGCATCTTGGCCTCAAGCTACGGGCGGGGGAGGGGTTGAGCGGGCGCGTATGGCGTACGGGTGAGTTATTAGCCGTCGATGATTATGAAACGGCGCAGGGACACCCCGCGCGCGTGGGCAAAATTTACGCGGCCGTGAGTGTGCCCCTCCGCTCTGGCCCCGTGGTGACGGGCGTCATTGGCCTAGCGCGGGTTGTGCCCAGTCGCCCCTTCACGGCCGAGGAACAGAGCCTGTTAGAGCGTTTTGCCCAACTGGCTTCGCTGGTGCTTGATAACGCCTTGCTGTATAGCGCGTTGCAACAGGAGCTGGTGGAGCGGGAAGTGACTCAGAAAAAACTGCAAACGGCCAAAGTGGCCGCCGAAGAGGCTAACCGCGTCAAGAGCAGTTTCCTCGCCAGCATGAGCCATGAGTTGCGCACGCCGCTCAACGCCATTATTGGCTATAGTGATTTGCTGGCGGAAGATATTGAGGATTTGGGGGAAGCGGCTCTGTTGGGCGACATTAAGCGGATTCAAAATGCGGGGGCGCAACTGCTAGCAATTATCAGCGATATTTTGGATATTTCTAAAATAGAAGCGGGGCAAACAGAGGTATCAGCGGAGTGGTTCTCGGTTCAGGATATGCTCTCGATGCTGGAGAGTATTTATCAGATGCATTTTGAGGGGCGGGGCAATCAACTGACGTTTGTATATGAAGGGAAGCTGGGTGAAGCGCATACGGATTACCATAAGCTCCAGCAGATTTTGACCAATTTGTTGAGCAATGCGAATAAATTCACTGACCACGGCCGTGTAACTCTCCACGTCCAACGCTTAACGCTCGAGGGACAGCCGTGGCTCCAATTCACCATCCAAGATAATGGTATCGGTATCCCTACGGACAAGCTAGAGACAATTTTCGACCCGTTCCGCCAAGCGGATGAAACGATGAGCCGCAAATATGGCGGCACAGGGCTGGGCTTAGCCATTTGTCGTCGCTTTAGCGAGATTTTGGGCGGGATAATAGAGGTGGAGAGTGTTTTGGGGGAGGGGTCGGTTTTTACGGTTCGTTTACCCGCAGAGTTTGGGTCTGTGAGCGGTAAGTTGTAAGCTTGAAGCCATCAGTAAGCGGAACTTTACCTGGCCCTTAACCTCTGACATGAAAAATATGACCCACCCTCTCTTACAACAGCAATTGACCCAATTTGGTTTGGAGGCGGACGCGCTTCCCACGGCCGTGCAGGATTTGCTCACGGCCGTGGGTAAAACATACCACGAAGCCGACCAAGCCCAAGAGCAGTGGCAACAAGCCTACGACACCCTGCGCACCGAAATGGAAGGTTCCGTCGAAAGCCTGCGCCGCTCCTCCGCCCACATCATCACCAGCGAACGAGACAAACTGCAAGCCATTATTCGCGCCCTCGGCGACGGGCTGTGCGCTCTTAATGAAAACGGCTGTCTGCTCTTCCTGAACCCCGAAGGGGAACGCCTGCTCGGCTGGGATGAAATTGACCTGCGCGGCCAGCTTTTCCTCGATTGGGTCATGCCCTCGGGCGAGGACGAAGAAACCACCACCCGCCTCTTTAACGAAATCAAATCAGGCGCGACCCACGCCGAATTCGACGCCGCTTTTATCCAGCGAGACGGTCGTTATTTGCCCGTTTCCTATAAATTAGACCCCATTATTAACGAAGAAGGGGCGTTCGCGGGCGCGGTGCTGGCCTTTCGAGACATTCGCCCCTACAAACAGGCGCAGGAAGAGCGGGAACAGCAACTGCGCGAAACCCTTCTGCTCAATCGCGTTATCGCCGCCGCTACCTCCTCGCTTGACCTCAACACCGTGCTGAAAACGATTTGCGAAGAGCTAGCCCGCTTTTTCGACCTGCCTCAAGCCGCTTTTGGTCTGCTCAATGACAGCCGCGACCACCTTACCATTGTGGCCGAATATTTGCCGACCACGGGCATTCCCGCTCTGGGAACGGTCATTCCCATCGAGAATAATTCGGCCACGCAAGAGGTGATGCACACCAAAAAGCCGCTGGTCATCCCCGACGCGCAAACGGATCCGCGCCAGCCAGAACTGCATGATTTGTCGCGGCGACGGGGCACGCGTACCATTTTGATCGTGCCGCTTTTGGTGCGGGATGAGGTGTTGGGCACGCTGGGGCTGAACTCGACCACGCACCGCAATTTTTCGCCGAATGAGATTGAACTAGCGCAAAATGTGGCTTCGGCGGCTAGTCAGGCGGTGGAGAATGCGCAATTGTACACGGCCGTGCAACAGGAGCTGGCCGAACGCGCCCGCACCGAAATTGTGCTAGCCCAAACCCGCGACAAAGCCCTCGAGGCGAGTCGCCTAAAATCTGAGCTGGTGGCCAAAGTGAGCCATGATTTGCGCACGCCCCTGACCACGATTATCGGCTTTGCGGAGATGATGCAGTTGGGTTTATATGGCTCAGTCACGGCCGTGCAGGAAGACACGCTCGGCAAAATCATGCAAAGCACCGAAGACCTTGTTCTGCTGGTCAACGACCTGCTTGACCTTTCCCAACTGGAGGCGGGCACACTCAGGCTCGGCCGTGTGGCCTTCTCCCCCGCCACCCTGATTACCCGCCTAGAAAACATGATGCGCCTGCTGGTAGCCAACAAAGGTCTAGCACTCACCACCCACATCATGCCCGACCTGCCCGACCAGCTTGTGGGCGACCCCGACCGCCTGCACCAAATCTTGGTCAACTTGGTCAGCAACGCGCTTAAATTCACCGACGAAGGGGAAGTAGCCGTTTGGCTCTGTTATTTTGACCAGCAAACTTGGGGCCTTCGTGTCCGAGACACAGGCATGGGCATCGCCCCCGAGCTACACGAGGTTATCTTTGAAGAGTTCCGTCAAGCTGACTACGCCCCTGACGCCCCTCGGCGTGGGGTGGGTTTGGGTCTGGCTATTGTCAAACAGATAACGGCGGCTATGGGCGGTTCCATTACACTAGAGAGCAACGTGGGTGAAGGAAGTACCTTTACCCTGACCCTGCCGCTGTTGGCAGAGTAAAATGAGTAATGAATAATGACTAAAAATGTATTGGTCACAAATTACTCACACAAAAAATCCTGTCTCGGCACACCTCGCCGCCTACGGCGGCTCGCCTGTCATAAGGGTGTTTTTTTCGTTTGGGCAATTGGACTTTAAGAAATTAGTTCGGGAATAGAGTGAAAAGTGAAACGTAAGAAGTGAGAAGTGTCTTGCGTTCGGCTCAAGAGCGGTCAGACAGCCCAACTTTTTACTTCTTACTTCTCACTCGATTTATTACCGAATTAAATTTTTAACACTCAACTGCCCAAACGAAAAAAACACCCTCTTTCCAGCGAGTCGTGGCCGCAGGCCACGACGAAGCAAGTCGGTTGAGAAGAGACGCCTTTTGTCAAAAAAAGTACGTTACTGATTCGTGACCACTACAGAATAATGAGTAAAAAGGTTGGTTGCGAAGCATGAGGGTGCTTTTCCGATCGACTGAAAAGCTGAAAGAAAGACTCGGCTCTTTGGGAATTTACGGGGTCAACTAGCGACCGCCTTGGCTAAACAAGCCACGCCCAGAGAAAAAGCACGTGATACATGACATGTGAAACATGACACCGTTGACAAACCCACGAAATCCGAAAGAACCAAAGACTCACACCAAAGAGAGCACAATGACTAAACCATTCGCCCTAATTATTGAAGATGATGAAATGTTAGCCACTATTTTTGAGCAAGCGTTGGTCATGGCTGATTACGACACAGAGGTGATTCGTGACGGCCGTCAGGCGACGACGCGCTTGCTAGAGGGGACTGTTCCTGACGTTATTACGCTTGATTTGCATTTGCCCTATGTCAGCGGTGAAGATCTGCTCAAACAGATTCGGGCTGATAGTCGCTTTGACCAAACAAAGGTGATTATCGCCACGGCCGATGCCCGCATGGGGGAGTACCTCGATAAGAAAGCGGATCTCGTTTTGATTAAGCCGATTCGCTTTAGCCAACTGCGGGACTTAGCCGCCCGGCTTCGCCCCAGTCGTTAAGTGAGAAGTGAGAAGTAAAGTCGACACTTCTCACTTCTTACTTTTCACTCACTCCCCCCCCCGCGTTTTTCCGCCCACCCCCAAATGTGCGTGCCGTCGGTTTGTAAGCTGATTGTGCCGAGTTCATCGGTGCGCAGGACGGTCGCCCCCACGGCCGTGGCCCTCTCCAATACCTCTGGATGCGGATGCCCAAAGCGGTTCCCCGCTCCTGCCGAAACCACCACGATTTGTGGCCTGACCGCCTCCAAAAAGAACGCATTGCTGGAGCTATTTGCCCCGTGATTGCCCGCCTTGAAGACCATCGCCTCTAGCGGGCGACCGCTCTCCAGCATTAGCCGTTCCCCCTCTTCGGCGGTGTTCCCCGTCAGCAAAAGCGAAAAATCCCCATACACCAGCCGCAAACTAAGCGAGTGGTCGTTAAAGGGGTTGGGGGGCGCGTGCAAAATCTCGAGCCGCACGCCGTCATCGATGTGTAAAACCTCGCCCGCTTGGGGGTGATAAAGGGGGATGTGGCGAGCCACGGCCGTGTCCAAAACCGCCTGATACACGGCCGTGTTACTTTCCGTTTCTGCCGCCACGACCCACAGTTCCCCCACCTCATACCGCTCCAGCACGGGCGGCAAAGCCGAAACGTGATCCGCATCCGCGTGCGTGGCAATCACGATATCCAGTGACCTATCCCAAAACGGCATCTGTTCCCCCAGCCCCGCCAGCAAAACAGAAGGATAATAACCGCCGTCCACCAAAATTTGCCGCCCCGACGGCGTTTCTATAAAAATGGCGTCCCCTTGCCCCACATCCAAAAAAGTGACCTGCATTCGCCCGTTGGGCAAACTACCGTACCACAGCCCCACCAGCAAAACGCCGCCCAGACTCGCCCAAATGGGCAGTTGCGCGGGCATTTGCTGGCCCAATCGCTGGCGAATGTCTACCCGCCGCTCTGGCTCCTGCTGACCGTACCAAAAGAGGGCGGCGATGCTGGCGTAGCTGGCTACCAGCGCGGGAAAAGTAAACGGTACGGAGACCAGCGCATACGGAATTTGCGCCATAAGCCGCGCCATGTTGCTGGTGTACCACAGAAACAGAAACGCTATCCAGCCGAAAAGTTGCCCCACGGTCGGGGAAAACATGCCCACCAGCGTGGTCAGCCCGCCCCACACCATCACGCCCGGGTGTGCGGGCAAAATCAGGGCGTTGGCCAAGACGCTGACCAGCGAAACCTGCTGGAAATAATACATGGTGAGGGGCAAAATGAGGATTTGCGCGGCCAGCGTGATGAGTACGGTGTCGGTCAGTAAGTTAATCGTGCCGTTGGCGAGCGGGCGGCTGGTGAGGAGGGCCACACGGCCGTGTGCCCAGCGCGTCAGCGGGTCAGCAAACAGCATAATGCTCAGCGTGGCCATAAAACTAAGCTGGAACCCAATACGGCTCAGATAATTGGGGTCATACGCCGTCATACCAAAAGCGGCCAAAAACAGAACCCCCAAGGCTGCATTGGGCCGTCCCAGTCCCCGCTGAGCAATGATGTAGACGCTCCCCATAATGGCCGCCCGCACCACCGACGGCCCCGCTCCCACCAGCAGGGTATAAAGCAAAATACCCACCACGGCCGCCACCGCGCCCCCCTTTTGCCCAAAAAGCGGGTCGCCCAGTTGCACAAAAACAGCGGCCAAAATAGCCACATGCAGGCCCGAAATAACGACGATATGGGTGATCCCGGCCGTGCGAAAATCAGCCCGCATCTCGTCTGGCATGGCGTGGCCGATGCCCAGCAACATGCCCGCCAGCAGGCCAGATTGGGGTGGGGGAATGAGATGGTTGATGGTGGCGTGGGCGTAATTTTTCACCCCATACATGAGGTGGTAGAAAGGATGCCCCGCCCGCTCGGTCACCACGCTACTGCGCGGCCACACCATCTGGCTATAAATGCCCTGTTGCGCCAAATAGTCCCGATAATCAAACTCGGGCAACACGGCGGGCGTTTGCAACGCGCCTTGAAGCGTCAGCCGCGTGCCGTATTCGACGGCTGGATAGCGGGGCAAAATGACCAGCACATCCCCGCTGACCGTCTCTGTTGTCTCGCCCGCCCCACGGCGCAGGGTCACGCTTTCGGCCGCGAGGCGGACTTGGATGGAGCGGTCGCGGATGTCTGGCTCATCGTTGATGAGGCCGGTGACGCTGAGCAAGTCGTCTCGGTCGTTGTAGTAGGCGATGTGGCTGGCGTCTATTTGGGGGAGGGCGAGCAGGGCGCGGCCTGTGCCCAGCAGGAGGAAGCTAAGGCAAGCGAGGGATAGAGCCACACGGCCGTGGGTGAGCGGATTTCTGCGGTAGAGAAAGAGGGCAAACAAGAGGGGTAGGCTAGCCGAGAGGAAAAGAGACACGGCCGTGGGTTGCGGCGACCCCTCTCCCAGCGGCACATACCGCCCCAGCACCAGCCCCAGCAACCAAAAAACTGTCAACGTTAAAAAAGGCAAACCCATCATACGATCATCTCCCCAGCGTGTTAGCCGTTCAGCCCACCAAGCTACGTTCAGAGAAAAACAACGTGAAACATGACACTATTGAAAACCAGACGAAATCCGAAAAATTCCAAACAAGTACCCAAGTCCCCCATTTCGGCGCGTATTGTACAGGAAAAGCAACGGCTGTGTTATACTGAATGCGTCCCAATCTGAAAAAATTCTACCACGAGTAAATAATGAAACACCCACGAGACTGAACGGTTAAGAGGCAAAAAATGTTAAACGATGTCGATCCCCGCACGGCTCCCAAGCGTATTTTGGCTGTTGATGACAACATGCAAACCCTCCAAATTGTGCGCCACACCTTGGAACGAGGCGGCTTTGATGTGATCACGGCCGCGTCTGGGGCAGATGCCCTCAACATGATTAACCGTCATGGCCTGCCCCATTTGGCTTTGGTTGACTTGCGGATGCCCGGCATGGACGGGTTTGAACTGTGCCAAGCTCTGCAAGAGTTTAGCGACGTGCCCGTCATTATTTTAACCGCCGAAAGTGAAGAAGAGACGGTGGTCAGGGGCATTGAAGAGTATGCCGAAGATTACATGATTAAACCGTTTCGCCCCAGTGAACTGGTAGCCCGCATTAACCGCGTTTTGCGCCGCATTGGTGACTTTGCCTACACGCTCGACCCCACCATCGAAGTAGACGACCATCTGAGCGTTAATTTTCCTAATCGGGAAGCGGTCGCCGCTGGTGAGACCGTCTCGCTGACCCCTATCGAAACCAAAATCATTTATATTTTGATGCGCAATGCGGGGCAAATCGTGACCACTGATTTTCTGTTGCGCCGCATTTGGCCGCTGGAGTCTGCCTACGAAGACCGCCTGCATGTGCATGTGCATCGTCTGCGTAGAAAAGTGGAAAAGAACTCCTCGAAGCCGCAATATATCGTTTCCAAACGGGGCTTGGGCTATACGTTTCCCAAGCCCAAAGATATGTGAGCCTGTTATGGATAACCCACTAGATTTGTTCCGCTTTGATTTTCGAGAAGGGTTGTGCGAATTTTGAATTGTAAATGGTGAATTGTGAATAGCTAATGGTCAATGAGACCTCTCGGGTCACCATTCGTCAACTTCTTAGCTTTCTGTTTCAAACTTCATGATATTTTAGGCTCTTTGGGAATTCACGTGGTCAATTAGCAACTGTCCTGCCTAAACAAGCCACGCCCAGAGAAAAACCACCGGACACATGACACGTGAAACGTGACACTGTTGAAAACCCCACGAAATCCGAAAGAACCATATTTTTATACGGGAACAACTCTACTAAAAGGTCATGTGTCGCGCTAAAGCGTATGGTCACGATTGAAGACGTACAGCGGGCGTTGGCACTACCTGATTTTGATGTGGTGACGGCGCAGGAAAAGATGGCCCCGCGCCCACGGCCGCGTGTACGGCCTAATGGGTTACCGGGTAAAGCGAAGCAGGGAGCCGTTTTACTCCTGCTCTATCCCCAAGCACAAGACCTGCACCTCGTTTTTGTGCGCCGCCCCCTGCGCATGAACCATCACCCTGGCCAAATCGCCTTCCCCGGCGGCAAACAGGACGCGGGCGAAACGCTCGAAACCACGGCCGTGCGTGAGACCGAAGAAGAGGTTGGGATCCCTGCTGACCAACTGACGCTACTCGGCCAACTCCACCCCGTTTATATTCCCCCCTCTGACTTTCAAGTGCATCCGTTTGTGGGCTGGCACACGGCCGTGCCCCAGTTTCGCCCCAGTCCCGCCGAGGTAGACGAAGTGCTGACCATACCGCTCCGCCATTTCCAAAACCCCACCCAGCGCGGCTACGAAGAGCGGCAATTTGGTCACACCCAGCTAGGCGTGCCCTATTTTCGGGTGGACGCGCACGGGGTGGACAAAATTTGGGGCGGCACGGCCGCGATTTTGAGCGAGTTTTTGGAGCGGTTGCGCGTTAATCAGGCCTGATTTGCAGGATGAACGACGCTTCGGCCACCGTTTGCACGGCCGTGGCCGTAAACAAAACCAGCCGCGCCTGACCCGTCACCCCCACCGGAACCCGCAACGTCGTTTCCCAATACCCATATTGATTCGTTTCTACCGTTTCGGCCAGCAAGACCGTGCCATCGGGCAACGCCAGCGATAGATAAAGCGTGTCGTTGGGGGCGTTATAAGCTAGGCCAAACAAGGGGCGCGTTTCCCCACTGCGCACCTGCCCATCCTCGGGCAACGACCCCAGCACCACAATTTGATTCGCTAGCGGGTCATCCGCGCCCAAAACCATAATCGGCCAGAGCGTCTCGCGCCGATTGTCGCTGTTGGGCGGGCCAAAGGCGGCGCGGGCGCAGGCGGGGCCAGCAGGTGCGTCGGCGGGCAGGGGCAAAAAGCCTTGCCAGTAGCCTCCTCCGCTAACGCGGAAGCTATTTTCGATGAGAACGGTTTGGCAGGTGGCGTCAAGCAGAGCGAGGCGGATGAGGTTTTCGGCGGGGAGCTTGCTTTGGCCTTCAAAATAGAGATAGTACCCAGCCACGGCCGTGGCCCCCGCCTGTGGCTGAAACAAAAGCAAGACGCGCTGGTCGTTGGGGTCGGGGAGCAGGGACACAGGGACACTGTCTTGAGCGAGCAACCCACCTGCGCCATCAAACAAATTGGCCTGCATCACCGCTTGCCCGCTCACTTGGCTGGGCAAGGGTAGCTCCGCTTGCCAGTCGGCTGACCCCGCTTGCGCAAGGGGAATGGGCACGGCCGTGAGCAAGCGGCCATCTATTCCCAGCAAAACGAGTTCGAGCCGCCAATCGGCCTCGGCCGTGCGCATGCCGCTCGCCAAAAACGTCGTGCCCGTGGGCAATGCTTCGCCGGCGCGGGGGCGCAAGAGGGCGAGGGCGGGCGTGATGGGCG
>JBGTIZ010000204.1:0-5704 GCA_041745395.1 Promineifilaceae bacterium (SeqCode) | reverse complement strand
ATTGGTCGAGCCGCCGCAGGCGGCGAGGCGTGTGGCCGCTATTTGCGCACCAACTGTAAAGGTAACTTGAACCGTGCCAGAAAATAATTCGGGAAAAAAACCCCTCATTAAATTTTTAACCCTCAACAAGATTGGACCAATCTCACTATCAAAGATGGCTAACGGGTAATAACGGGTAAATAGATGGAACGACCTGTTTGCGGGGGTGGCGTTTCTATCGGATCCATCTGGAAGCCGAGGACACGCTGATTGCCCCTGTCGGCCACAAAGAGGGTGCCATCGTCAGCGAGGGCTAAATCAATTGGTTCATGGAGCGTGCTCCAGCTACGGCCGCCGTTGTTGGGCAGATTATGGGTGAAGGAGCCGTTTTGACCAAAGACGCCATCGGCCGTGCGGTCACTGCTGAAAGGCGTGGTATAGCTCAACAGGCGATGGTTATTGGTGTCGGCGACATAGAGCGTATCCGCCCCATCCACCACGAGATCAAAGGGGAAGTTGAGGCTGTCGGCTGAGACGCCCCCATTATTGGGCATCGCCGTGCTGAAGTCATCCCCTTGACCGAAGACGAAATCGGCCGTGCTGTCCCCATCACCATCATCCCCTGCCAGATAGACCAACACCCGGTGGTTGAAGGTGTCAGTGATGTAGAGGTTGCCTGCTTTGTCCGTGACGACACCCGTGGGGAAATTGAGGGTCTCGGCCGTGACGGGGCCACCCTGATTGGGGGCCACGCTGTCAAAGTCGGGTTGACCGTAAACTTTGTCGGGCGTGCTGTCACCATTGAGTATCGGTGCTTCGTAGACCAGCACCCGGTGGTTACGGCTATCGGCCACATAGAGGTTGTCTTGGGCGTCTATGTGTAGACTTAGCGGATTGTTTAGCCCCGTGATGTTCTGGGTGGGAGCCATACCATTGCTAAATGGTTGGGCAAAGAGCCGCACAACACCCATGAGCGAATCCGAGACAAAAAGGTTGCCTTGGCTGTCTACAGCCACGCCGATGGGCGTGGCAAGGGTAGCCGCAGGGTTTGCGCCCCATGTTTCAAAATCGGGCTGGCCGAAAACCAAGTCGGCGGGTTGCCCATTGTTGCGCGCCGAACTGCTGGGCCAACTGAGAACACGGGCGTTGCGCAGGTCAGCGACAAAGAGTCGCCCTGTCTGGGGGTCTATAGCCACCCCTGATGGCCTGTCTAGGCTACTGGCGGTGACGCGGGTCAATTCCCCATCATTGGTGGCAAAGCCCCGTTGCCCTAAGACATAGTCGGCCGTGGTATCCCCCGCTTGGGGTTCGTAAATGGGGAGGATGAAGGGCGTGGATAAGCCACCACCGGGTTCAGGGTTGCGCAGGGTGATGGTGAGCGCGGTGGTGGTGATGAGGTCGCTGGCTTCGAGCGTGACGCGGGTTAAGCCCAAGAAGGCACTGCCCGTGGCGCGTTCGATGCCGTTCACCTCGACTACGGTTTGGTCAATGATGCCCGACCCCCAAATGTCAATGGTAATCCCTTGGGTACCGACTAGCACCGCGTTGGGATTTACTTCGGCGATGTCGGGGACGGGGTTGAGCAGGGGTTGGTTGTATTGCAGGACGCGATTATTGCTCTGGTCGGCAATGTAGACATCCATAAAGGTGGCGTCGGTGGCAATGCCCGTCGGAGCAAAGAGGCTGGCGTCACTGATGCCGCCGTTGTTGGGGGTATTGCTATCATAATCAGGCTGGCCGAACACATGGTCCGCTTCGCCATCGGAATTGAGTTGGTCAAAGACGAGGACGCGATGGTTGTTACTATCGGCCACAAAGAGCCGATTGCCCGCATCCAATTTCAGCCCCATGGGGTTGTCGAGTTTGTCTGCGCCAAGGCCGGGGGTGTTGCTGACGAAATCAGTTTGACCAATGACAGTATCTGCTCGGCCATCAGCAGGCTCATTGTTATAAACGAGAACGCGGTGGTTGCCTGTATCGGCAATATAGATCTGGTTGCCGAGTATGCCAGCCGCAACAGAGGTGGGAGCGTTCAGACTCACGGCCGTGGGTGGGTCGGGTGCTTCTGATGCGGTGTAATCTGGGACAATCCCTAGCCCATTAACCGTTTGCCCCACAATCCGATTGGCGGGAAGGCCATCGCTAAAAGGCCATTCGTAAATAAGGACGCGGTTGTTGCCGTGGTCAGCCACGACCAAGTTGTCGTTAATATCGGTGACCAAGCCCATTGGTTGGTTGAGGCTGGTGCGGCTGGTGGGGGCGGCAATACTCGTCTCAAAGTCGGGTTGGCCAATCACGTAGTCGGAGTCCATCCAATTCGTGAATTCGGGCCAGAAGGAGTCGGAAAATTCATAGCCATCTTCTTCAATGCACCACACGTCGTCGTAATATTCGTAGAAATCGCAGATATTCCACGGGATAAAGACCAAGACGCGGTTGTTGCCCGTATCGGAGACATAAATGATGCCGTCGTAGCCGACGGTAAGGCCTGTGGGGGCGTTCATGCTGTCGGCTGAGGGGGGATTGGGGGCATCAGCGGTGATGAAATCGGGCTGGCCGAGGACGAGGTCGGCGGGGTCGCCGTTGGTGTAGAGGTCTACGCTGTCCCAGCCCAACACGCGATTGTTTTCGGTGTCGGCGATGAAGATTTGGCCGGTGTCGAAGACGAACAGGTCGGTGGGCTGGTGGAGGGTGAGGCCATTGGTGTCGGTGGGGACTGCGCCGCTGGTGAAGTCGGGCTGGCCGTAGACCTCATCCGCTATGGTGTCAAATTCTTGGACGATGCCAGCGGGGGCGGGGCGGGCTTGGGTGAATAGGGCAACGGGTTGTGTTCGTGCTTTGTGGATGGCTAGTTGTTGGTTGTTGTCCACGGCCGTGGTCGTGCCCATCGCTAGGGCAGAGTGGTTCTGAGTGGAGAGGAAAATGACGGCCAATAGACCGAACAGGGCAAGACCCGTGACGCCGATAATGAGGCGCAAGGCTTGCGGGGGCCGAGCAGAAAAGCGGGTAAACATCGTGGATTCTCCATGTGATTTGGGGATGTATAAGACGACAGGTTAGCGTTGTATCTAGCTATGGCGTTAACTCTAACAGCCAAGCGTGAACCAAACGTGAACAGCTCTACTGAATTTTCAGAAAGCGTCTTGATCTCTGGGGAAAAATCCCAAGAATGTTTGTGTCTAAATTGGTAGTTCCGATGGCTTCGTTTATGAAGTAAAATAGAGGGTAGTAAACAGATAGAGGAATGCTAGGAACTTAACCCCCCTATCTACCTCTGAGTCCAGAGTCTGCAAAAAGACCAGATAAACCGCACACAGCGCGAAGAGCGCGGAAATTTTCTCAAAAACTTCCGCTCCCTTTCGTTCATCCTCCCTCGTTCCTTCGTCCTTTTTTCAGGCAATCAAGTTAATCAGGAATGGATCCCTTGCCTCAAAATGACCCAACTCTACTCTATCAGCACATCTTCGAGGTTCTCAGCGACGGCGTCATCGTGAACGATGCCGAAACTGGTTTGGTGCTAGAAGCCAACCCCGCGGCTAGCGACTTACACTGCTACCCCAATGAGGGATTTATCGGCCTGCATCCCACCGCCTATATTCACGCCGACGATGTCTCCCAGTGGGGAACATGGGTATTAGCCGCCCAAGCGGGCGAGGATTTTGCGGGCACGATTGTTCACTTACGTCAGGATGGCTCGCCGTTTATTGTGGAGGTGTGCGGTCGTGGGGGGGAGTATGAAGGGCGGCCGTGCCTTATTAGCACCATTCGGGACGTGAGCGGCCGGGTGCAAGCCGAACGCCAACTGCGCCAGCAAGTGGTCAACCACGCTCGGGAACAAGCTATCCTGCTAGAGATTTCCCAAGCCTTGGCCTCGACGCTGGAACTCCAGCCGATGGTCATTCTCGACCAGTTGCAGGTCATTATCGAATACACCCAAGCCGCCCTTTTCGTCTTAAAAGAGTTGACCCTGAAGGCCATCGCCGTGCGCGGCCGTGAACCACTGAAGCAGGCCATGCCGTTTGGCATTTACCTTGATGGGGAGGACGCCCTAGTGACGCTTTTTAATGGGCATCAGCCGCAACGCATTCCCAACGTGTGGGAAGAAGATGACCCAACGGCCAAATTTCTGCGCACCTTATTCGCCTCACAAACGGACTTTCTGCTCGAGGGGATGCAGTCGTGGATGTGGATTCCCTTGGTGGCCAAGGGACAGGTGATTGGGGGCATTGGGATGGCTCATATCGAACTGGATAAATTCACGCGCCATGATGCAAATTTAGCCCTGACCCTGACCAACCAAGCGGCCATCGCCCTGATAAATTCTCAGCTATATGAACAGGCGCAAACTGTGGCCGCCCTTGAGGAGCGGCAACGGCTGGCTCAAAATTTGCACGATGCTGTCAACCAATCCCTCTTTTCGGCTAGTATGATCGCCGAAGTGCTGCCCCGCTTGTGGGATAAAAAACAAGACGATGGGAAGCTGGCGTTACAAGATTTGCGCCGGCTGATACGAGGCGCGTTGGCCGAAATGCGCGGCTTATTGGCCGAACTGCGACCGCTTGTGCTAGCCGATACAGACTTGGGTGACTTGCTGATCCAATTGGGTGATGCGTTGACAGGACGCATCAATGTTCCCATCGAAGTCCATACTTCCGGCAAAGATTTTTTGCCAGCCGAGGCACGGGTGGTTTTTTACCGATTGTGCCAAGAATCACTGAACAACATTGCCAAACATGCCCACCCCAGTAAGGTGGAAGTCAGTTTACTTTGTAAGGATGGTACCGTTGAAATGAAAATTCACGATAACGGCCGTGGCTTCGACACTACCAAAATCCCTGCGGGGCACTATGGCCTGAGCATGATGGAGGAACGCGCCAAAGAGATTGGTGCGACCTTGACGGTGACGAGCCAGCCGGGCAAAGGCACGGAAGTCCTTGTTCATTGGCGCGCACCAACCACAACGGAGGAAATATGTTGAATGCTTCTAAACCTATCCGCGTTTTGCTGGTGGATGATCATTTAATGGTGCGCCGTGGCCTGGCGACCTTTTTGCAAATCTTTGATGACCTCGAGCTAGTGGGGGAAGCACCTGATGGCGAAACCGCCCTGACTATGTGTGCCGAAGCCCAGCCCGATGTGGTGCTGATGGATATGATAATGCCCGAGATGGATGGCGTGACGGCTACTGGCTTTATTCGCCAACGCTTTCCTGCGGTGCAGGTGATTGCTCTGACTAGTTTTAAGGAACAAAAATTGGTGCATGATGCGCTCCAAGCGGGGGCTATTAGCTATTTGCTCAAAGATATTTCGGCCGAGAAATTAGCCACGGCGATTCGGGAGGCGCACGGCGGCCATAGCACCCTCTCCCCCGAAGTGACCCAAGCACTTGTCCAGGCCTCCACCCAAGTCCCAGCCGTGGGACATGATTTAACCGATCGGGAGCTAGAGGTGTTGGTTTTGCTGGTGAAAGGGCTAAATAACAGTGAGATTGCCGAAAAGCTGTTTGTTAGCCCTTCGACGATTAAATCCCATGTCAGCAACATTTTGTCCAAGTTTGAGGTATCCAGTCGCACTGAAGCGGTCGCTTTGGCTGTGCGCCACCACCTTGTGGCCTAATTAAATAAGACCCTCAGGGTTTCTTTGAAAACTGACTTTTTTGTAGTGGTCACGAATCAGTAACGTACTTTTTTTGACAAAAGGCGTCTCTTCTCAACCGACTAGCTTC
>JBGTIZ010000203.1:0-4224 GCA_041745395.1 Promineifilaceae bacterium (SeqCode) | reverse complement strand
GCCAGTAGCCCAGAGCCGTAGTCGCTAGGGAAGTGACCACGGCCGTGGTCATTATTTTTGTTTTACGCATCTGGTCTATGGGTTTATCTCCGTCATAAAAGCGTCAAGCGTGTCGGTCACAGCCGCATAGGGAACCAGTTCACGCAGTTGCACCAAGCTGGCTTGCTGAAGCTGTTCAGCTATATCGAGGGGCAATTCACCAAATCGCAAGCGCAAAATATTAACAATGGCTTTTTGTAATCCCTCAATCTCTCCTTCTTCGCGCCCCTCTTTGCGTCCCTCTTCACGACCTTTGTCTAGGGCGTACGCCAAGCGCATCTCTTCTTCATGGACATATTTTGCCCGCTTTTCTAGTTCGATTAGTTCCTGCGGGGTCAGGTTTGCTTTGTTGGCCATATCAAATGCTTTGGCCACGGCCGTGTCTTTCATCATCACTGTAGGAACCTCCTGCAACTGGTGGGCATGGGTCAAAAAATAGCCCCACAAATCGCCACTATTATCCAATTCAGACAACGCTTTATCAAACTTGGGTAACTCTAATACCCAAAATTGTAAGAAATCTGCTTCGGGAAAGTCAACCCCACTGCGCGCTTCGCGCAGGCCAAACTGGCTCAGGTAATGAGGATGGTCGGGTATAAAAACGAAATTGGTCACAGCGAGGGTATAAGTCGGCCAGAGCCGATTGTAATAAGCACCCTCCCCTAGCTGGGAAGCGTACAGCTTACTGCTGTTGTATATCAGGCGTCGTCCGAAAGCGCGGGTGTGAGCCATCTGCATCTCAATGATAACCAGCGACCCATCATCAAGCGTGGCGCGAATATCCACATAGCTCTTTTTAAGCTGGTCGGTCTCGCCCGGTAGATAGGGGTCTTGAATTTGCACGGCCGTGATGCGTGCCTCTCCTTCATACAGCATCGCATTGAGAAAGCTGAGCAGTACTTCTTCGCTCTCCACCGAGCCAAAAATCTTCTTGAAAGCGTAATCCACTCTCGGGTCTAAAAATTGCGCCATCTGTTTTCACTGTCCAAGCTATAAGGAAAGTAGGAGCGGCGATTGTAGCCATAAACAGAGCAACAACCTGTCCCCTTACGAATTACAAGCCAAACATGACCAATGCCCCAAGTCTACCGCTTTCTGTCCATAGCTCAAAAGCTGACCTTGGTTATAATGTAAGGGTATTCGGGTCTTTTCTAGTTCGTTAGGTTTTCAACGGTGTCATGTTTCACAGCTCATGTGCCACGTGGTTCTTCTCTGGACGCGGCCTGTTTAGCAAAGAAAATGGCTGGTTTAACTTATGATTTCAAAGAGCGCGTATCCTTGTTTATTGATTGCCTGCCTGCGGGCAGAAGGTTTAACAAAAGTGATGAACTTCCCTACCGTAACCATTAACTTACCCGCTTGGGTAGCCGATTTTCTTGCCCTGCCCCAAGCTTATCCCACCCATGAAGCCCGCATGAAGTTGGCGATTGCCCTCGCCGAGCGCAACGTACAGGAGAACACCGGCGGACCGTTTGGCGCGGCCGTGTTTAATCTCGAGACAGGCGAGCTTATCGCCCCCGGCATGAATTTGGTCGTTCCCAGCAATTGCGCTTTGCTCCACGCGGAGATGGTCGCCATTGCGCTAGCGCAACAGGTGGTGGGCACATTTGATTTGGGTGCGTCCGGCTATCCGCCCTACGGCCTTTACACCAGTGCCGAACCGTGCGCCATGTGTTTTGGGGCCGTGCCTTGGTCGGGCGTGCGCCTGTTGGCCTGCGCCGCCCGCACGGCCGATGTGCAGGCGATTGGTTTTGATGAAGGGCCAAAGTTAGCTGACTGGGTGGAAGCCCTTGCGGAACGGGAGATAGAAGTCTTGCAAGATGTGTGCCGCCCCGCCGGCATCGCTGTCCTGCAAGCCTACGCGGCCAGCGCGGGCGTCATCTACAATGGACGAAGCGCACGAAGCGACGAAACGGGTCGCTTATAGCTCATGGCTTACGGCTTATAGCTTACGGCTCAATCCCTAAAGGTAAATCATGCTTGCTATCCAAAAACAAAAACAGCAGTTAGAGCGCGTCATCACGCCCGCGACGGTGCAGGACGCGCTGGATTTATTGGCGAAATATCAGGCTAAAGCGCGGCTGATTGCGGGGGGAACAGATATTTTGCTGGAGCTACATCGCCACCAGCGACCAGAGGTCGAGGTGCTGTTGGATATTTCCCGCCTCTCTAATTTGAATCGCATTTGGCAAGATACCCACGGCCGTGTGCATCTTGGCCCGCTCGTCACCCACAACCAAGTTGTCGCCTCCCCCCTGCTCGTGCAAAAAGCGTTGCCCCTCGCCCAAGCGTGCTGGGAAATTGGCTCGCCACAACTGCGGAACCGCGCCACTATCGCCGGCAATTTGGTCACCGCCAGCCCCGCCAACGACACCATCACTCCGCTGTGGGCGTTGGATGCCCAGCTTACGCTGGCCTCGGCCACGCAGGAACGGGTTGTGCCTTTGCGAGCGTTTTATACGGGCGTGCGCCGCACCCAACTCGCGCCCGACGAAATGGTGACTGATATTGCCTTTGAGCCATTGCAAGCCAATCAACGCGGGATTTATGTCAAGCTGGGCTTGCGCCGCGCCCAGGCGATTTCGGTGGTGCATGTGGCGGTTTTGCTGAGTTTTGCCGCCGATGCAGATGGGGCAGGAGAAACTATCACGGCCGTGTCTATCACCCTCGGCAGTGTCGCCCCAACGATTATCAACGCCGCCCAAGCCGAAGCGTATCTGGCTGGCCGGACGTTAACCGATGAGACCATCGCCGAAACGGCGCGACTCGCCGCCACTGAGCCAACTCCCATAGACGACCTGCGCAGTACGGCCGCTTACCGCACCCAGATGATTAAGGTTATGGTGCGTCGCGCGCTCGAAACGTTACGAGCGCGGCAAGAGCGAGCCGGCTGGCCGACCGACCCCATTTTGCTCCACGCTCATAAAGACACAGGCTCAACAGCCCAACCGCTCACCCAAACAACCCATTATCCAGCAGGCAAACAGAGCCACGCTCAGCTTTCTGCACAGGTCAACGGCGTGCCGGTCACGGCCGAGGTCAGCCCTAATCAAACCCTGCTGGACTGGCTCCGCGACACGGCCGAGTTAACGGGTACAAAAGAAGGCTGTGCCGAAGGAGAGTGCGGGGCTTGCACCTGCTATTTAGATGGGCAAGCGGTGATGAGTTGCCTTGTGCCCGCCACCCGCGCCCACGGCGCAGAAATCGTGACCATCGAGGGGCTAGCGGATGAGGTGACGGGGCAGTTGCACCCCCTACAGAAGGCGTTTATCCACGTGGGGGCGGTGCAGTGTGGTTATTGTATTCCCGGTTTTCTGATGTCGGGGGCAAAATTGCTGGAGGAGCGGACTGCCCCCACTCGCGCCCAGATTGAGCAGGCTTTCACGGGGAATTTGTGCCGCTGTACGGGCTATTACAAAATTATCACGGCCGTGGAAAATGCCGCCGCAAAAAGGGATGTAACAAGCGAGCATTAAAAATGCTAACCAGCTTCTTACTCCCCCTACCCATTCAACAAACCACCCCCACTACCCCATGCGCAATAAATTCGACAACACCCGCGACTTCTACAACACTAGGCTTGTTTATTACTTGACATGGCTGTTGCTTTTGGTGAGTTCTGGCCTCTTTACGCTGGGTCTATTTGTTTCTTGGCTAACTGTCACAGACAATTTGCTGATTCTTGTGCCGCTTAGCTTCACCGCGCTTTATTTGCTATCGCGCGGCCAGACCAAACTCGCCGCTCTTTTACTGGTGGGTTCAATGTGGTTATTTACAACCTACATGATGCTCACCAGAGGCATTTACACCTCCGCCAACTATGCCTATATGATCATTATTTTGCTGGCGGGCACGCTTTTTAATGAACGCGCCGTTCTGATTACCAGTGTCATGAGCGCCATCGTCACCCTTGTGTCAGGGTTGCTGACGGCTCAAACATATCTCACAGCGACCACGAGCCTGATTACAACAGCCAAAATTGTCACCGACCCAGCCGTTGTTTATGCCGACACCTTTGGGGGTCTGGTTAATCTAGCTTTTTTTGCTCTGCTGACCTACATGACGGTGCGGCAAACGCATTTGGCGTTTGCCACCAGTGAGGAGAATCGGCAGTTGCTCAATACGCAAAACAAGGAATTGGGCACGGTTAACGAGCAGTTGCGGCATGAAATAGAAGGGCGTAGG
>JBGTIZ010000202.1:0-7892 GCA_041745395.1 Promineifilaceae bacterium (SeqCode) | reverse complement strand
AGTGAGAAGTAAAAAGTGAGAAGTGGTCGATAAACTTCTCACTTTTTACTTCTCACGTCTTATTTTTTACGCGGGGCTAAAAAGGGTTGGGATTAAACAAAGTTAACTCGGGGAACCATGTCTCTAGTAGGGCGAGCGTGTCAGGCGACACGGCCGTGAGCCAGCCCAAATGCGCCGCTTCACTGGCTGACCGCGCCCCAAAGGCCAAAGCGGATACCGCCCTAATGTCCATCTGCGCGTCAACGGGATTCTGGCCGACGGCAGGCTCGACTTGCAAACGACCGTCCACGGCCGTGAGCCGAAATTGGCCGTTGTTCCACGGACAATGCTCATCCGTCACGGCTATGAGGAGCGTGTCCACGGCCGTGTTGACTGATCCCACGCCCACAGGCACGCCCGTTAACGCCCCCACCACATCCACCACCCGCACCATCAGCGGCACCCGGTCAATCTGTATCCCTATCGCCGTCTTTGGTTGCGAAATCCACCGCTGAAAACAACTGTCCTGCGGCAGGTGCAGGCTAATTTCATACGCTTGCTCCCCATGCGCCGCCAAAAAGGAGAGTAAATAATCCCGCGCTGTCAGATTGCGCCACGCCATTTCATGCACCACCAGCTTGCCATTTTCAGCAAAGTCATCTAGCTGATACCGCGCCGCCGCCTGAATTTGCCCCGCGTGGCGAATAAACACAAGGTGCTGGTTTTTGAACCATTCTTGCCACGCCGCAGGGTCATCTTCGTGGCGCAGAGCGTAGCCGCTATAGGCGGGCACGGTGACTTCTCGCCAAAAGTCAAAGAGCAGGTGTAGCTCTTGTTCGACCACAGCCGTGGCTGGGAGCCGTTCAATAGTCCACGACCCCGTGGGCGCGTCTAATTTGACATAATGATTCAAACTATCCATCGGTAACGTCACCTTCAGCGAACTATTAGCCGTGACATACCCATATCGCTCATAAAACGTATCCCGAAACGGATACAGCGACGAAACTACCTGCCCCTTCGCCTGCATATCCCCCAACGCGGCCAGCATGAGCTGATGCACATACCCCTTGCGTCGCGCCTCGGGGTAAGAGCTAACGCTGGCGACGCCCCCCATCTCTTTCAACACGCCGCGCACGCTCTGCTCGAAAGGGATATTGCGTAAAACAGAAACAATTTGCTCATCAACAAATACAGCTAAAGAGGCGTTTGGCTCCACACCCAGAAAAGCGACTGCTGGTAAATCATCATCTGTCCAACGACCAAAAGCATAATTGTTGACGCGCCGAAACGTCTCCACCTCGGCGGCCGAAATTTTACGTATTTGCATAGGGGAAATCCTCGTTATGTGTCGGTGTGCTGGTGTGAATGACGGCGATTAACTAATACCCATTCCTATAACAGCAAGGTAACTCATCAACCTGCTAGGGGAAGGTCTGAGTCGTGCTTACCTGACTGACGCAAGTATACCGTTAGCGTATGCGTCTTAGCTTAGTCATGATCTTAAGCCTCAAGCATTCACATCTTATCAGTACGCCATACATCCACAAGTATCTTCTTAACGACTTGCCCTCAACCCCTTTCTAAAAGCGCAACAAGCGCAAGCCATTCAGCGTGACCAAGAGCGATGTGCCCACATCCGCCAAGACGGCCATCCACATCGTCCCCACCCCCGCGACCACCAGACCCATGAACAGAAGCTTGATGCCGATGCTCAACCCCACGTTGACCCCGATGGTGCGCATGGTGGCGCGGCTGAGGCGATAAGCGAAGGGCAACTGGCGCAAATCATCACTCATGAGCGTGATGTCCGCCGTTTCCATGGCCTGCCCCGTGCCGTGCGCCCCGCCAATGGCGATGCCTAAATTGGCCGTCGCCAGCGCGGGAGCGTCGTTGATGCCGTCCCCGACCATCGCCACCGCGCCGAATTTTTGCTGAAGCTCGGCCACCGCCGTCATTTTATCTTCGGGCAATAGCTCCGCGCGCACGTCGGTCACGCCTAGCTCGGCGGCGATGCGCTGGGCGACGGTTTTTTCGTCCCCCGTGAGCATGACGATGTGCTGGATGCCGGCTGTTTTGAGTTGGCTGATGGCCTCGGCACTGCTGGGGCGCACGGTGTCGGCCACGCTGATTGTGCCCCAGTAGGCGCCATCGCGGCTGACCATGAGCGGGGTGCGTCCCGCTTGGGCTTCCGCGCGGGCGGCATCACACACGGCCGTGTCATGACCCACCATCTCATCAAAATAACGATGACTACCAATCAACAAATCACGGCCGTGTACCTGCCCCGCAATGCCCCGCCCCGGCAACGCGTGTACCGCCGTGACCCCCGCCGTCGGTTGCGCCACCTGCCGCGTAGCCGCCTCCTGTAGCAGAGCCGCCGCCAGCGGATGCTCACTACGCGCCTCCACGGCCGCCGTCCACGCTACCAGTTCATCACAGGCGACACATCGTTCCAACACGGCCGTGTCTGTAGATGTGGCACAGAGCGCACTTTGCACGCGCACCACCTGCGGCTGGCCTAGGGTCAGCGTGCCCGTTTTGTCAAATGCGACCGCTTTAATTTGGGCTAATTGCTCCAGATAAACGCCCCCTTTGAACAAAACGCCGTTCTTCGCCCCGTTCGCCATCGCGCTGACGATGCTGACGGGCGTGCTAATCACCAAGGCGCAGGGGCAAGCGACCACGAGCAAGGCCAGCCCGCGATAGAGCCAGCCGTTGGTGGGCACGGCCGTGTCGAGCCACGGCTGCCCGAAAAAGAGCGGGGGCACCACAGCCACCAAAAAGGCCAGCACCATCACGGCGGGCGTGTAATATTTGGCAAATTGATCCACAAAACGTTGGGACGGGGCGCGACGCTCTTGCGCCTCTTCGACCAAACGAATGAGGCGGCTAATGGTGTTGTTTTCAGCCAGCCGCGTGACTTCGATTTCCAGCACCCCTTCGCCGTTCAGGCTACTGGCAAACACCTCGTCGCCCTGCTCTTTACTGATGAGCTGGCTCTCGCCCGTGATGGCCGCCTGATTCACAGCGGACGCGCCCGCTCGCACGCAGCCATCCATGGGAATGCTGGCTCCGGGCTTGACCAGCACCACATCCCCCACGCGCAAATCAGCCACGGGCAGGGTCACGGCCGTGCCGTCCTGCTCTAGCCGTTGCGCCTGTTGCGGCACAACCGACATCAGGCTCCGAATAGCGTACCGCGCCCGCTCCGCCGAATACCCTTCTAAACTTTCGCCAATGGCGAACAGCACCATGACCAGCCCCGCTTCGGTGTATGCGCCAATCAGCACCGCGCCCACGGCCGCGACGCTCATCAGCACGTTAATGGTGACTTCGTGAGCCACGGTCAAGGCACGCCACGCACTCCGCGCAATGGGCCAGCCCGCCGACAGCATGGCGAGGATAGAGAGGGCGTGAATGAGCGGGTGTTCAAAGCCACCTAGCTCGGTGAAGAGCAGGCCGGGCAGGATCAAAATCGCGCCGAGCAGAGCGAAGCGGGTTTCGGTCTGTTGCCACATAAATTGCCAGAAGCTGAGGGGGCTGGCTGGGGGCGTGGCTATATCGCTAGGTTCGGCCACATCGTAGCCGAGGGCGCGGACTTTTTCGACCACGGCCGTGTACTCGGCCGTGCCCGCTACACGCAGTTTTTCGGTGGTGAAATTAAGCTCACATTGCTCAATGCCCGTCAACTGCTTGACCCCGTTTTCGACGGTTTGGGCGCAGTTGGGGCAATCCATGCCTGTTACTTTCAGCGTAAATTCATTCATGGTCACTTTTTCACTTTTCTAGGTTGACGCCATTCATTGGCGCATATCTTCTCAACAATCCGTGGTAGAAACTCCGGGCACTTAGCGTAAGTCAACTAACCGTTCTGGATTAAAAGTGCCCAGAAAGGAATGTCCCCATAGTGCGTTGCTAAACACCCATGATTAGCAATCAAGATGGTCACGGCTCCGCTGAAACATCTCTTGCACATGGGCGTCATCCAGACGATAGAAGGAATGTTTGCCCGCTTTGCGATATTGCACCAATTGCATATGGCGCAACACCCGCAACTGGTGCGATATGGCGGATTGGCTCATATCGAGCAAGTTGGCTAAGTCATCCACGCACAGCTCGGTATGGATGAGGGCGGCAATAATGCGCACGCGGGTAGGGTCAGCCAATGCTTTGAACAGTTGCGCAAGGCGTATCGCCTCCGCTTCATTGAGCAAGTCTGGTTCTGATTGCGCCAGCAAATCGGGGTGGGTTTCTGGCTCGTCACAGCAGGTATCGTCGGTTGGAGCGAGGGTTTCATATGATTGATTGTTCATATGTTCATTATTGTAGACAAAAATATAAAGGTGTCAAGACAGGTTTTTAGTTTGTGTCCACGTTCAACACGGCCGTGTTACTATTTTTAACTGGTTTCTAGTTTGTCACGACACGGCCGCTTTGTTAGAATCTCCTTCACATCATTTGTACTAAAAATCACAATCGGGAATGGGCAAGCCTTGGGACGCACTCTCCATTTTTAATCCTCTTCGGCTGTGTATGGCACACGGCGAACCCGTTCCCCTCATAAACAAAGGAGAAAAAGAATGTTTCGCCAATTTACCCTGATTATCTTACTAACAACGGCGTTGTTTCTTGTCGCCTGTAGCAGTTCTGGTGAAGAGATTGCCTTGGCTGTTAATCAGACCGTAGCGGCGCAACCGTCAGAGATGATTCAGGAAACGGTAGAAGTTCCTGTGACGGTGGAAGTGACTGTAGAAAAGGAAGTAACGCGTGTGGTAGAGATTGAAGTGGAGGTGACCAGCGTCGTGGAGGTTGAGAAAGAAGTGACTCGTGTGGTGGAGGTTGAAATAACGCCGATACCAACTGAAACACCCGAGCCATCGCCCACTCCCACGGCCGCGCCCACAACCGCCGCCGCTGATAACCCCCCAGCCTCAGCACCCGCATCACAAGCCGCTGACACACTTGAAGAGCAATTCATCACCGAAATCGAAATCGTTAAGAGGGAAATGGATGCTTACGTAAGAATGATTGATGGGGCATTAGCCAGCGGCATCATTGATTGCGAAGAAGTGGTAGAACGACATGACCGGGTCAAACTGTCGCGCCAATTTGATGTCGCCAATGAGCGGGGAGAAGTACAGGGGGCGTATCCCAGCTATCGCACGGCCGTGGATGTTTTTGTCAACGGCACGCGCGATATGTCCGAAAATTGCCGCAGTTTTCTCGCCGATCCCACCAGTGGCGGGGGCATCCCTCGGCAACAGTGGGGCTTGGCTCGCGTGGAAGCCTCTAAATCGGTTGATATTATTGTGCCCGCGATTCGTCTGGTGGGGGGCGATGTTGGCTAAGCAGGGCTTGTACCTGTTGCCGCGCAATTTTGCCTGAGGCGGTGAGGGGCAGACTGGTCGTAAATTGAATCAGGCGGGGCTGTTTGTAACCCGCTAATTTTCCACGGCCGAAGGCGAGCAACGCTTCGGCCGTGACTGTTTTATCAGGAGCCAACTGTACCAGAGCGGCCACTTTTTGCCCCCATTCAGGGTCGGGCAAACCGACCACGCACGCTTCAACCACGGCCGTGTGCGCCCTCAAAACCCGCTCCACCTCAGCGGGATACACATTCTCGCCCCCGCTCACAATCAAATCAGCGCGTCGTTGCACCAGCCATAAATCACCGTCTGCGTCTTGATAACCCATGTCTCCAGTGCGAAACCAGCCGTTGACAAACCGCGCGGCGTTGGCTGGCTCATTGTTGACATAACCAGACGTCACCGTTGGCCCTTGTACCCCAATCTCGCCGATTTCGCCCGTCGGAAGCGATTGCCCCCGCTCATCCATAATTTGCAGTTGGGTGAACAGGAGCGGCTGGCCGACACTGGCGGGTTTCACGGCCGTGTGTGCGGGCAACAGCGTGGCGATCTGGGAAGTCGTCTCCGTCATACCGTAAGTGGTCGCCACCAGCGGCCGTGCATGCCCTCGGCTAAGGGCTAACCCGTTGGCTTGCGCCACCAATTCAGGCGTGGCCGCCGCGCCGCCCACCAGAATGAGCCGGAGGCTGTCTGGCCACGCCGTGCGGCTCTGCCCAAGGCGATAGAGCATGGTCGGCACAACAGAAATAAGGGTGATGCGTTTGCTGTCGAGGGCGTGATTAACGGCGTCTAAGTCCCAGCGGGGGTGCAAATCCACGGCCGTGCCGTATAAACAACTGCGAAAAATAACGGCCAGCCCGCCCACGTGATAGATCGGCAGGCAACTGAGCCAGAGGTCAGCGGGCAAGACGCCCAGTTTATAGGCGGAGCCGAGCGCACTATAAAAATGGTTCACAAAGGAGATAGCGACGCCTTTGGGGTTGCCCGTTGTGCCTGAGGTGAAAAGAATGGCTTGGGCTTGGGTTTGGTTTGTTGCCGTAGACCAGCGGCTGGGGGCGTTCCAAGTAGGATGGTGGAAAAGTTGCGGGGGGGAAATGACCACGGCCGTGGTTAGCTTCTCTTGTTGGTCAGGGCTACACAGCACCACATCACAGGCCACCTGCTCTATTTGCCAAGCCAGCTCCACGGCCGTGAGTCGGGTGTTGAGCGGCACAAGCGTGTGCCCCAGCCGCGCCACGGCGTACACCAAGCAGACGTAGGCCAATGAGTTGCCCATGAGCAGACCCACACGGCCGTGGGCGGGCACGTCCAACTCCTCTAACCAGCCGCAGGCGCGGTTGACCAACTCGTTTAATTCAGCATATGTCCACCGCTGTTCGCCGATTGTCAGGGCGAGCGCGTGGGGGGACACGGCCGTGCGGGCGTTTAGCCAATCGGGGGGAGCGGTGAATAACGAAGGGTCTTTCGGATTTCGGGGGATTTTGAACGGTGTCATGTTTCAAGTGTCATGTACCACGTGAATTTTCTCTGGGCGTAACTACTAACGCACTCGAGGGCTGAGCCTGTCGAAGCCCGTCCTTTTGCCTTCGACAAGCTCAGGCAACGGACTGGTTGGTTAGTAGTTACCTCTGGGCTTAAATCTTCACTAATGATTCTATGCTTTTCTACTTCAACTCCAGTATAGTGACCATCCAAACTTTGTCACAACCCGTACAGGATAACCAAACATGCTCTCTAATCTAATGTCCGCTTTACACCTGCCCCTTGCCTTGCTTTTCCTCTTTGCTTTAACAAGCTGTAGCTCAGCCGCGCCGCCCGAGCCACACGAATTTGGGGGAGCCGTCGTCACCAATCCCCAGCCCGCGCCTGACTTTACGCTGGAAAGCGTCAATGGCCCGGTGCGCCTCAGCGACTTTGCAGGGCAATATGTCTACATCTATTTTGGCTACACCTTTTGCCCTGATGTCTGCCCCGCCACGATGAATGAGTTAGCCAAACTGCATGAGATGCTGGGTGATGAGGCGGATCAAATTCAGGTGGTCATGGTCACTGTAGACCCTGCCCGCGACACGGCCGTGGTGTTAGCTGATTACATGGCCTTTTTCGATGAGTCATTTATCGGCTTAACGGGCACAGATGAAGAAATCACGGCCGTGGCGCAACCCTACGGCGTTTTCTACGAAGCCAACGAAGGCACGGCCGAGTCTGGCTATTTGGTAGATCACTCCACCCGCACTTACCTCATCGACCCCACCCGCACCCCCATTGTCGCCTATCCCTTCGACATCACGGCCGAGTCCATGGCGCGTGATTTGGCTTATTTGCAAGCCAGTGAGTGACAAGTAAGAAGTAAGAAGTAAGAAGTGGTTGGCGTGCTAACCACGGTCTGTCAGATAAAAGCTACTTTTCACTTTTCACTTTTCGCTTCTCACTTTTTGGCATGGTTCAGAAACCCCTTCAAAGTTACCTTTACACTGCGACACATTCGCTTCGGCGTGGCCTGCGGCCACGCCTCGCTGGAAAGAGGGTGTTTTTTTCGTTTGG
>JBGTIZ010000201.1:0-3498 GCA_041745395.1 Promineifilaceae bacterium (SeqCode) | reverse complement strand
CGACGAAGCTAGTCGGTTGAGAAGAGACGCCTTTTGTCAAAAAAAGTACGTTACTGATTCGTGACCACTACAACTTTTTCAGAAAAGTTGAACTTATTGCGTTATTTATTTAACCAACGGGGGCGAAAGGTGTAGTAGGCGGCGATGCCGAGGGTTGTGCCTAGTAGGATTGTCCAGAGGGGATAGGTGGTGATGGGAAACCAACCCAGCCAAGAGACCACGGCCGTGCCCAACACCCCACCCGCCACAGCCAGCCCCGGCCGCACCCGCCTATCCAGCCCGCGCGGCACGGCCGCGCCCCCCACTGCCCCCAAAGATAACCCCAATCCGGCTAAGAGCAAGCCCGCATAATCAGGCGTGCCCGCCACAATCGTATAAAACAACCCCAAGCCCAGCCCCAAGCCTACTCCCGTACTGGCGACCGTGGCTAACCACACGGCCGTGTTTGTGCGCTGGCCGCTGTCCCGCAAATTGATCAAGCTGTTTTGCACACCCGCCCCGATGGCAAACGCGGCCGTGCCGATAAGACCCAGCAAACCACCAAAAGCGACCACAAATAAAATGACCAACCGCCACTGCCCCCGCAACGACGGATCGTCCACGGCTTGGGCAATGAACAAAACCAGCCCCATAATGGCGAAAGCCACAAACCCAAACAGTGCGCCGCGCGCCAGCGCGTTGGCAATATCTTGCCGATGCCGTCGCCAGCGCAGGGCAAGTGTGCCGCGCCACACACGGCCGTGTAACGCCTCGGGCAACCACGCCGCCACGGCTGGGTTCACGTCCCGCATGACGGCCAGGGCGTCCACCGCCTCGAGGCGTACAAAGCGCTGGAAGCCAAACTGATTCTCGGCCGTGGTGGTGGCGGCGATGGCGCGGATAGCTGTCTCCCGCACGGTCGTGTCCCCATCCTGCACCGCCAGTCGCACCAGTTCCGTACTCACCTGCCGATTGGCAAAAGCGGGGTCGGCCAATGCCTCCGTGCCGTGCAGGCGGACGCTGGCTTGGGGGTGCGTAGTCAGTCGGAGCAGGCCATTTTGGCGTGTAGTGAGGGGCAAATTTTCCGCCCACGGCCGTGCATTTTTGCCATAGGCCACGGCTGAAGCCCAGACCACGGCCGTGGTGGTTTCGTTAAAGACCAGCTTATCCTGTTGCGCCAGCACGAGCCGTAAATCAGTCGGCGCCAGCAGACGCCCCTCTCTCTGCCAACCTGCTTCGCCGTCGCGCAAAATCTCTCGCGCCCGCTGGGCATCCCAAAACGCCTCCCCCAGCCAGCGCACAATGCGATGCACCAAGTAATCATGGGTCAGCTCATAGGCGAACCGATTTTCGTCGGCCGTGGTTTCTAGTCGCCGCACCAGCCGCGCCGTGACCAGGCGGGACAAAATCCGCGCCGCCGTTTGCTTGTCCGTTTCGGCGGCGTGCTGGATTTCGGACAGGGTTAACCTTTGTTTGACGTTTTGACTGCTGACCAGCGTGCCCAACACGCGCTGGGCGATGGGCTGGTCTGCTCCAGAGAGGCTTTTGACCACCCCGTCCACGTAGTCGCCCAAAATCACGGCCGTGCCGCCTAGCTCGGTAAAATCCGCCAGCCGAATCACGCTGGCTTCGACAGGCTCAGCCACCGCCGCCGCACCACCCGCTCCCTGAGCTTGTCGAAGGGGGGCTTCGACAGGCTCAGCCGGCGTTGTGTCTTCTTGCTGAAGGGTGACGTGACGATAAAGCTGGTCGGCGATAATCTGTAACTGCGGCGGCGCGATGCCCTCTGGCTCTTGCAAATCGGCGAGGAGCTTCTCGACGAGGGCTGGCTCCCAGCGCACGCCAAACAGGCGGGCTGGCTCTTCGATGGCCGCTCGCGCCGCTTCACGCCCCAGCCGTTCCAAACGAAAACGCGCCCCGAGCGGGTCGGGCAGGCGGTCGGCTAACGTTTCGAGCCGCCCTAAAAAATCTTCGCGGATGATGAGGACGAGGTAGACATTGAGGTTGTCGTCCCTGATTAGCTGGCGGAGGAGGTCAAGCACGGCCGTGCGTTCCCCCTCATCATAGGCCACCCAAAACTGCTCAAACTGGTCAATGGCTAAAACCACCCCACCCTCTAAAGTCTGTTGCCAATGAGCAATTTGCGCTCGTAAAGTGGCGTCGGCCGGGGGCTGGGGCGCATTGGCGCGTTGCCCCGCCGTGTGGAGCGCCACGCGCCATCCTTCGGCCAAGCTCTCTTGGGAGGCGGGGGCGGTGACTGCCAGCAGGGTGCGCCGTCGCGCCAATTCAGGACGCACGCCCGCTTGGATGAGACTGCTTTTGCCGCTCCCGCTTTCGCCATAAACGACGGTTAGCCGATGCGCCAAAATGCGGTTGGTCAGCCGCTGGGTCGCTTCGTCCCGCCCTGTAAAAATTTGCACATCGGCCGCGCCAAAGCTGTCGAGTGCTTTATAAGGTTGGGCGGGCAGGGGGGGCTGGGCCACGGCCGTAAGCGGGTTGTGGGTCATTTGGGCGACGGTGTGGGCGTTGGCGGCGGTGGCCTGCACGGCCGTGCTGAGTTTTTGCAGGAACACGGCCGTGTTCTCGACCAATATCTCCATATTTTGCGCCGCCCAAAACTTCGCTTTGGCGGGGCGCAACGGCTCCGACACAACGGCATACGCCGTGCGCCGAAAAGTGCTCAACTGCTGGGTCAACTGCTGGTAAAACTGGCTAAACAGGTCGTCGTTGAGGTCGTAACCGATAAAAATGAGCGTTTTGGTGGCAAAAAAGGCGCGCACGACATCGCTGAGCGTGGGCAATTTTTGGAAGAAGCGCACCAAATCAGCTTGGGTAATGACGAGGCTGTCCTGCTGGGAAATGTCGCCGCGCAGTTTGATTAGCACCACTTTGGATTCATCAAAAAAGGAAACGTCTTCGTCACGCACGATGCGCACGTAGGGGCGTTCTTTTTGGCGCAGAGCCAGCTCGAGGGCTTGGTCGAAGCGAGTGGTGATAAGTTTGGTGTGGGACAGGGTGGCGTCAGCCAGCAGATTGTGGAGGTTGTTGGTCTGGGAAAGGGCATCGTTGTGCAGGGTTTCTTGAACCAGTTCGAGCAGTCGCCCACGGCCGTGTAACGCTTCAAAATCTTGGGCAACGAGGGCGAGGGCACGGCCGTGTGGTTCGCCTAATTCATCCGCCAGCCGCGCCGCCAAGGCTCCGACCGCGCCCCCTTCCCCGGCCGTGGCGCGTAAATTTGTGCCAATAAAAATAATGGCGTTGTCTTGCACAATCAGGCGGGTGAGGGTGGAGTACATGGTGCTGGGTGGTGAACCAATGTCATTAAGCTAAGTAATCGGTCAAAAAATTGTAGTGGTCACGAATCAGTAACGTACTTTTTTCAGCAATTCCCGCAGGTAAAATCTGATATGATGGTAACCGCGTTTTCGTAAAGATTTAAAGAAACAAGAGGCTACATAATGAAGATAAGAAAGCATTTATCAGCAGATGGATTAATCAAGATGGTCAAAAGAGGGTTCA
>JBGTIZ010000200.1:0-3565 GCA_041745395.1 Promineifilaceae bacterium (SeqCode) | reverse complement strand
AATCCCCCTATTTATGGCCGAGCCGCCGCAGGCGGCGAGGCGTGTTCACCAGACAAAGCGAAACCTGCAAAGGTAGTGCAACAAGCTGAACCGCTAATATACACAAAAAAAGAGATTAGTGCTGGGAAGCGACTAATCTCTTGTAGGTATCGTTAGCAGTGGTTCTATTCAAATACTCAAAGCGAACCGCGCTAAGCGCACGACAAGCCAGACGTTATTTACTCTTCTAGCCCAAGCAACTTGCGCCCTTTGGCCGTTTTAAGGGCGTTGCGCAAGCGGTGGGGCAGGCGAATTTCGTCTGCGCCGTCACGCACGGTAATGAGCGTGGCGGTGGTCAGGTTGTCGTGTGTGCGGCGACGGTCACGACGAGCCTTGGAAATTTTGCGTTTAGGTAATGCACCCATGATTCTGTCCTCTCTGCGATAATCTTTTTTATAGTTTGGTGGCTACACAAAAAAAAGCGGCTTTTTTGCCGCATAGGATATTATAGCGATGGGGAGAGGGGTGTCAAGAAACGGCCGTGTCTCTCAGGTATTGTCAAGGATTTTAAGTTGACGGGCTGACTAACTGAGAAGCTTGCCGCCGGACAATGGTCAGCACATGAGCAAGAGCATGGTGAGCGGGGTGCGGGCAAGGATGCTGTGAGCCAAGTGGGGAGGCATTTTGAACCAGCTTCCCGCTTGTAGTTCGTGACGATCTGGTCCAAGGGTCACGGTGGCTTCGCCAGAGAGGATATGAACCACGGCCGTGCGGCTCGAGGTATGTTCACTCAACTCTTGCCCCGCATCAAACCCAAATAGAATCACGGTCATCTGCTCATCTTTGAACACATTGCGGCTGACAATACTCTCCGCTTGAATCTCTATTAAAGCACTCAAATTTTCAACCAACGTATACATCATTTTTCTCCTTGGGAAGATAATTCTCGGCATAGTTCAAGTTGCCTTTACAGTTCATTGATGAACTAACGGCCACACGCCTCGCCGCTTGCGGCGGCTCGACCATTATAAAGGGATGTTTTTTGTTTGGGCGTACGCCCAAACAAAAAAACACCCTCTTGACAGCGAGGCGTGGCCTGCGGCCACGCCGAAGCGAATGTGTCGAAGCGTAAAGGTACTTTGAAGGGGTTTCTGAACCACGCCCGTTATTCATTAGCCAAATACCAGCGCAGTGCCGCCGCGATTTGCTGGGGCGGGGTGCTATAAGCGAAGCTGGCTCGCAGATAGCCGTCTGGGTCTACGAGATAAGAGCGGGTTGAATGGTCTACGGTGTAGACCGCTTGGGAGCCTTCAGCCATGCGCCGCTGGTAGTAGAAGCCATATTCGGGCTGAATCTGGGTGAGGGTCGCATCATCAAGCGCAAAACCGATAAAGTCGGGGTCGAAATTGGCGAGATATGGTTTCATTTTGGCCACGGTATCGCGGGCGGCATCGACACTGATGAAAACAAAGGAAACGGCTTCCGCTTCGGTCGGGGTTAGCTCTTGTTTAACGTGGCGGTAATCTACGAGGGTCAGCGGACAGAAGTCGGGGCAGTGTAGATAGCCGATGAAGACGACGCGCCATTGTCCATGCAGGTCGCTGAAGGCGTCTATGTCGGGATGGGTGCTGGGTTGGCTAAAGTCTTGGACTTGGATGGGGGGATTGAGGAGTTGCCCGACGTATTGACCTTCAGCCACGGCCGTGAGAGCCTTTGCCGTCAAGTCAGATTCTGTACCGCTCGCCGCCCCATTGTCCATCAAGGGGGCGGGGGCACACCCCATCAGTGCTAGCAACAGGAGGCAAAAGAACGGGAAGGCTAGGGTGTCGTGTTTGTACGTATTCATCGCCTTTCTCCATAGCGAGAGAAAGAGAAAAGAGAGAAAGTGAGTCACTTTCTCTCTTCCTCTCACCCCCCTTACTCGCGAATCTAATGTCCTGAATCCTCGAGCAACTCACCGCTGTGGAAAATCTCGGGCTGTTCGTCGCCCTCAGCGTAGAGGAAGCCCACCAATCCTCGCTCCAAACGGCTGAGCGCGTGATCCACCAAGATGTAACGACCGGGCACATCCATCGTAAACTCGACCACCGTTGAGCCGCCGGGGGGCACGAGCGTGGTTTGCACATCGGTCAGGGGGTCGCTGGTCAACGAGCCTTCGTCATACACGCGGTCAAAAATTTCGCCAATCAGGTGCATGGAGGAGATAGCATTGGGGCCGCCGACGCCAAAATAGATGCGCACGGTGTCGCCCACTTCGGTCCGCATAGCGTACTCGTCGAGCGTTAGCGCACCAGCCGAGCCGTTGAAGACATAGTAGGTGGGCTGTTCATCTAACATTTTAGCGTGGCTAAAATCGAGATGGCCTTTGGTGCCGAACGGTTGCTCGGTGTAGATTTCACCCTGCATCACATAAAACTCGTGGTCAACCTCGGGCAAACCCTCTTCTGGCTCGACCAAAATCAGGCCGTACATGCCGCTGGAAATATGATGCCCGATGCTGGCCGTGGCGCAGTGATACACGTAGAGTCCGGGTTGCAGTGCTTTGAACTCGAATTTAGTGCTTTCGCCAGCCATTGTTTGCGTAAACTCTGCACCACCGCCAGGGCCGGTAACGGCGTGTAGGTCAATAGAGTGCATCAACTGGCTGGTGATGTCGTTGTGAAGGGTTAGCTCCATCGTGTCGCCGATGCGCATGCGCAACATGGGGCCGGGCACTTGACCGTCAAAGGTCATGTAGCGGAAGGTAGTCCCGTCGCCCAAAATCCCGTTGACTTCCACGGTCGTCATTTCGACCACGTGATGTTGTGGCTCCGTGGCGGTGATGGGGCCAGGCATGTCAGCGGGATGGCGCACGACCGAAACGGCATCCGCTACGGCAGGTTGCGTTTCAGGGATAGAGACGGTCATCGTATTACTACCTGCACCATAGCCGTTATCGCTCAGGGCTGTCTCATCCCCTACAATGACTTCGCCCGTGACGGTGAGAACCCCTTCCATGCCAATTTGACGATGGCCGGGGATGGAGCAGTAGTAATAAAACTGACCGGGCTGGTTGACTTTGAACTCAACGGTGACTGTCTCATCTTTGTCGTGCAGTTCGCCACTATCTACGCCAAATTCATCAATGAGCAAGTCGTGCAACATGGGGTCGCCGTTGATGATGGTGATGCGAACGGTATCGCCCGTTTCGGCGGTCAACTCGGGGTTGAGAAGGCCGTCAATCGCCCCGCCGACGCCTTCGTAGGCCGTGGTGGGGTTGCCGTCGGCGGGCATGACGGTTTTGAGGGTGTATTCAACGAGGCGGCTCTCATTGGCTTGGCTGACAGACACGACCGAGGCGGTTTGGGTGCTGGGGGTGGGGTTTTTGTCTTCCCAATCAGAGGGAACTTGGCTGGGGGCGCAACTGACTAGCCCAAACACGGCCGTGAACAAAATCGCCACAAGTAGCAATACCTTCGCCAATTTATGGGTCTACAGGGGCATGAATTCCACCGAGAGTCATAATTTTGGCAAAAAATTGGTCGATTAATAATTCGTTCGGCGATTCTGGCAACAATTTTAATAGCTCAGCGCCATATTTGCGGCC
>JBGTIZ010000199.1:0-26708 GCA_041745395.1 Promineifilaceae bacterium (SeqCode) | reverse complement strand
AGGTGAGTGGTATTTGGTCTACATTTTCTATTTGCGTATCGATATTGTTGAGATTTGTCATAATATGGCAGGTATACCATATTTGACTTTATTCGCAGAATTTAAGCGAACGTCGAGCGAATAAAGTTCCCCCTCTCCGCTTTCAACCAGATGCGTAAGCAGTGACAAGATTGACAAAAAAGAACGCATGTTCTATCATGTTTAGGTACTTTCTTACCCTCCCAACCGCTTAAAACGGTTACCCCAACCCAAGAAGGAGATAAACATGAGTGGTGTACGAATTCTGGTCGGAACGCGGAAAGGCGCGTTCATTTTAACCTCGGACGAAAAGCGTCAGGAATGGGAGATAAATGGCCCCCACTTTGGCGGCTGGGAGATGTATCATCTGAAAGGCTCGCCTGCCGACCCCAATCGGCTCTACGCCGCGCAATCCACGGGCTGGTTTGGACAACTTATCCAACGCTCTGACGACGGCGGTCAAACATGGGAACCTGTGGGCAATGACTTTAGCTATGAAGGTGTGCCTGGTACGCACCAATGGTTCGACGGCACGCAACACCCGTGGGAATTCAAGCGCGTGTGGCATCTCGAGCCTTCACCGACTGACCCCGATACCGTTTATGCAGGGGTAGAAGACGCGGCCTTGTTCCGCACCCGCGACGGGGGGCACACGTGGCAGGAACTGCCTGGCTTGCGCGACGTGAAGGGGCATCTGTGGCAACCCGGAGCAGGCGGGCTGTGTTTGCACACCATTGTGTTAGATCCCAACAATCCTGAGCGCATCTATGTCGCCATTTCAGCGGCGGGCACGTTCCGCAGTGACGACGGAGGCGAGACTTGGCAACCCATCAATCAAGGTCTGCTGTCTCCTTATGAATTGCCAGACAGCACGGCCGAGGTCGGGCATTGTGTGCATAACATCACTATGCACCCCAGCCAGCCAGATGTCTTGTTCATGCAGAAACATTGGGACGTCATGCGCAGTGACAACGCCGGGGAAATGTGGCACGAAATTAGCGGCAATCTGCCCAGTGAGTTTGGGTTTCCCATTGCGGTTCATGCCCATGAACCCGAGACGATTTACGTTATTCCCATCAAAAGCGATTCCGAGCATTATCCACCAGAGGGCAAACTGCGCGTCTATCGCAGTCGCACGGGCGGCCATGAGTGGGAAGCGTTGACCAACGGCCTGCCGCAAAGCGATTGTTATGTCAATATCTTGCGCGATGCGATGGCGGTGGATAACTTGCCCTCGTGCGGCATTTATTTTGGCACGACGGGGGGGCAACTGTATGCGTCCGCCGATTCGGGCGATAATTGGACGGCGATTGTGCGTGATTTACCCACTATCCTGTCCGTAGAGGTGCAAACATTGCCATGATTCGTGTTGTTTTGCCCTTTCATTTACGCAACTTGGCGCAAGAAAACAAAGAGGTTTCGCTAGAAGTCGCGGAGCCGATCACTCAGCGAGCCGTTTTGGATGCGCTGGAAGCGGCTTATCCGGTGTTGCGCGGCACGATTCGGGACCAAGCGACGCAGGAGAGACGGCCGTTTGTGCGCTTTTTTGCGGATGGGGAGGATTGGTCGCACGTGGCGCCGGATGCGTTATTGCCCACGGCCGTGGTCAGTGGTCGTGAGCCTTTTCGCATTATTGGGGCCATGGCCGGCGGGTAATTTCCAGATGCACACCTATATCGCCCTACTCCGAGGCATCAACGTTGGCGGCCATCACAAGTTGCCCATGCGCGACCTGCGGCAACTGCTGACCTCGCTCGGCTTGCACAACGCCAACACTTACATTCAAAGCGGCAACGTCGTGTTTCAAAGTGAGCGCACCGAAACCATCGCGTTAGCCGAAGAGATAAGCGCGGCCATCGGGCGCAGTCACGGCTTCACGCCCCAAATTTTTATCTTGGACGTAGCCACGTTGCAGGAAGCGATGGCCGCCAATCCTTTTCCCGAAGGGGAGGCTGAACCGAAAACGCTTCATCTGTTTTTTCTCGACGGGGTTCCGCTAAATCCTGATTTGGACGCGCTGGAAGCGGTGCGGGCAGAGAATGAGCGGTTTGCGCTGGTTGACCAACTGGTTTATCTGCACGCGCCCGATGGCATTGGGCGGTCTAAGTTGGCGGAGCGGGTGGGTCGGGGCTGGGGTGTCGCTGTCACCGCTCGCAACTGGCGCACGGTGAGCAAGGTGCTGGCTTTGGCTCAGGGGATTTGAGAGATACGCTCATTTGGCGAACAGGGGAAGCAACAAAATTCCCCACCTACAGCGACTTGTCAGTACGGGGGTGTTTTTGCATTTGGGCGATCGCCCAAACGAAAAAACACCCTTTTCAGTGAGTCGTGACCTACACGGTCACGGCGAAGCGACAAAATGCTTCATCATCTTTGTGAAGTCTCACTCGCGCAAAATAGCCACAATCTGCGTATTATGCGTCACCCCCCAATTGGCAATCCCATCCAGCACGGGCGTTAGCGTCTGCCCAAATTCGCTCAGCCGATACTCCACCTTGGGCGGCACGACTGGGTAAACCTTGCGCACAATCAACCCGTCCTCTTCCAAATTGCGGAGCTGTTGAGTGAGCATCTTGGCCGTGATGCCGCCCGAGATACTGCGTTGAAGCTCGTTGAAACGCATGACCTCGTTTTGATAAATCTTCCACAAAATACGAGACTTCCACTTGCCACTCAACATCTCTAAACAGGTTTCTACAGGACACACATGCACGCGTGATGGATGATTATTCATTTTGGTTTCTCTCTGATAGTTACTTTCTTTTTGGTAAGTATATTACAAAAAAGTGCATACTTGTGTTAAAGACAGCTTCACTTTACACTGCTTTTCATAACTTGTAAATACTTAAAAAAGGAGTAGAAAATCAGTATGAGTGCTTCAATTAATATGTTGAATCCGGATGCGCCGAAACGGGTGCTGATGTTGGTGTCTAACACGGCCGTGTCCCCCGTCACTGGCTGGCCGATTGGCTTTTGGTGGGCCGAACTAACCCATCCCTACTGGGAATTTGTCGAACGCGGCTACACGGTAGACATTGCCAGCCCCGCAGGCGGCGCGTTGCAGTGGGACTCGTGGAGCGACCCACGTGACGAGGGTCAATATTCCGCCCACGACCTGCTCAGCCTCGGCTTCATCAACTCCCCCGCACACTTTGCTCTGGTGCAAAACAGTAAAAAGCTAGCCGATGTGACTCTGGACGAATATGACGCGATCTTTTTAGTGGGCGGGCAAGCACCGATGGTCACATTTTATAACGATGAGCGGGTGCATGAGTTTGTGGCGCAGGCGTATGAGGCGGGCAAGGTCACGGCCGTGGTTTGTCACGCCACGAACGTTCTGCTCAAGACCAAACTCTCCAACGGTGACCTGCTGGTGAAAGGCAAAACATGGACCGGCTTTGCCAACGCCGAAGAAGAATTTACCGATAACTACGTCGGCCAGCGCATCCAGCCTTTCTGGATTGAAGAGGAAGCCAAACAACTGCCCGGCACCAACTTCATTGTCGACAATCCGTTTAAGGCGCACGCCGTCCGTGATGGTCGCCTGATTACTGGTCAACAGCAATATTCTGGGGCGGCGGCGGCGCGGCTGGTGATTGAAGCGTTAGGCGTGTAGGTTTTGGATGGCTTGCCGGTTTGTGAGTTAGTTGGTTGGTTGGTTGGTTGGTTGGAAGCCAACTAACCAACTAACTCCACCAACTCAACTACCCCTTAATCAACTCCTCGATGATTACCAAACGTAACTTTAATCCGCTGAAAGTGGCGCAATATGTGTGGCGCGATGTGGCCTTGGCCGGTGGGGCGGCCACGGCCGTGGCTCTTGTCCACCAAGCTGGCTACCTCCTTGCCCTCTCCTTCAGCCCCGTAGCGGTGCTGGGTACGGCGTTAGCCATTTTTCTCGCTTTTCGGGCCAACACAGCGTTTGTCCGCTGGCAGGAGGGGGCGCAATTGTGGGCGAATATTGTCAATGCCAGCCGTGTTTTTAGCCGTCTGATCATCACATTTACAGATTCGCATCAGCACACGGCCGTATATAACCAAGAAGTCGCCACCCGCTTCAAGCAAGAAATGCTCTACCGCCATCTGGCATGGGTCAATGCCCTGCGCCTGCAATTGCGGCGGCAAGAAATAGGCACAGAGCTAACCCCCTTTTTGCCCCAGCCCAGCGACCATGACTTGGTACGCACGGCGACCAATTTGCCCAACCTGCTTTTGCAAAAGCAGGGGCAAGAGATTTATCAGGCCATGGCGACAGGGGTTTTGCAAGGATTTGATAGTTTCCAACTAGAGGGTCAGTTGGCCGCTCTCTCCGCCGCGCAAGCCAATTGCGAACGGCTGAAAAATATCCCCATTCCCCGGCAGTATGATTATTTCACCCGGCTGTTTGTGCGGTTGTTTGTGGTGGTGTTGCCGCTGTTTTTGGTTAACACGGCCGTGGTGGATGGCTCCGTGTGGCTCATTCTGCCCCTAACCCTGCTAATCGCTTTCCTATTTACCACCATAGAACGCATTGCCGCCGTCAATGAAGACCCGTTCGAGAACCGTCTGACCGATGTGCCCCTCACCGCTATCTGCCGCGACATCGAGCGCGACCTGCGCGCCATGTTGGGCGAAGAAAAGCTTCCCGACCCACTGCTACCACAAGAAGGTTACCTCTGGTAAAGTTGGCCTCTGACGGTACACGCGCCGTCCTAAAGAGCCAAAGCCATGCGAAAAAAACGACCTCGACCATCTGGTTTAAGACAAAGTCATTTACAAGGAGATTCTCAACATGAAAATAAGCATCATTGGAGCAGGTAATATTGGCGGCACGCTGGGCCGCAAGTGGGCGCAGGCAGGGCACGCGGTGGCGTTTGGGGTGCGCGACCCGCAGGAAGCGGCGGTGCAGTCGCTGGTGGCGGAGTTGAACGGGGAAACCACGGCCGTGTCTATCCCTGCATCTGCCGCCGAAGCTGAGGTCGTCCTTTTTGCCGTCCCAGGACAGGCCATGCCCGACCTCGTGGCGACGCTAGGCGACCAACTCAACGGCAAAATTCTGATTGATGCCACCAACAAAGTGGGGCAAGCATCCATGAACAGCCTCGAGTTGTTGCGGCAACACGCACCCGACAGCGCATTGTATCGCGCCTTTTCGACCCTGGGCTGGGAAAATTTTGCCGAACCAGTGCTGGATGGGGTAGCGGTGGATCTGTTTTATTGTGGGGATGCCAAGGGGGGCAAGGTGGAGGAACTTATCACGGCCGTGGGTCTGCGCCCCATCTACGTCGGCGGCACAGAGCAAGCTGACCTCATTGACACCCTCGCTCGCCTCTGGTTTGTGATGGCCCTCCAGCAGGGGCGCGGCCGTCATCTGGCCTTTAAGATGATTGGCGCATAAATAACGTCGTGCGTGGTGGGGGCGGGTTATGTGGTGGACAAGCAGGATAATTGCCGATGGCTAGCAATCCCTTCTAAAAACGACTGCCGCACGGCCGTGTCCTCAATCCCCGCCGCCCGCTCCGCCAGCAACCGTTGCCCCTCCGCCAACACCCCCGCCGACCGCGCATCCCCCCCCGCCTTTAGCACCTGAAACAACACCCAATAAATATAGAGGTCTACCCCTTCCCGCAGGCTGGGCGTCGCGTCTAGCAAAGCCAGAATCGTCTCGCAGTGGCCGAGGGCGATGGCCTGCTTCTCCTGGCGCAGAGCCACCTCAGCCAAATTAGCCAGCAGGCCGAGCGTCGTGTTGGGCTGGTTGATGGCTTGGCTGAGGTCGTAGGCTTGTTGGTAACACACGGCCGTGTCCTGCAACTTCGCCTCATCCCCCTCCGCCAGCACCAGCAACGCCTGCCCCATCCGCGCCAGCCCATCCACCTGCAACGGCCGCACCCCTAGCTCCTCCGCCAAATCCCGCCCCGCTTGCGCCAAGGCCAACGCCTCGGCCGCCTGCCCCTGCACCAACCGCACCCGACTTAGCCAAATTAAGGCCCATGCCTCCCCATAGCGGTCTTCGATTTGCCGCGCCAGCGCCAGCGACTGTTCCAAGAGCGGCTGGGCTTCAGCATAATTGCCCAACCGCATGTGCACCACTCCCAAATCCCCGCTGGTAATCGAATGATTACGGGGCACGTTAATCTGCTCAAAAATGGCGAGCGCCTGCGCCAAATACCGTTGCGCGTCACTCAGGCGGAAGCGCATGGAGCTAAGCACCCCCAAATTGGAGAGCAGTTTGCCTTCTGTGAGCCGTTCCCCCAATGCTTGCGCCAAGGCCAACGCCTGTTCATAACATTGCTGGGCGAGCGCGTGCTGGTTGCGCCGCCGCGCCTGCACCCCCAAAAAGGTCAGGGTCATCATTTGCCCAAAGGTGTCATCGGCGCGTTGGGCAAAATCGAGGGCTTGTTGGAGCGGGGCGCTGGCCGCTTCGATTTGCCCCAACTGGATGAGTGCCCAGCCGATGCCCTGCTGGCTTCGCGTCCATAAAAGCCATTCGTCTGTGCCGGCGAGCAAATCGCTGGCCGTCTGATGTTGCGCCAGCGAGCCGGGATAATCCCCCTTGCTATCCAGCACCAAGCCCCACACCAGATGGGCGTTAATTTTGGTGAGCGGGTGGATACATTCTTGGGCAAGGGCGTGGTGCAGAGCAGTCAGGGCGGCTTCAAACTGGCTGATGGGTTGCCAGAGAGCCGCTTCCGCTTGATATAAATCCGCTTTGAGCGAGGGGGGCAGGGTGGCGGGGTCGGCCGTAGATAGGGACAGGGCTTGCTGGGCAAGGTGCAGTTGGGCGAGGCCATCTTGAAAGAGGCCGCTTTGGTGATAAAAGTGCTGGACGGCCTCGACGCTGGGAGCCATATCGGCCCACTCAGCGTGCTGAATGGCATATTCCCACGCTAGTTGCAGGTTATTTTGCTCCAGTTGTAGGCTGGTCATGAGCGGGTGGGGCGCACCGCGCCGCAGGGGGAGGGTCTGTTGGCTGAAGAGGTGGAGGTAGTAGTGGCTGTGGTGGTGGGCGGCTTGTGCCACGGCCGTGTCCATCTCCCTTTCCCCCCGCGCCACCGCCAACTGCCGAATCAGCGGATGCAAGCGAAACCGCCCCGTCTCATCCCGCGTCAGCAGAGCATGATATTGCAAGCTGTACAGCCCCGCCTGACTCCCGGCCAGCACCGCTTCGGCCGCCTGCCGCGTAAACCCACCGCGAAAAATGGCGATTTGCGCCAGTAGCGTTTTTTCGCGCCCGTCTAGCAATTGCCACGTATGCTCAAAAACGGCTTGCAGGGTGCGCTGGCGGGGGGGCAAATCATGGCGGGTGCTGTTGAGCAAATGCAGGTTGCTGGTCAGGGCGGGCAAAATTTCGCCCATGAGCAAGCGGCCGAGCGAGGCGGCGGCTAATTCCACGGCCAGCGGCAGGCCGTCCACAAATTGGCAAATGGCAACCACCTCCGCCAGATGTTTTTCGAGCTGGAACGGGGCGGGCATTTTGGCGGCGCGGGCGGCAAAAAGGCGCACGCTGTCGTTGTGCAACGCTTCGGCCGAGGCATCGGCGGGGATGGGTAGCCCCGTCAGCGGAAAGGCGACCGTGGCGGCCAAGGCGAGCGTGGTGCGCGAGGTGACAAGCAACTGAATATGCGGGCCAGCCTCGAGCAGAGTCATGATGAGGTCGGAGGCGAGGGGCAGAAATTGTTCGATGTTGTCGAAGATGAGCAGGAGCTTTTGGCGGGCGAGTTGCCCCAGCAGTTGCGGCCAGAGGGGGCCTTGGTTGTGAAACGAGAGGCGCAGGGCTTGCCCGACCAGCGCGGCGACTTTTTCGGGCACATCCACGGCCGTGTCCATCCCCGCCTCTTCCAGCGACACAAACCAGACCCCATCTTGGAAGACAGGCGACTGCTGGGCGACCAGTTCCCGCCCAGCGGCCAAAGCCACACTCGTTTTGCCAATCCCCCCCACCCCCGTGACCGACACCAGCGGGTAGGCGGGGTCGAGCAGGGTTTGGGTGAGGGCGTCTATCTCTTTTTGGCGGCCGAAGAGAGGGGAGAGGGCGCGGGGTAAATTATGCACGGCCGTGGGCAGTAGGCGCGGGCGAGGCAGATTATCCCCCTGAATTTTGTGGTAGAGCGCAGTGGTGGCGGGGGCGGGCGATGTGCCTAATTCAGCCGCGAACAGGTGGCGGCACTTTTCGTAAACGGCCAACGCCTCCGCCCGCCGCCCATCATAGGCCAACAGGCGCATGAGCATTTGTTGCGCCATTTCATCGAGGGGATCCCACGCCACCCATTGCCGCGCCGTAATCACGCCCGCCGTGAACGCCCCTTGCCCTTCTTGCCATTGCGCCAGTTGGCGGTAGCCGCGCATGGCGATTTGGCGCAGGCGTTCTTGTTCAATGATGAGCCAATCGTTGAAGCGGGGGGCTTGGGGCAAAGAAAAACCGCTCATGAATTCCCCCCGATAGAGGGCCAACCCTTCGGCGAGGAGATGCACGGCCGTGGGGTCTTGCTGGGCGTGGGTGAGTCGAGTCTGGAGGCGGGCGGTGTCAGTTTGGGTATGCACGGCCGTGTCTATGGCTACCGTTTTGCGACTGACCACTAGCCCATCCCCCACCCGTTTGCGGAGCCGCGCCAGCGTGGTGCGCAAATTGGAGAGAGATTGGGAGGTGGAACGGGCTTCCCAGAGCAGGTCGGCCACACTTTCACGGCCGTGAGTTTGCCCCGTGTGCGCCAAATAGGCCAGCAACGCGATTTCTGTTTGGCTACGAAACTGGGTGAGGGGCTGACCGTCAACGCGAATGACGATTTCGCCCAGAAGGGTTATTTCTAACATCGTTACTTTTTGTTTTTACCTTGGGGAATGTGCTACCCACCACCCCAGAAAAACGAATTATACGCCATTCTCCGTTTGGAAGCGTTTTGGAAGCGGTAGCCGTCTATGCTGGCTACATTATGCCTGACTCAACTGACCCTGTTTATCAAGCTTTTTTATTGCGCTGTTGGCTCATACCGCCCGAGGGAGCGGGGGAGTCGGTGGTGTGGCGGTTTGAGTTGCAGGAGGTATCGGCGGAGTCGCGCCGCCACCGCTTTAGTGATTTAGAGCAGTTGCAACTGTTTGTGGCGGGTCGGCTCACGGCCGTGGTTAATGACACTCATGGTGATGGTGAAACCCATGAAGCAGATTAGTCACCCCGCTCTCCACCATTTGTTTGACCATTCGCTCATACTGCTTCACCTGTTCGCCCCTATGAGCGTTGTCCGTTTTCAGAGAAATCCATAACTAAATTTAGAAAGGAAACTATCATGAACCCATCACATATTCTCCCCCACCGCAAGGTTATGATTTTTGCGGTTGTTCTGCTTTTCACTGCGCTCAGCTTGGCTTGGTTGTCTAGCGGCAACCCGCTAAACGCACAAAGTGAACAAAGTGCGCTAAATAACGAGGTGCGCCAGCTAGAAGCGGGCCTGTCTGTTAACTCAACCGCTGTCGGTATATCTGCCACGACCCAAAAGGCAACGCTACTCATGGAGTCGGAGAAAAATCTCAGCTCCGCTGTGATCGACCCAGCGGGTGGCTTCGCCTATTTTGGCACAGATACCAGCCCCGGCATGGTGGTCAAGGTGCGCCTCTCCGACTTTACCCGTGTTGATGCGCTGATGTTCGAGTCGGGTGAAGACAGACTCACCTCGGCCGTGATCGACACGGCCGAAGGCTACGCCTACTTTGGCACAGACACCAGCCCCGGCAAGGTGGTCAAGGTGCGCCTCTCTGACTTCACCCGCGTGGATGCCCTGACCCTCGACAGCGGCGAGAACAGGCTGACATCGGCGGTGATCGATTCGGACAATCGCGCCGCCTACTTTGGCACGGACACCGCTCCCGGCCGTGTGGTGAAGGTGGATCTGTCCAGCTTCAGCCGCGACAGCGCCCGCACCTTAGAGAGCGGCGAGAACAGATTGAGCGTCGCCGTCATCGACCCCGGCGCTGGTTTCGCCTACTTTGGCACAACCACCTCCCCGGCTCGGGTGGTGAAGATGCGCCTCTCTGACTTCACCCGCGTGGACGCCATTACCCTAGAGAACAACGAAAGTGGGTTGCTTGCCGGGGTGATCGATCCGGTGAATAACTTCGCCTACTTCAGCACAAACGCTTCTTCGGGATCCGTGGTGAAGGTCGAAACCTCGGAGAACAATTTCCAGCGGGTGGGTGTGCTGACGGGTTTTGGGGGCAGGGTCAGATCCGCGGTGATCGACCCAAACAACGACTTTGCCTACTTCGGCACCGATCCCGACTCTGGCACGGCAGAAGTGCGGCGGGTAAGGCTCAGCACCTTTACCCAGGCGGGGCCGCATGTCAGCTCCCAGAACTTTGGCAATCTGTGGGTGGGCGTGCTTGACCCGACCAACGGCTTGGCCTACTTCGGCTATTATGGGGATTCAGGCCGCATTCTCCAGGTCAACGTGAACCCGGACAATTTCGTGCGGGTGGACGCTATTACCCTGGACAGTGCCGTGTTTAATCTGTGGTCGGCCGTCATCGATCCGGATGCGGGATTCGCCTACTTTGCGGATTACACCCTACAAAGTCGCGTGGCCAAGATCCGCCTCTCCGATTTCACTCGGGCCGCCACCCTGCCCCTCAGCCCGACGGACCAGGGCATCCGCTCGGCGGTGATTGACACGGCGAATGGTGCCGCCTACTTTGGCACAAGCACGAGTCCAGGCCGGGTGGTCAAGGTTGACCTCGCCACCTTCACCCGCGTGGGCCATGTGACGCTCGATTCTGGCGACAACAACCTGACCACGGCCGTGATTGACAGCGACAACGGCTTTGCCTACTTTGGCACAAACACCAGTCCGGGCCGGGTTGTGAAGGTGGATCTGGCAACTTTTGCAGTGGTCGGAACCGTGACCCTCAATAGTGGAGAGAACAATCTCACCTCGGCCGTGATTGACACGGTAAATGGCTACGCCTACTTTGGCACGGATACCAGCCCCGGCCGTGTAGTGAAAGTGGATGTGAATCCGAGCCGGCCCTTTGCCCGACAGGGCGGCATCACCCTGAGTACGGGCGAGAACAAGCTCTCCTCGGCCGTGATCGATATGGGTAACAGTCGCGCCTATTTTGGCACAGACACCAGCCCCGGCCGCGTGATCCGGGTCAACATTAACCCCGGCGAAGCCTTCGCCGCCGCCGGAAGCCACACAGTGAGCCGCAACCGCCTCTCCTCGGCTGTGATCAATCCCAATACGGGTCGCGCCTACTTTGGCACCCAAGAAACCAGCGGGCGGGTGGTGGAGATCGATCTCTCTATTCTGCAAGAGGTGACCCCGGCCCTACAGCTTCAGTCGGGCGAGAATTACCTGACTGCCGCCGTGATCGACACGGCCAAGGGGTGTGCCTACTTTGGCAGTGGGGACAGCAATGCGGGGAATTTCGGCAGTGGTTACAACCCGCCCACCCAATCGAACCGGGTGATGAAGATCCAGACGGGCGCGTGTAAGGATGCCACGTCCACGGTGCTCTCGGCTTCGTCCAACCCCTCTTCCATAGGGCAGGAGGTCGTCTTCACGGCCAAGGTTACTTCCAGCGCGGGCACGCCCACGGGGAATGTGGTCTTCTCCCAAGATGGTACAACCCTCGCCACCAGCCCACTCAACAACGGCAGTGCCACCTTCTCCATCAGCTCACTGGGTGAAGGCGAGCACGTGATCCAAGCGGTCTACAACGGGACAGAGACTTTTGAGGGCAGTGAAGCGACCCGTGTTCAGGAAGTCTTCGACGACCGCACCGCCACAACCGTGGTGCTCAACGCTAATCCTAACCAGGCCCTGATAGGCGAGGAGGTTGTCTTCACCGCCACGGTCAGCACCGGCGCGGGCACGCCCACGGGGAATGTGGTCTTCTCCAAAGATGGCACAACCCTAGCCACTAGCTCGCTCAACAATGGCATCGCTACTTTCAACACCAGCACATTGGGCGCAGGCACGCACACCATCGAGGCAAGGTACGAGGGCAACAACGATTTCAAACCCGGCACAGGCAGTACGACCGTCAGGGTGGGATCGGAAGCAGAGAGCACAATCTATCTGCCTATCGTCATCAGGTAAGCATAGCCAGCCAGAAGTTCAACTTTTGCTGTAAGTGTTCAGACCTGACAGGTTTCAACCAGAGTCGTTGCCTGTCAAAGATGCCTCAAAAACCTGTCAGGTCTTGTCTGATAGATGGCGCGATTTGACGGCCAAAAATTGAGCTTCTTCTGGTGACACCTTTTTACCCACTTGATATCTAGCTGTTTCTTAAAGGAGAAATGAAGATGTTACCCAAACTGTTATCCCTGACCAAAATGAGTATGATGTTTGCCGTTTTGTTAGGCATCATCGCCGCTTGTTCCCCCTCTGCCCCCCCTGCTCCCACCGAGATTCCCGTCGAAGTGGCGGTGCAACAGACGATTGATGCCCGCGACGCGGTTGATTTGCAGGTGAGACAAACGGTGGATGCGCAACTCGCGGCACAGGCCACGGCCGTGCCCGAAGTGCCCCCCGAAATCCCTGCGGGTGGTGATGTAGCTGACCCCAACGCCAATCTGGTGGTGGTGCAACCCGTGGTAGACCCCAATTTGGCGGGCGGCACACCCCAGTTGCGCGTCACGCGGAGTTCCGTCAATGTGCGCAGTGGGCCGGGCACTAATTACCCTCCCATCAATAGCCTGCGGCAAGATGCGGTAGTCGTCGTGGTAGCGAAAAATCAGACGGGTAACTGGTTCCTGATTGAGTTACCCGGTGGGATTCGGGGCTGGATTTCTAACACGGTGACGACGCCCGTGGTGGAAGCGGACATGATTAAGGTGGCGATTGCGGCCACGATTCCCGCGCCGCCTGTGGTCAGAGCGACGACTGCCCCCACGGCCGTGCCCACCACCGCCGCCGTCGCTACAACTACACCCGTGGCGACAACCACACCAAACGCAACGACAGCCGCCACAACGGCGGCTACAGCGACAGCAACCGCCACAACGATGGCGACAGCGACGGCCACCACGCCACCCACGGCGACCTTCACCCCTATGCCGACGGCCACGGCCACAGAGCCGCCCATCGTTATTTCCGTGGTAATCACGGTGCAGAACAATAGCGGCATCGAGATTTGCTTCCTCTTTATTGACTTGTCCCGCGACCCGTGGGGTAATGACCGGCTCGGCCCGACAGAAACGATTCTCCCCGGTGGGCAGGTTTCTATCGGTGGCTTCCCGTCGGATGAGTATGACTTTAAGGCGGAAGATTGTAGTGGCAACGTTATCAACAGCTTGTTTAACGTGCAGGTAGGCGGCGGCTTTACGTGGGATGTGCGTTAGGCTTGTAAATAGAACGGGCTTGAATTGAATAAGAAGTAGGAAGCAAAAAGTGAGAAGTGAGCAACCAACCGCCCACTTCTCACTTTTTACGTTTTACTTCTCACTCATTGTTAGGGCCACTCAATCACGGCCGTGCCGGTCGCCAAATCCACCCGCCACAGGTCATAAATAGAAAGATAAGCCACCTCATCCGTCCAGAGCAGACCGCGCCAGCCCTGATGACGCGCCACTGGCGTAGACACATCGTACAGCCGACTGCCCGTGGCGAAGTCTAACTTCGTGAGCGTAAGCTGGGCGGGAGTGCTATCGGTCAGCAGTTGGAGCAAAACCAAGCCATCGGGCAACAGCCGATAGCTGTACCGGTCATCAAAGGGACGCAGTTCAAAGAAATACTCGGCCGTGATGACGTGCCGCCAGCGGCGGTCACTCGTGGTGGGGTCAAGTGCCCATAGTTCGGTTTGGTCTGTGCCCCGCTCTCGCTCGGCGCGGACAAGCAGGGTGTCGGTGGTGTGGTTTAGCCCGATGGGGTAGAGGCTGTAGTCGGCGGCGGTGTGGATAACGCGAGGGTCGCCGTTGGCGGTCAGGTCGAGATGCACCACGGCCGTGTGTCGGTTGTTGGCCGTATCAGTCAGTGCGACTAGCAACGTCTCAGGCGTGTGGACCACAAATGGGGTGTTTTGCCCCGCCAGCATCAAACCCGACTCGCCGCCACTATTTAAGCTCAGCCCCTCGGGCAGGCGATTGGCCCAAAGTTGTGTGCCGGAGACCAAATCCCACTTTTGCAGACACAGTTGGCTAAAGAGGCTGGAACCAAAGAGAAACACGGCCGTGTTCTCGGTCGCATCTAGGATGACTTGGGAATCATGCCCTAGATAATCGTCGCTGAAAAAGTTGCCCGGATCGGTGCAGGCTGGTTCAAGAACGCGCACCAATTCCCCTGTGCGTATCTCCACGAGGTAAAGTCCATAAGTTGCCCCGCTCTGCTCGGGCAATCTGTCCAAGAAAACGATCCAATCCCCCGCTAACACCAAAGCAAGATAACTATCATCTGGCCGCATGAAGTTGGTAGCTTCCAGGGAGCGTTGCCACAGCGAACGGCCATTTTGAGCATCAAACGCCTCAAGGTAATTATCCGCCGTTAGCACAATCACCTGCTCCCGCGTAGCCTGAAGGCAGGAATCGCATCCGTTCTGAATCTGGTCACTCAACACCGTTTCCCAGAGAGGGTCGCCATTATTCAGCGCGTACGCCTGTAGGGCAGAGCCACGCGCCACGTAAACGGCTTGGTCGCCCACACCAAAGGTATTGCTGTTGTCGCCCGAAGTGCCCAAGGGCACTTCCCACAGAATGCTTCGCCGAGAGGCGTCGCCCGTGACGCTGGTGTAGCTAAGATTGACGGGAATGTCTTGCCCCCCGTAGACCCATGTTTGCAGGAACAGGTCAGGCCGTGTACGGTTGCTACTCTGGGGATTGACGGGGCGGGGTGTTTGATAAACGGCGCGGTTAAGCGCGCTAACGGTGCTGTTTATCTGCTCCACCACTTCTTCAAACTCGCCTGCCAGCAAGTGGGACACAATCAATTCGACTTGTTGGGGGCGGTCATTGTAGAACACAAAGGTGAGGATGCCGCCGATAAAAAGCAGAATGAAGATAGGTAAGAGACAACCACAGCCCGATGCGCCCGTTGTGGCGGCGGCGGTTGCGCCGACCACATACACGGCCGTGGGTTGACCCATGCTCAGGTCGTCGACCGCTGTTTTGGCCTCTTTCAAACCACTCCCAAACGTCTCCCGATACAGCTTAATTGCTTCGATTTTGCGGCCGTCTTCGACCATCTGCAAAATTTCGTGAACGGTGACGCCTTGGCTATCGCTTTGGTTGAAGCGCGCGGGCGCACGACGCCAATTGTCGGGCACTAACACCGTCGTCCCGCAATAGGCACAGCTGATAACTTCGGACACGCCGTCGTAATCTAGCGCGGCCGTGCAGGATGGGCATTTAATGGCTTGGGGTTGGGACATGGTTTATCCTCTCTGGTTTGAATTGTAAATGGTGAATGGTGAATAGCTAACGGTGAATGGAACCGCTTGGCTCACCATTCGTCGCTGTCTTGGTTTCTTGTATTGATATGGAGTTGTGCGTGGCAGACGGAAAAAGGGTAACGCAAGATTGCTTGGGTGTAAAGATGATTGACAAGCATTCGGAACTATGTCACATTGTCTGAAAAACGTTCAGCGTTTCAGCGTAACTGTTTACCCAGTTCTAGCCACGAATGACACGAATTAGCACGAAGGAGAACCTTAAATTCGTGACAAAAAATTAGACAGCTTAATGACATTGCCTGAGCCTGTCGCAGGCCAGAGGACAAACACGAGGGAAAACCATGAACAAGAAGAACACGAGTGACAAATTGTTGTGGGTTATCGTGGGGGCGATTGCCCTCATTATCGTGGCCAGCCTGCTCTTGCTTTTACGTCAGCCAGAGTCGGTTACGTATCAGCGAGGGATTGAACCAGAAAATGTAGCCCATAATTACCTGACAGCCATTTATCTGAATGAGCCAGAACAGGCTTATGGGTATCTATCCCCCAATTTAACCGCTTACCCAGCTACGGCGACCGCATTTTGGTCTGATTTGAACACCTCGGGTTATTGTCCCCTGCTAGAACAAAATGCGTCTATGTATTCGGTGGCGGAAAAGACAAGAGGGGCAAACACGGCCGTGGTTGACGCCACCATCACCATTTTTTACCAAGGATCAGGCTTTCTCTTCTTCCGGGGCGACAATCATTACCAAGACACAAACAGCCTCATGCTGGAGCAAATAGAGGGCGACTGGTACATCACCTATGCTGACCAATGCTGGAGCCACTGCTGGCAAGACGGTGAGAGTGGCTGGCCGTGTCGGTGAGAGAGCAAGGGAGTAAGTGAGTAAGGGAGGACTTCTACTTCTCACTTTTTACTTCCCACGTCCACGTCTCCTTTCCTGATAGACATACCAAAGGCAAACGAACAGATGAATGCTATACGAAATCTCTACATTTATTTAGTCTGTTTCATTACGGCGCAAATCGTGATTTGGGCGACGATTTATCTCGGGCGCAACCTCCTGCTAGGCGACCTAAATCGGGAGAGCTTGGCTTTTCAAATCGCCCTCCTGATTATTGCTGGACCGCTGTTGCTTATTCATTGGCTGTGGGCACAGCGACTCGCCAAGCGGGACAACGCCGAACGGCTGACCCTCCTGCGGTCACTCTATTTGTACGCTACGCTCACCGTTTTTCTGGTGCCTCTAATAGTGCAAGCCTATGAGGTCATCGCCAACAGTCTGTACCTGCTGTTGCGCCTCGATGTAAGCTACGCTGACCCTAGCCGCACCTTGTCTGAAAGTGCGATAGCGATGCTGGTGCTGGCTTTGGCCTGGGGCTACCATGAATTTGTGCGCCGCGAAGATGAGCAGGGGGCGTCGACAACCGCTCAGCACCTTGGGCTACAGCGTTTGTACCGCTGGCTGTTCACGGTCAGCTCGCTTTATGTGGGCACAAATGTCCTGATTGGGTTGTGGACAATGGCGTGGCGGTTGTGGTCTGGTAACCAAGCGGGCAATTTTCGCTTCCATATCGTGAACGACATTGCCGCGCTGACGGTCACGGCCGTGGTCTGGGTACTCTTTTGGCGGTGGAACCAGCATCTGTTTGAGGAAAACAAGCTGGACGAGCAACACTCCTTTTTACGCAAACTGGCTCTCTATCTCATCATTTTTGTCACCGCCATCACGGCCGTGGCCAACGCCACCTTTTTACTAGCCGACCTATTCGGGCGCATCGTCGGCGTTGATTTAACCCTTGAGCTAGAAAACGTTGTGCCCCTGCTGGTCGTGCCCGCCCTAGTTTGGGCCTTCCACACCTTTATCCTGCGTCAAGATACGCAAATCACCCAGCTAGAAGGCACTCGGCAGGCCGCCCTGCGTCGGCTCTACTGGTACACAATGGCGGGCATCGGTCTCGCGGCCGTGCTGGTGGGGGTCGGGGGCACGCTGAGCCTGCTCATCCGCCAAATCACGGGCGAGGTGACGACGGTCAATCTCCGTGAAGAGGCGGTCTGGTATCTGGCGGCCATTATTGTAGGGCTGGCGGTGTGGCTGGGACCGTGGCGCTTGATTCAACAGATGGCCCAGCAACCAGACGAGCGGGGCGTGGGCGAACGGCGGTCGCTGGTGCGCCGTATTTATTTATTTGGCTATCTGTTTGCGGCCACGATGACTATTTTGGGCAGTAGTGTCTATCTGGTTTATCGTTTATTGACCCAGATTTTGGGCATTAGTTCGCAAGCGTCGCTGTTTACGGATGTGGCGCACGCGCTGGCGTTTGCTCTGCTGGCCACGGCCGTGTTGCTGTATCACGGCTGGCTGTTGCGCCAAGACCAAACGGAGATTGCCAACTGGCTGGCGGCGCAATATGCCCGCCTGCGCCTGACCATTCTAGATAGTGAAGGGGGCACGCTGGGCACAGCCCTGGCGGCGGCCCTGCCCGAGGCTATTCCGGGCTTGCAGGTCACGTTGTTGGGGCTGGCTTCAGAGGGAGAAGGAGAGGAGGAGGGAGAAAACACGGCCGTGGACATCGCCACCACCCTACAAGAGAGCGACATCATCATTACGCCGTGGCGCATTTTACTGGCCGATAGCGAAGTCGCTCCAGAGGTCAGGCAAGTCCTAAACACCAGCCCCGCGCAAAAGTTAGTCATGCCCACACAGTATGAGGGATGGCGCTGGGTGGGTCTGGAGCTAAGCCAAGAAGAAAAAATAGTAGAAAAAGCGATAGAGGAGATTCGCCTCACGGCCGACCGTCAACTGCATTTGACGTAAGTGCGTTAAATGAGCAACTGTCTGGGACTTGGTTCGCGATTAAAGCTTGTTACCTTAAGGTCACTCTCAAGAAACGGGATTTACAATTGAGGATAATGTCTGTGTGCCGATAGCACATAAATCAACAGCACTCTGTTTTGTAGGAGCGTCCTCATGTCCATCCCTAGCCTCAAGCCAAATTCCCGCAAATTTAGCTTCTATTCTCAACGCCTCACGGCCGTGTTTTTTAGCACGGCCGTGGGTCTGTTTCTACTATTCACTTTACCCACTCCCGTACAGGCCGCCGAAATCGCTGTTAGTGGCTCCTGCACACTCGATTTAGCTATCAGAGCGGCCAACACCAATACGGCCAATGCGGGCTGTCCTGCTGGTGATGCGGGTGTAGATACCATCGTATTGACAGAGGATGTCCTCCTCGCCTCTCCACTCACTAACATTACCAGCACCATTATCATCAGTGGCAATGGTTATACCATTCAACGTTCTTCGGCCTCTACCTTTCGCATTTTCCTCGTAAATGGAGGGCATTTAACGGTCAATGATGCCACGTTGACAAATGGCAATGCGTCTGGTGGTGGAGCGGGGGGGGCTTTGTATGTTGAGGGTGGGGGCACGGCCGTGTTAAACAGCGTGACCGTTACCAACAACATTGCGAGCGGCTCAGGGGGCGCGATATTTCTATTTGGCACTGGAAACAGCCTAACCCTCAATCATAGTACCGTTGTTGACAATAGTGCTACTGATAACGGCGGTGGTCTTTGGGTCAGCGGCAGTGGGAGCCGTGTCACTATCGAGAGCAGTACCATTATGAGCAACACGGCTGGCGCGAGCGGGGGGGGGGCGTGGCTAGGCGACACCACGGCCGATATCAACCGCAGTACCATTGCGGCCAACACGGCCAACGGGGGCAACGGGGGAGGACTCCGCAGTGTGGGCACAGTCACCTTGACCAACAGTACCATCAGCGGCAACCGCGCCATGGCGGCTGGTGCGCTTGGTGGGGGTCTTTTTAACGGGGCGACGATGACCATCAACAACAGCACGATTACCCTGAACGGTTCGCTTGGTGGCTATCCTGGCGGCGGCGGCGGCATTGGAAGTCAAGGGACAGGCGCAGTCACCATGCTCAATCGCTCTATTGTGTCAGGCAACGAGTCAGCTAGCTCTGGTTCCGAAATTTCTAGCTACAGCACGACCTTTAATCTCGGCAACCACAATTTGTTTGGCGTCTCTTGGCAGACGACCATCACTACCGCTATCTATTTTTCGCCTGCCAGCGATGCACCCGCTACGCTGGGGGACAGCCGCACAGCCATTCAAGGCAGTCCATACGAAGCCGCGCTTTACCAAATCCTCGATGAAACGCTTACCGACAACGGTGGTGGCACACTCACCCACGCTTTGGTCAACGATTTAGGCTCGCCAACCGTGACTAACCCAGCCATAGATATTGACCCTTCGGCCAACTGTGCGAGTGGCCTAGTCAACAACATAGACCAGCGCGGCATTGCCCGGCCGCAGGATGGCCTGCAAGATGGCACAACCGCTTGTGACGCGGGAGCAGTCGAATATATGCCTTTGGTGTGTGACATTCGTCAAGATTTAATTGATGCGACGCCGAATCCAGTGAGCTACACCTTTGGCGAGGTCATTATTACCGTAACGGATGTAGGAACAGATTTTGATTGTTTGCGCGTGGAGCAAATCAACGAAAATCATCCTAACGCGAGTACGGCGATTCAAACGGATCATTTTTGGCGCATTGAAGCATACCATTGGAATTGGTACAACGGTGCCGAAGTGACCAATGATTTCAACGTTGATTTGACCCTGCCGTATAATGCGGCAGACGAAACAACGCGGGCTTGTCGCTGGGTAAATGGCCCTGGGGCTGGCTGGGATTGTGGGCCATTAAACCCCTTGAGTCCTATCACTACCACGACGTATATATCAGGCACGTCGGTAACGCGGCATGGCATCAGCAGTTTTTCAGAGTGGGCAGTGGGGCAAAATGTGAACCCCACGGCCGTGTCTCTACACACCCTCTCCCTGAACACCCCCACCCAGACCAGCCCTCTTATTATCTGGCTCACGGCCGTGTTAACCCTCACCACCTTGGCCTGGTTCTGGCCAAGGCGCAAACCAGAGGCATAAACTTACCTGTGGCAGTTTAGCAAAACAACGGGGATTTTATTTACTTCCCTGCGGGACCAGCAAACCGTGACCACAGGCGATGAAGAACGCTCTCCCTTTCACCCCATCCACGCTATGAATCAACTGAATTTAGATGTGAAGCGGTACATCGACTACATTGCGGCGGCTGACCATGAAGCTTTGGAGGCGGCCCGAGATGAGATTAATGCCAGCCACTTTGCGCCGCTCGTGCGTTTTTATTGGCGTTTTGAAGATTGGGAGTATAAAGCAGGCATTGTAACGCTGTTGCAAGACCACCTCGACCCGCTCATACGGCCGATTATGGTGGATTTTTTGCACGCGCCACAGGACAACGACTATTTGGAGTTAGCGAAGGCGATTGCCCTGTGTCATGTGCATGAGGATTTCGACCGTTTTATGGCTTATTATGAAAATCGGTCGCTTATTACTCAAGAGGCAGAGGCGTTTTTGGCACACACGGCCGTGGTCACACAACCAACGCCTCTACCTGCTGATACCCCAACTGTCCTGCGTTTTTGGCCTTTTTTTAAGCAGCGCTATCGGGGCTATATGTTGTTTTGGCTGGTATTGAGCGTTTGTTTTGGGATGCTGGCGGGATTGGCGGCGTGGGAATCTTGGCATTATATGCAAAATGGGGTGCAAACCACGGCTGGCGTCATTGTGACGCAAGAGATGCTGAGCAATCGCGCCGACCAACGTTATCGCGTGACCTACATGTTTAACGTGGATTTTGAGTTTTATATGACCAGCACGTATCTATATGAAGATGAATGGCTGGAGGCACAGCGTACAGAAGAGATTGAGGTGATTTATTTGGCAGATGACCCAGAACAGAGCCAACCGGCAAGCAGGGTGAATCGTCCCTATGGTGTCGCGCTGGTTTTTCTGGTTTTACAACTATTTTTACTGCTGGCAATTGCCCTTGATGCAGTGGTTAAATACCGTCGGGGTAACTACTAACCTTGGCTCGGCTATTCCGCCTGCGTTAAGGTGAGTGTCCCGCAAGGTTGATCCGCTACCATTTGTTCAGAGCCATCTGACCAGCGCACGACAATATCGGCCGTGCCGACTGTGCTTAGCCCAAATAGTTGCGTCGCGCTGTTTTGTGAGAAATAACTGCTCCCCGCCTGAATTTCGCGGGTGGTCATTGTGCCATCTAGTCGCGTTATGCTCAAACGCGCTCCCACGGCCGTGGGATTCCCTTCCGCCCCCACCAAGCGCACGGTCAGAGCGCAATTCGTCTCATTGCCCGCATTACGGAACAAGTATGGGGAGCCATCATTCACCCCCACGACCACATCCACCCAGCCGTCATTATCATAGTCGCTCACGGCCGTGCCGCGCCCATCTTCGGGCACAAACAAGCCACTTTCCGGAGCGGGTACGACTACAAAAGAGCCATCCCCCTGCCCCCGTAACCAATAGCTAATCCCCCCCGTAAACTGCCGAAACTCAGGGTCAGCATAGCTAAAGTTACCCACCAGATAAAGGTCTTCATGGCCGTCGTTATCAAAATCGGCCGTAGTCAGGCCGTACCCCGTGGTGGTTTGCGCCAGTTGGGGAAGCGGCGTCGCGCTAAAACGCCCTGTACCATCGTTGATGAACACCATGTGCGCCAGCGTTGTCGCTTCGTAACGGGTCAGACTATCTAGCCGCTCGCCGTAGATTTCCTCGAGCGTGGCTTCGGCATAGGCAAGGAAGGTATTGTATTTTTCCAGCACAAAGGGCATTTCCGCGCCAACCATGCCGCGCTCACGCAGGGGGCGCAAAACGCCGTCTACGTACTCCGCTTCGATGATGTCCACATCCCCATCACCGCTGAGATCTCCCGCATAAACCACGGCCGGGTATTCTGCCGAGGCGGCGTAGCGACTGTTTAAGCCCCAGTTGGCAACGGCAAAATCGAGATGGCCGTCTTCATTAAAATCCCCGGCCGTGATGCCCGTCCACCAGCCCGTCCAGTCGGCCAAACCCGCCGCTTCGGTGGCGTCGGTCAGGCCGCCGTTTTCATTTAGCTCGTTGAGGAAGAGGCGCACGGGGCCAAATTCCGTGGCGACCAGCAGGTCACTGTCGCCGTCGTTGTCCACATCTAGCCACATCGCGCCTGTCGCCATGCCGAGGGTCAGCAGATCGGGGGCGAGGTCGGCGGTGGCGTCTTGCCATTGGCCGCCTTCGTTTAGATAAAGGCGGCTGGGCGCGGCCAGGGGCCATTGTTCGGGCAAAGCACGGCCGCCGACAAATAAGTCAAGGTCGCCGTCACCGTCTACGTCGTTGGCGGCCAGCGCCCCGCCAGAGGTGATGTCCTCGTTGGGCTGGGGCAGAGCCACGGCCGTGTTGACCGTAAATTGCGCCGCTCGAGGCGCGTCGGGCGTTTCGTAGCGACTGTAGCTGAGCAGGAGGGTGGCGTTGGGAAGCCAGAGCGGGGCGAGTTCCTCGGGTTCGGGGGGGGAGAGGCTGGACACGGCCGTGAAGGTGCCGTCGCCCTGATTGGTGTAAAACGTGCCCGACTGCCCGAGTGCGCCTGCGATATACAAATCATCGTCGCCGTCTTGATCCATATCGCTCCAAGCGACGCCCGGCCCAAGCGCGGAGAGGCGGCGGGGCAGGAGCGGTTGCTCATCAAAATCGTCGTAACCACTGTACTGGTTGTTATCAAAATTGGCTTCGATGTGGGGCTGAGTTAACCCGGCCGTGGTCGAAACTTCGTTAAAGTGGGGGGACACGGCCGTGAGTGGTTGCGCGGGCGGCAGGGTAGCGGGGCCGGCTGGCTCAGCGATGACGAAGCGATGATTGGCGCGGAGCGGTTCTCCATTTTCGGCATTGGTAAAGGTTTGGCGGTGACCAGAGGGCCAGCTTATCTCGAGGCTGGTGATGTTTTCCTGCTGGCCGAGGCCGAACACGAGTTCGGGAGCGTGGCTAGAAAGATAGCCGCCGGAGCTACTCATCTGGCGGGTTTGGCGTTGGCCGTCGGCCGTGGTGAGGGTAACTTGTGCACCGAGGCCGTAGCTGTTGGAAGTGAGGCCATTCAGGTTGATAACGACGCGGTTGGCGGTGGCGTCGTTGCGATAAACGCCGACGGGGGCGTTCATGTGGCTGACGATGTAGTCAAGGTCGCCGTCGCCGTCGAGGTCGGTGAGGGTGGCTCCGTGGGCAATCACGGCCGTGTCTAACCCCCACTCGGCCGAGACATCGCTAAAGGTCAGGTTACCATTGTTGCGGAACGCGAGATTGGGCGTAACCAGCGGTGGATAGTCGGGAAAGTAGGCGGGCGCGTTTTGGAACTGGGGCAAATTCACAGTAGCCAGCACGTCGCTGTCCATCAGGTCGCCAATCATGCCATTAGTGATGAGCAGGTCGCTATAACCATCGAGGTCTAAATCGCCAAATTTGGTACTCCACGTCCATTCGCTAGCGGCCACGTCGGCTAGCCACGAAATATCGCTAAAAGAGCCGTCCCCATTATTAAGGAAGAGACCGTTGCGCATGACCTGCGCCGCCGCTTCATCAGGCGGCAGGGTGGTGTCCATCAGGCCGTGCTGGGTCAGGCGCAGGGTGGCGTCTCGGCTGAGCATGTCGCCCACGAAGTAGTCAAGCAAGCCATCGTTGTTAATATCAGCAAAATCCATACCCATGGCAAACATGGGCGTGTGTTGCATCATGTCGGGCGACATCAGGCTGAACGTGCCGTCGCCGTTGTTGTGGTAAAAGGTGTCGGGTGACCAGAAGTCGTTGGTCACGTAGAGGTCGGGCCAGCCGTCGTTGTCAATGTCGCTAAAGGAGGCGGAGAGGCCCCAATAACCGCCGCTAATGCCTGCCTCTTCCGCGACTTCAGTGAAGGTACCGTTGCCGTTGTTGCGGTAGAGCAAGTCTGCTTCGCCGAGCTGGCGCACGCTCAAGCCGTCTTCTGTTTCGACGATTTCGAGGCGGTTTTGATAATCTTCGGGAATGACAATTTGCCCGTCAACCATCTCGATTTGAGGGGTGCCAAACTCGTTGGCAAAGTCTTGCGGGCGATAGGTCGCCACAAACAAATCGAGGTGGCCATCCCGGTCATAATCAGCAAAAGTGGCCGTTGTGGAACCACCCGTGTAACCGACGCCTGCTGTGGTGGTGATGTCCGTAAATGTGCCGTCGCCGTTATTTTGGTAGAGCAGGTCGGGCACAAGCCAGTTGGTGAGAAAGAGGTCAAGGTCGCCATCGTTGTCTATGTCGGCGAAAGTGGCGCCGATGCTGAAGCCGTCGGGGTCGCTGTTGTCGCCTAGCCCGGCTGGCTCGGTCACATCCTCAAAGCGCATGTCGCCCAAATTGCGGTATAGCTTGCTTTGCCCCTCTTCGGTGACGAGAAACAGGTCTACCAAACCGTCGCCATCATAGTCGCCCGAAGCGACGCCCGCGCCGTTGAAGGTAAAGTTGCGCTGGTTTTCGGGGGAGAGCAGGTTTTGGAAGGTGAGGCCGCTTTGCTCGGCCATGAGGGAGGTGAAAAGGGTGTCACCAGCAGGGGCGGTGGGTGGGTTGAGTGGGGTAGCGGTGAGGGTGTCGGCGGGGCGGGTGCTGAGTTCGAGGTTGACGCTGGGGCGAGCGGGGGTGTCTTGGCAGGCGGTTAACACGGCCGTGGTCAACAACAACAGTCCCACCCACAAGCGGGGCAACAGGGGTGAAATAGACATGGGATCTCCTAGGGAAGCTGTGAGCTTTAAGCCATAAGCGAACACTTATAGCTTACGGCTTACGGCTTATGGCTTATGGCTCTGCCTCAGGGCACAACGGGCAGGCCGCTGGGCACGCTTTCGGGGATAAGGTGGGTTAAATCTTGCGAGCTGGGTGCGGTGAGCGCCTCGAGGAAGGCGATGAGGTCGGCGATTTCGTCGTCGGTAAGGTCGTCGGGCACAGTCTCTATGAGCGGGTCAACGCTTTGCGTGAGCAGAAGCACGGTGTTGATGTCCTGACGGGAAGTAACGGCGAGATCTGGGGGCAGGTGGCTGGGGTCGTAGGTTTGCAGGCTTTGCAGAGGCGTCATATGGTGGCGAATCACTTTTTCGAGCGAGTCATACGCGCCGTTGTGCATCCACGGGCCGGTGATGGCCACGTTGCGCAAGGGCGGCGTGCGAAAGTGAAACGCATCCCTTTCTTGGTCAGTAATACGACCTCGGCCGAGGTCGTAGCCCGCATACTCGCGATGACCGGGGCCGAGCTGGGGCACAAGCAGGTTGTGGAACTGCTGGTCGGTGAGCAAGTTGCCGCTGTGGCAGGTGGCGCAGTTGGCACGGCCGTAAAAGAGCAATGCGCCTTGTTTGGCCTCGTCGGAAAGCACGGCCGTGTTGCCCGCCAAATATTGATCCCACGGACTATCGGTGAACGAAAACGCCTCAATCTGGAAAGCGGCCAGCGCATTGGCGGCGTGTAGAAAATGCAGTTCCTCGGGCGGCACATCGGGATAAACAGCGGCAAACTGCTCCGCATATTCGGGAATGGCGAGCAGGCGCACCATGAGTTTGTCCCACATTTCCTCAAAGTTATCGTCTCTAAGGGCGGCTAATTCGTTGAGTTGGCCGTTGACATCAACGTCATTACGCCGACCGCGCATCTCATCCCGCGAGGTGACGGGGAACATAGCTTGGATGGCGACGATGTTGGTCAGGCCGGGGGGCAGATCTTCGTCGGCCGGGTTTTCGATGAAACCATCGAGCAAGGTCTGCACACGGCCGTCCCAGAAAAAGGTGTGCCATTCGGTCACGCCCCGGTTAAAAATTTCGGGAGCATTGCGGGGGATGAAGGGATGTCTCTCACTGCGCACGCGCTCATACCCCAACCCCGTACCGCCCACGCCAATGGAGAGGCTGATGTCATCCCCTGAGTTCAGCAGGGGATGGTGACAGGTGGCGCAGGCGATGTCTCGCGGGCCGCTGAGTTCTTTGTCGAAGAAGAGGGCTTGACCGAGGGCGACTTGGGCGGGGTCTTGGGCAGGGCCAGGGTCGAGCGGGGTGAGATTTTGTTGCTGGATGATGGCGTTGAGCTGTTGGTCTAACTGCTGGGCTTGATTGGCTTGGGTGGTGAACCACATGAATGTGCTAACACCAACTATGAGAAAACTAAGCATAAGAAGTGAGATAACTTTATTTTGAAAAATGTTTTTCATGAGATGCTTCACTTTTTTTGGGTTTTGAGACTGTAATACTCTTTACTTTTTTAGGTTTTCTAGTATCTTCCCAAAAATTCGGGGGGAAAGGCAGGATTAGACGCTATTCTAGGCAGGGGACTTTTGGACAATGAGTTCTGCGAGTGTCGGCATCACCATCTTTCCCGACACACGGTCAATAAAGTAACGGAAGATATCGACCT
>JBGTIZ010000198.1:0-17492 GCA_041745395.1 Promineifilaceae bacterium (SeqCode) | reverse complement strand
GGGCATGATGCCGTTTGCCACGAGCCGCTCGACCAAATAATCATTGCTGCCAATGTTGGTATTGTCGTTGAGAAAGACGACCCATTTGATATTCATGAGGCGCATTTCGGCCACAAATTTGTCTACGTCGCCCCGACTCTGGCTAACGGTGGGCATCCAGTGCATGCCCCAGCCGTTATCAGCAGGGGGGCGGGGGTACGCGCCGATGGGGAGTGGCGCATCGAGGCTATATTGACTAAGGGGGAGGGCGGTGGGTGTGGGCGTGGGGGTTGGGGTGTTGGTGGGTGTGGGGGTATGGCTGGGCGTGGGGGTGGGGGTGACGGTGGGCAAGGGGCCTGGCGTATCGGTGGCGGCGCGGGTGGGACGCGGGGTGAAGGTGGGGCGGTCGCCTATTTCTTGGGGCTGGTCGGTCTCGAAACTAGCGGGCATAGGCGTCCAAGTGGGCGGCGGGGCGTCGCTAGAGTCGGTATCCACGGCCGTGGGCAGAACAACGGCAACGGCAAGAGTGGGCAGGTCAGGGGGAGTAAACTCAATCGTATGTGCTGGCGGGGGTTGGCAAGCGGTGAATAGAAGCACCACGGCCGTGAGCAAAAGTGATGTGGCTGATAAACGAAGCATAGCGTGCTATTGTAACCCATTTAGAACGAGGGGAACTTGTTCAAACTGGCCAAAGGCGTTGGTAAAGAGCAGGGGCGTGCCAGAGGGCTGGTTTTTGACGGCCGAAACAGAAAGCACGGCCGTGGCAAAGGTCTCAAAGGGTAAATCATCTTGGCTGGTAGTCAGATCCAGTTTAGCGGTCAGCACCGAGAGCGGCGTGTTGAAGGCGGCGATCAGCTTGCCGTTGCGATATTGGAGTTTGAGAAAATTAGCGTCTACCTCGTCGAGCATGGCAGGGTGCAGATAAATCAGGGTGATGTTGGGGTTGTTGCCAAGCATGGTGGCGAGTTCGGTCGTGTTTTGAGCGAGTTGCATGTTGGCGTAGCCGCGCTGGTCGGGAGTCAGGATGATGTCGTCGGGTGGGGCAAGGTACACGGCCGTGGGAAAGCTAGAAATAATATTGGATGCGGGCTGATTTTCGGGCACGGCCGTGCCGAGCAGTTGTTCCCCCAAGCTCCCTAGCTCAAACAGAAAAAACCACGCGATGCAAGCCACAAGCGCATAGCCTATGATGGCCATGCCAATCACGCGGATGCGTGAGGGGTTGGTATCTTCGTTGTCTCGTTCGTCGGTCATGATGGGTGTCCTTGTGGGTTTAACAGAGTGTCACGTTTCACGTGTCATGGGTCATGTGACTTTTCTCTGGACGTGGCCTGTCTAACTACGACAATGAATGGCTAATAATTGCCAAAGAGCCTGAGTCGGTTGGTTAAAGTGGGGTCTGCTGTAAAAAGGCGCGGCGCAACTGTTCGTCTTGCTCGTTGTCGGTCATGATTTCGAGAATGGTGGGGCTGGTAAGCCAGTCGCTGGTGAGGGCGGTTTGGAGCTGTCCACGGCCGTGGACTCTTGTATGCGCTAGCCCAAACAGCGCGGCCGCATGGGCAAAATCTAGCTGGTGCGGCGTTTTGAACAGACGGGTGAACGCGGGTTCAAAATTTGCGATGGGTAGCCGATTAAAGATGCCCCCGCCGCCGTTGTTCAACAAAACGATGCTCACATTCTGAATCTGGTTGTGGTTGATAGCCAGCAGGCCGTTCAGGTCATGATAAAAGGTCACGTCGCCCGTGACCAGCACGGTGGGACGGTCGGGGCTGGCCGAGGCGATACCCACGGCCGTGCTTATATTCCCGTCAATGCCACTCGCTCCTCGATTGCCAAAAACGTGCAGACGTTTGGTCATGGGGCGGCCAAACTGGTCTAAATGACGAATGGGGAGGCTGTTGCCCATGACCAAATTACTGTTTTCAGGCAGGGTTTGCAGGAGAAGGGACACGGCCGTGGCGTCAAAAAAATGCTCGTCGAAAAACCGTGCCATCGCCTCCCACGTTTGCCTTTCGGTCGCCAGCCAAGCGTGATTAACTAGTAGTTGCCGCTTGACCGTTGACACTTGGCGCAACAAATCCCCCTCGGCACATTGCCAAAAATGGGTCGTGCGCTGGCCGTCATCCGCCCACACGCCGTTGTGCCGCACATGCAGGCGCACGGCTGGCTCAATGTGGTCTAAATAGGCATTGAGCCATTTGCTGGTGGGCACTTGCCCCAAGCGAATCAAAATGTCTGGCGCGGGACCGGATGGCTCTTGGTTTTGCGTCAGCCAGCTTTCATAGCCGCCCAAAACGCTCTTGCCCACCCATGGCCCAAAGCGCACGCCCGACAGCGGGTCGGCCAAAATGGGGTAGCCCGTCGCTTGGGCAAAAGCGGCCACCCGCTCTGGAAAATCCCCCCCCGGACAGCGCGGACCACATACAATCACCCCGTTTGCATACTGCGCCACCCAACTTTGTAACTGAGCCACCTGCGCCGCGCTCGGCGCAATCTGCCCCTGCGCGTGCTGAGCGATTGACACACTGATCGATTGATTGAGTGGCTGGTTGCTTGGCTGGTTGCTTGGTTCGAGGGGTTTGCGGAAAGGGAAGTTGAGATGCACGGGGCCTGGGCGCAGGCCGTTGGCGGTGGCGTAGGCGCGGGCGGCCGTTTGGGCCACGTTGCGCAAGCTGACCTCTGGGGCAGAGGCGTGAGGCACGTCCATGTCTATCGCCCACAGCACATGGTCGCCAAAGATTTTGGTTTGGTCGATGGTTTGGTTGGCGCCGCTGTGGCGCAGTTCGGCGGGGCGGTCGGCGGTGAGAATGAGCAGGGGAACGTGGGACATGTTGGCTTCGATGATGGCGGGGTAGAAATTGGCCACGGCCGTGCCTGAAGTACACACCACCGCTACCGGTTTTCCCGTCGCCAACGCTCGCCCTAGCGCAAAAAAGCCCGCGCTCCGTTCATCCAAATGCACAAATACACGCACATCTGGGTGCGCCGCAAAAGCGAGCGTCAGCGGCGTCGAGCGAGAGCCAGGGCAAATGCACACCGCGTCTAGCCCCGATGCGGCGAGGGCGTGAACGAAGGTGGTTGCCCACAAGGTGGCGGGGGAGTCTGATTGTGAATTGTGAATGGGTGGTTTCATGAAGGGCTTAATGGTCAATAGCTAATGGTCAATGATCAATGGTCAATTGGAGCCGTGTGCTAGCGGTGGCTGTTTTGTTGGGTGGTTTTGATGCTGGCGTTGATGATACGGCTTAGTTCTTGGCATTCTTGCAAGATATTTTGTAAACGATCCGCAGATAGTAGTTCGCTCTGGCCTATCATTTTGAGCCATATTTGCGGCTCGTTTAGTTCTTTCAGGCATATTTTAAGCTTGTGGATGAAATCACGACGGCTTTCTGCTCCGCGTGCTTCAGCGTAATGCGCCGCCGGAGCTGTACCACTACGAAGCAACTGGTTAGCGAAATGCTTGCCCACATAATTACGCGGCAACTGCTGACAAATATTAATCACCCGCACCCCAAAAGCAATTAACCGCTCTTCAATGTCTTGTCCCTTAGCCATCAACCCACCTCCTCAGGCATCACACACAAATTGACCATTGACCATTAGCAATTGGCAATAGTTAATTGGCAATTGACAATTGTCAATTAACTATTGACCATTAAAAAGTCCCACCGCGTTCAGCATTGGCCGAAACTTCACGGCCGTTTCGGCCCACTCTTTGGCGGGTTCAGAGTCGGCCACGATGCCGGCGCCGGCATAGGCCCAGACGCGATTGTTTTGGGCCACGGCCGAGCGAATGGCGACGGCGAACAAACCATCTAGCGTGTGATCTAGCCAGCCGACGGGGGCGGCGTACCAGCCCCGCGAGACGGGTTCATGCTCTTGGATGAAACGCATGGCGGGTTGACGGGGCGTGCCGCCGAGGGCGGGGGTGGGGTGGAGCGTTTCGACGAGGGGCAAAACGCCTTGCGGATTGGTTAGCGTGCCTTGAATGGGCGTGTGCAGGTGGTGAATGTTGCTGAGGGTGTAGATTTGGGGATAGCGGGGCATGTCCAAACTGGTGGTGAGAGGCGTTAGGCGGCGTTCGATGGCGTCCACGACAAGCTGGTGCTCGTGGCGGTCTTTGGCACTGTTGAGCAGGTCTAGGGTGAGGGCGCGGTCTTCGGCGGGGGTTGCGCCGCGCCGCGTGGAGCCAGCCATGCCCATGGTGGTCACGGCCGTGTTTGTCACTTTGACCAATAGCTCGGGCGTCGCACCATAAAAAGCGTGATGCGGCCGTGGTTCAAAGAGGAAGCGATAACATTCCGGATAATGCAGATTGAGATAGGTTAACGCCCCATCCACATTGACATCTTCACCGAAATTGATTTCGGCTACCCGCGCCAAAACCACTTTTTGAAACGCGCTTGCCCCGATTTCTGCCCGCGCCGCTTCAATCATTGTGGTCCATTGCGCTTCACTCATCGGGTAATTAAGCTGATGCGCTTCCCCCCCGCCGCCCCCTGAGCCTGTCGAAGGGGAGCCTGTCGCAGGGGAGCTAAGCAGAGCGTGATATTTCGCTTGTAGGGCGGCTTGCAGGTCGGGAATGATTTCGGCGGGGTCTTCGTCGAGGGGGATTTGGGCATTGATGGTCAGCCACGCTTCACGGCCGTGTTGCAACAACTGATAATGGGGCAATACAAAATGGGCGGGGTGAAAATTTGACCACGTTTTATCTGGCACAAAATCATCCCGAAAGGCAAAGCCCCCAAACAGGCGGGGCACAGCCAGCGGCTCATCGCCATGCGAGACCATCGCTCCCGCAAACAGCTCCCGCGCTTGCGCCTGAATCGCCTCATACCGATTATCGCCCCATGCAAAAATCTCGGTGGCAATGCCTGCCCCCGCAAAGGTAATGGGGTCGTGGTCGTTCCAATAAAAGCGGGCTTGCCCCTGCGCCTGCCGCACAAAGTCGAGCGCGTCTAGCCCCGGAGCGGGCAAGCTGACGCTGACGAGCCGCATGGATTCTTTGTATTGTTCTGGCATTTTTTGACCCTTTTTTAGAGTGCTGAGTACTGCGCAATGAGCGATGAGTGAAGCGCACTCAGCACTCGTTACTCATCGCTCAACACTTTTTTCACTTTTTTCCTCATACCCTACGCTCTGGAGCAACAGGGGAAGCAAGTTGCTCATGATGCGGGCTGGTTCTGGCTCGGCCGTGTAGACCCAGCGAATAATCAGGCTGTAAATCGCGCCCATCCACGCATACGACACAACTTCCGTGTCTACGGGGTCAATATCCCCGACTTCTATCGCCTCTTGCAGATAGGTTTCGATGAGGCGGGCAAAACGTTCGTTGACTTCGTTGCGCTTTTGCTCAAACGGCTGGCCGAGTCCGGTGGCTTGCACCAGCAAAATTTTGGCGGGGCGGCGATATTTGCCAAAGGTGTCGAGGCAAGTGGCGAGGGCGATGCGCACCCGCTTCATGCCTTTGGGCTGTTGCTCGATGGCTTCCACCACGCGCCGCTCGAGCAGGTCGGCGAATTGGTCCACGAGGGATAAAAAGAGCCGCTCTTTGTTGGGAAAGTGGAAGTAGATAGAACCTTTGGATGTTTCGGATTCGGTGGCGATTTCGTCGAGGCGCGTGTCGTGGTAGCCTTTGTGGGCAAAAATATTGAGCGCGGCATCGAGAATGCGCTCGCGGGTGGGGGCGGGGTTTGTGTCGGTCATGGTTCTCCTAAAAAGTACTGAGCGATGAGCGATGAGTGCTGAGTGGTCATCGCTAGTTGCTTGCTAAACTGACTGGTCAGTCTATTGTTAATTGATAAAAAGAGGTGCGCTGGCGACGCACCTTTCTGAAGTTTCAATTTGTTTTGAATGTTGCTATATTGTAGAGAGTTCCACGGCCGTGGTCAAGTCATTCTTTGTCTTTAGGCGGAGGCACGGCGCACGCCTCGGTGCTACCGGGCAGGCGATGGCGATTATCCGCTATCCATTGGTATGCCCTATCCTGTAACTGGCGTATTCCCGGCACATAGTACAGATAGGTGAACGGCTTCGCCCACCAGACGGTGCGCAAGGCTTGGTTGATGGCTTCGGCTCCTCCCGTCAGGCGGCCGTGCTGGTCTACAAACCACGCTTTGCTTAGCCCGTCCACGGCCGTGAGGCCAAGTTCAGCCATGCGCTCAGGGATGAATTGCCACCCCTTTAGCTCTATTTGTCCCTTCGTCCACGTCTCCACGAGACGCGCTGTTTTTTCTCAGAAGCCGCAGTCGGCGTCGTAGATGAGAAGGGGGCGGTCGGTTTGGGTTGGCGTGTTATTCATTCCGTAAATCACCTTGTTTTATGGATAGTAATGGTAACGACAGGCAATGATTATGAGATATTCATCTTCAACAGCATAGACAAGTCGGTTTGTTTCATCTATACGGCGTGACCAAAATCCTGTCAGGTTATTACGTAAAGGTTCGGGCTTACCAATACCTGTAAATGGGTCGCGGTATAGCATCATTAATCAGCCGATTGATGCGCTTTAGGGTTTTACGGTCTTGCGTTTGCCAATAAAGATAATCAGCCCAAGCATCATCTGTCCATGCCAACTTTCTACTCATCAAGTAAAGTCCTAACGGTCACATTACCCTGTCGATATTGCTCAATGGAGTGCATTAGATGAGCCTCATTAGCAGGTGAGTGAAGTAAGTAGGATGTTTCTAACAAATTGTTGAAAAAATCGCGTGATACAACAACGACGTCTCGGCCACCTTGTTGGGTAATAATTGTGTAATCAGCATCATCCAGCACACGATCAATAACACGTTTTAGATCATTTCCCGTTTGATTGAAAGTGATAACTTCCATTTTATCCTTCCTGATTTGTTGTGTTATTCTGATACCAATTTTTCTGTGAAAGACCAACCATGTCGTGAAATCCTTAGCTGTTGTCAACAAGTCAGCCTATTTTAGCATATTCACTCCCCAATGAGACAAACATGGTGTAAACGGCCGTGTCCCCCTCACCCAACCCATGCTAAAATCAGCCGCATGACTCAAACAGAAAATCTCCCTCCTCAGCAAGCAAATAACAAAGCAAACGCATGGCTCGTGGCCGCACGGCCGCGTACCCTCCCCCTCGCCCTGGCCAGCATCGGCATGGGGTCATTTTTGGCAGGAGCCAGCGGCCTGTTTAGCTGGCCGATTTTTATTCTTTGTGTGCTGACCACCGTTTTTTTGCAGGTGCTGTCTAATTTTGCCAATGATTATGGGGATACGCTTCATGGAGTGGACAGTGCGGAGCGCACGGGGCCGAAGCGCATCACTCAGTTGGGGCTGATTACGCGGACGGAGATGAAGCGGGGCATAGCTACCACGGCCGTGTTAGCCATGATTAGCGGCGTGGCTCTGCTCTATTTAGCCTTTGGCCTGCAACAGATGGTGCTCTTTCTGATCTTTGTCGCCCTCGGCGCGGCGGCGATTTGGGCCGCTATTGCTTACACCGCGACCAGCAAGCCGTATGGGTATGTAGGGCTGGGGGATTTATTCGTTTTCCTCTTTTTTGGTTGGGTGGGTACACTTGGCTCCTATTTTGTGCAGACGCAAACTCTTGAGTGGCTCATTTTGCTCCCCGCGACGAGCGTGGGACTGCTTTGTGTGGGGGTGCTGAACGTGAACAACATTCGGGATATGGCTTCGGATGTGGTTGCGGGTAAATATTCGATTCCGGTGCGGCTGGGGCTGGCGCGGGCGCGGCTCTATCATGCGGCGTTGCTGGGCGGGGGGATTTTAACCACGGCCGTGTACACCCTGCTCACCTTCCAAAACGTATGGGCATGGCTCTGGGTATTGGCCGTGCCCCTATTTTTGCTAAACGGCCGTGCCGTTACCACCCGCCCCCAGAGCGAACTCGACCCGTTGCTCAAACAACTCGTCGGCGCGACGATTTTGTTTGTCATTCTCTTTGGCGTCGGGCAACTACTGGGTTAGGGAGAAGTGAGAAGTAAGAAGTGGGCATGGTTCAGAAATCGCTTCAAAGTTACCTTTACACTTCCGCTTCGTCGTGGTCTACGGCCACGACTCGCTGGAAAGAGGGGGTTTTTTATTGGTCGAGCCGCCGCTGGCGGCGAGGCGTGTGGCCGCTATTTGCGCACCAACTGTAAAGGTAACTTGAACCGTGCCAAGAAGTGAAAAGTGAAAAGTGAGAAGTTGGGTCTGTCTGACAGCCCTTGGCTAGAACGCAAACCACTTTTTACTTCTTACTTTTTACTTTTTGCTCTTTACTCTTTACCAAATTAAGGCCAGAACGCCAGACTTCACTCCACAACCACGGCCGTGAGTTCCACCCGCACCGTCCCCTCAGTCAGCAAATTTTCCCCATTCTCTTGGTCATACCAGCCCACCCACAGCGTATACGCTCCTGACGGCACGCCCGCCAGAGAGAGTTGCGCCACATCACGCACCTGCTCCCCCTTTTGCCATAAATTTGTGCCATACGTCCAGTTCAGCGGGATGCTATCGCTCTGCGCCACAATGTCGCTGGTGGCGGGGTCAACCAGATGCACAAACAGCTTGTAACTTTTTTCCACATCACGCAGGGCTTGCCAATAAGTCGTCAGCGTTAACTGCTCGGCCGTTTGGTCTAAATCGTAGCCGTGCAGAGCGAGATCTGGCTCCCACACGATAGAGCGCGTCTGGCTCGGCTCAAAGGGGTGAATCGTGACTTGACTCATATTCAAAGGAGGGGCTTCATCATGGGGCGCAGAGAGCGTAAGCCAAAGCTGGTACGTATCGGGCGGCACGTCAGCGGGTATGTGTAGCTGGTCATGGCGGCGAATAATGTTGAGCGGCGGCCATCTGTCTGGGCTAAGGTCGTCGGGCATGATGGGGTGGCAGGTGAGCGGGTAGCGGGTCGTTTCGTTGTTAGCGACGAGCGTAAAACAGGCTTGGGACACGGCCGTGTTTGAATTTGAGTCCACACCCTCCACCGCCCAGCGCACATCAGGGCGCAAAATGCCCCCATGCACCACCGCCAGCGGAAGCAACTGCGCCCGAATCACGCCCCACTCAGCCGTAAAGGCATGTTGCAACGTAAAATCTCGCGCCGCATCCAGTTCAGTCCCATACACCAACAACTCATCATCCTCATACAGCGGCTCAATGGTCAACCAATCACGCCACATCGCCTGCAACCCGTCCGCGAGCAACGCCTTGTGCAAGACAACATAGCGCACCCCGCGCTGATGCAACCGATATAGCTCTGCGCCGGGCGCAATGAACGAAAAATCAGGCCTATTGCCCCGCTCAACCGCGTAAGCAATCCACGGCCATTCGTCGAGGGCTTCCCACGCCTCTGGCGGCATACGGGAGATGTGCCCCGTCATGATGGGGTAGCCGTGCTGGGTCTGGTGCATCATGTGGCTTTTGTCGTAGGAGCGATGATGCACAGGCAAGGCCAGCAGGCCAAAGGTATCGACTGTGTCCGTGCGCTCGGGCAGGGTGCTGTACCAAGCGGGCAGGGTGAGTGGAGTGGTAATCATGGGCACGGTGTGCCGCGCTTCGGCGAGGATGAGAAGCCCAACCACGGCCGTGGTCATGACAATCGCCCCTTTGCGCGGGAGGCGGGTTTGCGGGAGCCAAGACAACAACACGGCCGTGCCATACCCCACCAACATCGCCACAGGTAGCCCCAACATCGTATTTAGCCGATGCGGTCGCCGAATAAACGCCCCCAGTGGGGTGGACTCCAGCCAGCCATAGGGGAGCGGCATGCCCATGGTCTGTCCGTTAATGGTCAACGCATTGCCCAAAGCGAGCAAAAGATAAATGCCCGCCAGCAACCACCACACCCCCGCCTCGCGCCCCCCGCGCCAGAGAGCTAGCAGGAGCAACAGCCAGACCACATACCCCACAAACGGCTGATACAAACCGCTACCCGCAATGTGTTCATGGGGCGCGGCATACAGGGGATATTGCGGGGTGATATTTTCGCCCCATACGGCATCATACAGGGTGGGCGAGATAACGTAGGCGAGTAAATCTGTGCGCCCGCCGTCTGGCTCAAAGATAGCGAGTTCACGGCTGTTGTCTCCGATTTGGCTCAACACCAGTGGAGCCATGATGGGTAACATGATGAGTAGAGCTACCCCCACGGCCGTGGTCAGGTTGCGCCACGACGTCCAGAGACGCAGTTGACCCGTGCTGACCAGCAGATACAGGCTGTAGCCGACCAGCAAAACAGACCCCATGACCAGATGTTGCCAACGGCTAATGCCAAGCAAGGCAATAGACACGGCCGTGAGCCATACATACCGCTTCGCCTCGGCGGGGCGCAAAAGCAGACGGCGCACGCACAACAGCGTCAGCGGCACGGCAAACAGCAAAATCATGTTGGGATGGTCATAATGGGAAAGCGTGTACGGCCAAAAACCAAAGACCAAGCCCGCTACAAACGCCTGCGGCACTTTTTGGAATACGTCCAGCGCGAAGAAATACATGCAGACGCTGTTCAGCACAAAAATAGTGATGAACATCAGGTTATAGGCGACAATTTCACCAAACAGAGCCTGCATCGGTAGCCAAAAGGCAATGTTGAGCCACGCGATATTATGAGAGATGAGCGGTACGCCCTGCGGAAAATAAAGCAGGGTGGTGAAAAATGGATTTTGACCCGTCTGCCACGCTTCCAGCACCCACCAAAACGTCCACACATGCACCCATAAATCATCCCGTCCGCCCGCAAACGCGGTGCTCATGGTCTGGATGACCTGCCAATTCATGACGCCCGCAATAGGTACATAGAGCAGAGCCAGCCATAGCCGTAAATCAATTTGGGCTAATTTTTTAACAGGAGCCATGACCCACAACCCCAACCAAAGCAATACCGCCAATCCCGCCACGCCCAACCCCAGTAGCCAATCTAGCGGCCAAAAAGAAAACTGCACCGTGTGGCTCCCCGCCTCAGGCAAGTAGATGGCACGTTGGATACTGTTGGCGCGGGCGATGGGCACGGTTTGTCCGTTTAGCGAGGCTTGCCAGCCGGGATAATAGGTGTCGGACAGCACCAGCCAGCCGGGGGCGGGGGTACTGGCTTGTATCGTTAGTTGGTTGAAGCTGATGGTGGTTATCACGGCCGTGGCCTCCCCCTCTTCACCCCAATCTACCTTGCCCGTGGGCAGACCATCCCCCGCCTGTTCTAGCACCACAAACGAACCCACCTCTGGTTGCCGTGCTTTCAGCAGAGCCAATGCCTCTCCCTCATCCGCCACCGCCACCGCCTCGGGCACAACATAGGCGCGGGGCAAATAATGCTCACTCAGATAGATGCGCGTTTTGCCTGCTTCATGCACCAACTGGGAACGGGGCAATAGCCAGACGCGCTCACCCCACGCGCCCTCGGTGGTCTGCCCCACCTCAAGCGGAACATCGCTGGTTAACTGCCATTGAAAATCACGCCCCCACTCCGAAGGGAACGGCGCGAAATAAAAAGAGGCCCAATTATCGGTGAGTGTGTCGCTCTCGACGGTGTGATTGGCAAACTCATACGCCCCATCTGCGCTAAAAATCCGCATCGTGATTTGCCCCGCCTCGGTGCTTTGCAGGGGCACATCCAGCCGGTGCAAGCCCGCTTCGGGCAGAGCCATAGTTTGGCTGATGGTCGTGCCCGCTGGAACGGGTTGCCACTGTTGCGGCTCTTGCTCTAGCACGGGCAGGGGGGCGGGGGCAAACATATCATCGATAGAGAGGATATGTTTGACGCTGAACAGGGCGAACAGGGGATGATGAATCGCTTGCTGGGGCAGGAGGGTGCGCCCTTCACGGATAATATCGCGCTCCCCTTCTAGCTGTTGGGTCAGCCGCACGAGGCGGCTCAGAATGGCGGGTTCGTAGCCGCTGATGTTGGGGAGTTGATGCACGGTACTGCTGTTGGGGTAGTAGACCATGCCTTCGGCGAGGGTGGCGATGCGTTCGGTGGGGGCTTCGGTTTGCAAAAAGCGGGTTGTGGCGGTGATAGGGTAAAGTTGGTTGATAGGGGCGGCCGTGTTGTAGTCATAACCAAAGAGAGCCAAATCGAACAGGAGGAGAACCACGGCCGTGGACCACACCACTCGCCATCTCTTCTGCCCAAGCAATCCAAGCCAACCCCACACCAAAACAAGCAATATCCCGACGGTCAGCCATCCGCCACCACTTTGCGGGTCAACCCCATACCAGAGCGTGAACAGAAGCCCCAGAGCCATTATCAACCCCATCAACCCGCCCCCTAAACGCCACCGCTTGGCTGGTGAGAGGTCGCCCATTTTTTCCAGCCCCAGCGGAGCCAAAACGGCGACGGCCAAGATGGGAATCAGGCTGGCGCGACTGGGGAGCCAGCCGTTGAAAACAGGCAGAGGATAGAGGAGCAAATAGCCCGGCCCTAACGCCCACGCCGCGCCCAGTCCGCCCCAGCCGACCCAAAAGCGGGTGGTTTCTGACCATGTGCGCCACGGCGTGAGCAAAACCACGGCCGTGAGCAAGAGCGGCAACAGCCCCATATAAAAGGTGCTTTCATTAAAATTAACCGGCCCCCACCAATCCGCCGTGACGGGCGAGCCAAAAAAGTTGGGCGCGACGAGCAACACGGCGCGATTGAGCAAGCCGTTTGCCAGCGATTCGGCGAGGGTCAGCGGGGCGCGGTGGCCTTGGAGGAGGTAGACGAAGGCGGGCATGACTTGGGGTAGAGACACGGCCGTGCCCAAACCCAACCCCAGCAATGCGCCCCGCCATGACCCGCCCCGCGCCCGCCAGACCGCATAAGCGGCCGTGGTCAGACTGCCATAGACGGCCCATGTCCAATGGCCGCCCAGCCACGGCAGGGCAAAGGCCACGGCGAATAAGCCTATCTGCCCGACTGTTTTGCGGTGCTGGAGTGGGTTCGGTTGGGTGCGTAGTTGTTCGATGAGCCACCATTGCAGGGGGAGCCAGACCACGGCCGTGTGTACCACCTGCCACGACAGCCACACCATCATCTGCCCATTAAAAATGAACAAAATCGCCCCGAACAAAGCCGCCCCCCAGCGCAACCCTATCTGGCGCAAATACCCCAGCATAAACCAGCCCCCCAAACAAAGCTGAATGAGCAGGGTCAGATTGACCGCCCACGCGGGCGGCAACAGCCCGTACAGCCACGTCAGCGGATAGAAAACCCCCGCCTGCGTGTTATAAGTCAGCGGGTAGCCGCCCAGCACATACGGATTCCAGAGCGGCCACTCCCCCGCCCGCAACGCTTCGCCGACCAGATGTTTGACGGGGTAAATATAGGCCACCGCGTCCAGCAAGAGCGGGTTATGCACCTCGGGGATTTGATTTGGCTCTTGCCACGGCGGCCACGCTGTTGTCACCAAATCAAGCGGGAGCCAGACGTAGCCGGGACGCAACCCGCGCCCCAAAAAGAGCAGAACGAGGGCGAAGATGACGGCCATAGCCAGCCATTTTTTATGGGTGGGCAAAAGTCTCATGGCTGGGTCGGGGATGAAGGCAGAGGCCAGCGCACGTCGCCATCTGGCAAAAGCAGGTTGCCTTCTGCGCCATAAACGCCGACCCAGAGGGTTGTCGCTTCAGGCGGGAAGGGGATGGTTTTCTCTTCGACGACGAGCTCGCCGACTTGCCAGAGGGTGGTGGGGTAGAGGCCGTTGAGCGGGGGGCTGTCTTGCTGGCTGAGGAGCACGGCCGTGGAATCATCGGTCGCCGTGACATGAACAAAGGTCGTATAAACCTCAGCTAACGGTTGCGCCGCTTGCCAATAAAGCCGCACACGCACCGCGTCCTCATCCTCCACGGGCAAAAGCGTGTAGCCCAATAACGTCATTTTATCGCCAAACGTCACCCCCGCCTCATGGGTAAAATCGGCGGGGATAGGCGCAGAGGGAGCGAGTCGACCGTCGGCCAAAACAACGGGCTGGTCTAAAACGCGCCTCGTGGCCGTTGTTAGCTCTTGGTCAGGTATAGTGAGCGTCAGGAAAAGCTGGGCGGGGTGGGGCAGGGCGATGGTTGGGGTCAAGGTCACGGTTTGCACCGCCAACGGCTGGCTGTCGCTGGTCTGCCATTTCAACATGAACGATTGTTGGGCAATGAGCGTGCCATCCATCAACTGTAGGTTGAGTTGGGCGGGCATTGCGCCTTGCCCGCTCATGCTCCAGATGGCAAGTTGCACCGTGGCGGGTTGCCCTTCGGCCCACTCGCGCGGCAGGTCTACCCCTTCCACGATGAAATGGGGCGCAGAGCGGATGCAAAGTGGGGTCATGGGGGGCAGATGGTCGGCGTACACGGCCGTGGGATACGCCGCCCCCAACCCCCAGCCCCACAGCCAGCCATTCACCCCCAGCAAAAAGAGCAGAGGCAAAAAGTAGAGCCATCTACGCCAGCGCTGATTGATTTTTGCCCACAGCACGACCCAGCCCACCGCCAGCAAAACGCCAATCCCTGCGATGGCCGCAAACGCCAGCCGTCCCTGATAGCCAGACCAGTTAATGGTCAAAATGTAGCGCAACAGCGAGGCGTAAATTGCCCCCACGCCCATTGTCAGCAGAATAAGTTCTGGCCAGCGAAGCCACGCGGGTCGTTGCCACACGGCCGTGATTCCCCCCCCCACCGCCACAAGCACAAACAGAGCCAAGACCAGATACATCCAATCCAGCAAGGCCACATTAAGCCAGCCCAGCAAGCCCCAAAAAGATTGAAAATGAACGACCACAAACTGCCCTAAATCCGCCAGCGCGAGCGGCGCGGTGCGTAATACTTGGTCGCCTTTCGCCGCCAGATGCACATCCCAGACGAGCGGGTCGCCATAAATGCGCCAATTGCGCACATAGAGCCAGCCCGACACCAGCGGGGGCAAGCTCAAGACGAGCGCGAGATAGGTCAGGGCGGGCTGGCGGGGGCGTGGCTTTTGGCTCTGGAGCCACCAGCCGCCGAGGACGGATAGCACGGCCAGCGGCCAAAAGGCGAAGAGGGCAAATTTGGTCAGGAAACCCAGCCCCAAAAGCAGGCCAAGGGTGGCGTAGAGGCGAACGGAAGGGGTGTGCAGGCCGCGAATAGCGAGAAAAAGTACGGCCGTGCCCAACAGAGCCATTAGCACATCATTGTTGACACTGCCCATCATAAAAATAAATTGGGGATTTAGCCCCACGAGACCAGCGGCCAGCAGGGCCACGGTTGGCTCAGTCGGGGCGACTTCGCGGCCAATGGCATAGGTCAGCAGAACCACGCCCGCGCCCATGAGCAGGGAGATGAGGCGGGCGGCGTAGAAGGCGGTGTAGGGCGGGGTGTGGGGGTTTAACTCGGCCGTGGTGTGCTGGTAAAAGGTTTGCCGTCCACGGTCAGCAGGGTCGAAGGAGTAGCAGGCGTTGTGTGGCAGGTCGAGGCGGTCGCCCACCTCTAGCCCAGCTAAGCGGAGCAGGAGGCTCTGGGTGGCGTAAAAAAGGGGGGGCTGATTGGCCTCCATCGTCTCGTTTTCACTGGCGATGGGGGACATGATGGGCAGTTGTCCCGTCTGGCTGAGAACTTGAATGTATTGGAAGTGGTCGAGTTCGTCGGGGGATTCGGCGAGGGGCACACGGCCGTGGCTATACCCTACGCCCAAGAGAAAGTAAAGGAGAAGCAGGGTAGACAAAGCGAGAAGCGTGGGGAGGGCTGGATTGCCCTCCCCACGCGGGACGCTTTTTTTACTCGGCCGTGCCATAGACGCTCACGGTCGCTGGTTTGCAAATTTCGTAACAGCGTTGCACATCATCACAAGAGATGTAGTAGGAACGGTTGGCAACCCAAAACTCACCACTCTTTTCGCTGGTGGTTACAAACCAAGGTTCTTCGCCAGCGGGCATGGTTCCTAGCAAGGTTCCGGACTTGAAGAGGGCGACTTCGTTCGCCCCTTCGATGGTGACGAGGGTGTAGCCCGTGGTCTGGTTGCTGACGGCAGTGCGCGGTTTGTTGCCCACCACGACGGTGCCGATGAGGTTGCGCCCCTGCACAATCGTCACGCTATCGCTGGCGTAGTTGGGATAATAGGCGTAGCCATCCGCATCCACGGACACCCATAAAGAGCGGGAAGATGTTGCATAGCTGGTCAGGGTGCGGTCGTCGCGGTGAAAAACGGTGATGTTCTGGGGGCGTTCCACACTTGGCTCGGAGTGCGCCAGATAAATAAAGCCCCGCTCTTGGTCTATGGCGATGTGATGAGTCCCCCAGCCAGCGGGGAAAGATTCGATGACCTCGAGGCCATCAATGACATGCACCATCCCTTTTTCCCATCCGGCCGTGTAGATATATCCTGTTGTTTCATCCACGGCTAGGGTCAGCAACCAACCGCCATCGGGAATGTGAATATCAGCCACAAATTGGTCACGGTTAAACACCCGAATCGTGCTATCGAGGTCAGAGATATAGGTGAGCTGGTTGACGGGATTGTAGAGGACATCCACTGGCTCGAAATAATCGGGCAACATTGATTGCAGGTCAGAGCCATTAAAGTAGGCAATTTGACTAATTCCTGGCCCTTTGTCGCCGAGGTTGGTGACGTAAGTGTAAGGGGTATCGGGGATAGATTCGACAAAGGTGGGAAGGCGACTGGTAAAGACGTTTTTGAGGAAGGTGTTGTTTTGCAAAATGCTGACGTTATCGCTCTGGGTATTGGCGACGTAGATATAGCCCGTGTGGTCGTTGATGCCCACGGAGTTGGGGCAGGAGGCTCCTGGTAAGTCGATGTTGCTTAACCATTGGGGAGCGGGGGCAGGTGTGGGTGAGGGCGTCGGCGTGGGGGTCGGTGGCGCGGTGTATACAATGGGCAGATAAGAAGCTGTTTCTTCACTGATGCGGGCGGTCGCGGTTGGGCTACCGATCCCAACCGCTAAGCTAACAGTGAGTATAGTCAGGAGTAGGAGTATGCTGGTGATTACCCATGTTGAAGGGGAGAAGCGTTGACGATTCATTATTTTCCTTAAATAAATTGGTGGCTATTGGGTTACTGTCTTGTCACTCGCGTGTGTTAGTCGTTACAGTTCTGTTGCCTTAGGGGATGGCGTAAAGTGCCCAATCATCAATAAACCAGCCGTTATTAGCCATGATAAAGCGATTGCGGAAGGAGGTTCCGATGCGCACGGTTTGCGGGCTGTCCAGCGTAAATTCATAGGTGACGACGTTGCGCTGACCAATGTTGGTGGGTTGCCAATTTGTGCCGCTATTATTAAAAATGATGCGGGCTTCGGCGGCGAGGGGATCGGTAGAAAAGGTGCTTCCGCCGCCTTCGTAGGTGAGGACGGTATCGGGGAAAAATTGGGAGCGGAATTGGTAGGTTCCGGCTGGGAGGGCAATGTCGGTGAAGATGCTGAAGCTGGTGGGTGCGCCCCCTTTGAACGCTTTGATGGTTTTCTGCCCATTAAAGATGAATTTGCTGTGCTCGGCTGGGGGCAAATCTGTAGAGGGCACCACGCGCACCTCTGGTCGATTGAACACGCCGCCCGAACCTGGGTCGAGGGTGTTGGCTCCTTCGTCCATGGCGAATTGCCAGCCGT
>JBGTIZ010000197.1:0-6724 GCA_041745395.1 Promineifilaceae bacterium (SeqCode) | reverse complement strand
CAACCAAGTTTAGTAGATACGCGATGGCAATCCGCGCGTCGTCTAAATCTTGGATGTCTTGAGGGGTGATTTTGTCTAACATGGTTTTCTATAGTACGGGGTCGTGTCAGTTTTGCCTACCCCGAATTTTTGGGAAGATACCGTCTTAGGTACTCAAAGCTCTCCAAGATGGGGGTGAGGGTGCGTAAATTTTGCCCAAACAGCACCCCTTGCCCACAGCCCACGACGAGTAGCGTGGCCCCACGGCCGTGGACATAATGCTGGCGACAGCGTAGCTCATCGCTGACGGTGGTCGCACCCAAATAGGTGCGGTTGCTGTTCTCTTCGATAAAGAGATTGGTGATGGTGACGCTATCTGGCCCTGTTTGTAGATAGGCAAACGCCTCCGTGGTGGGCAGATCACGCAAGGTTTCACTGCGCAGAACGAGGACAAAGGGGGCGTCGGGGCTGAGTTGGGCGGTGGGGCTGGCTAGGAAGATAGGTTCCCAATCTCGGGCAACGGTTTGCCACGGCCGTGTGACCAAATCCACTAATAAATCCTCCGCAGGCGATAAAGTCGGATTCATTTGCCACGGCCACGCATCGGGCACATTGAGCGTGTAGCTGTGGTCGGGCTCGGTGACGGCTGACCAGCGGGCGGGCGGATAATCTTGCCATGTAGCTTGCAGGAGCGGCGGCGCGGCCAGTTGCCCCAGTAAAAACAGGGCGGCTACCAGCAGTCCAAGGGTGAGCAAACTATAAACGATGAGCGGTGGCGGCCCGGCCGTGTCAGGCGTGAGGATCGCTTCACCCGGCGGCAATGGCTCGAGGGGCAGTAGCTCGCGGGCTTTTCGGCTTTGAGTACGTTTGTTAGGGGTCGGGGCTTCTGCTGGGGGGCTGGCCGAGGGCAAGCGTGCCCCGCACTGCCAGCAGGTAGTGTCACTCTGTAAAACAGGTCTTTGACAGGTTGGACAATGTCGTGCCACAATCGGTTATCCTGACGGGGCGAGGTGCAAGGTGCAAGATGCAAGGTGCGTAATTAGTTTGCCTGACTTGCTTGGTTTGTCAACGATTATTACTTCTCACTTTTTACTTTTCATGTCTTCGACTTATTGTATGACACCAACGAACTGGACACCAAACACGGCCGTGTTGCCTGAGATTGTTTTTCGTCCCGCTGGGGAAGCGGACACACACGCCTTGTATCAGGCGTGTTATCCCGAGCTGAACCTTGTCGATTTTCGGCAAAGGTTTGAGCGGGGATTGAAGAGGCAGGCACACGGCCGTGCGGTGCATCTCCTCGCGGAACATTCCCCCACTAGCGCAATTATTGGCACGGCGCACCTGTTGCGCTACACGCACACGGCCGAGTTAGCGGATGTGCTGATTGTGGCTAGCTGGCGCAATCAGGGCATCGGCACGGCTCTCATCATGAGCCTGACCACCTACGCGCTCACGGCCAACTGGCCGCCGCTCGAGATTGGGGTCGAGGCAGACAACGTAGGCGCACTGCGGCTTTATCAACGGCTCGGTTTTGTCACCGACCGTGAAGTTCGCCTAGCGCAGGGCAAAACGGCCGTTATTTTGCGCCTGCCCGAGGAATCTGGCCGTTTGGAAAACTGAGAAACGTGGGGGAAACCACGGCCGTGGTAGTCCCCTTCAGAGCCTTGCAGTATAATGCCTATCGCTTTTTATCCACTTGGAGACGAAAAAAATGGCCCACAAAAAAGTATTTCCCTTTACCGCAATCGTTGGACAAGAGCGCATGAAACGCGCCCTCATCCTCAACGCCGTTAACCCCCAAATCGGCGGGGTGCTCATCCGTGGTGAGCGCGGCACCGCCAAATCAACCGCCGCTCGCGCCATCGCCGCCCTCTTGCCTGATAACGTGCCCTTTGTCAACCTGCCCGTCAGCGCCACCGAAGACCGCGTCGTGGGCACGCTCGACATCGAGAAGGCGATTCAATCGGGCGAAAAGCATTTTGAACCAGGAGTGCTGGCGAATGCGCACAATGGCCTTTTATATATAGATGAAGTCAATTTGCTTGACGACCACGTTGTAGACCTTTTGCTCGACGCGGCCGCGATGGGCGTGAATATCGTCGAGCGCGAAGGCATCAGCTTCAGCCATCCCTCTCGCTTCATCTTGGTCGGCACGATGAACCCCGAAGAAGGGGATTTGCGCCCGCAGTTGCTCGACCGGTTCGCCTTTTCGGTCAATATCATCGGCATTGATGAGATGCGCCAGCGCGTGGCGATTATGGAGCGGCGCATCGCCTTTGAGATTGACCCCGACGGCTTCCGGGAGGAGTGGGCTTCTCACGAAAAAACGTTGAGTGACCGCATCGTAGCCGCCCGCGCCATTACCAACCAAGTGCGCTACACCCGACGGGATTTGGCCTCGATTGCTTCGCTGACCACCACCATGAAGGTGGACGGCCACCGGGGCGATATTGTGATTTTGCGCGGGGCGCAGGCCAACGCCGCTTTTAACGGCCGTGACCAGATTACCAGTGAGGACATTGTAGCCGCCGCCGAGCTGGCTCTACCCCACCGCATGCGCACACGGCCGTTTGAAGATGCCGCCGATATTACCGACCTTGAAGAGCGGCTAGCCGAAGCATCCGAACAGTACGACAGTAGCGAATACGACGACAGTAACACGCAAGAAAACGCAGACGAGACGAAAAAAAAAAAGACGCTTCTTTAGACGATGACGGCTCGTCCGAACAAGCGGAAGCAAACCAAGACATATCGCAGGCCGAAGCAGGACAGCAAACTGTCCCGCAAAGCCCGCAGGACGCCCCCTGGTGGGAGGGGGGCAAAAAGGTGGAAGCCAACCAAGAGTTTATGGCCCGCCGGCTGGACACGCAGTTAGACCGTCTGACTCGTGACCGAGCGGGCCGCCGCTCTTACACCAAAACGGATCGCAAACGCGGCCGTTACATCCAATCTCGTACCCCCCAAGATGGCAAAAAAATAACGGATCTCGCCTTTGATGCGACCCTACGCGCCGCCGCGCCGCACCAGCGCACCCGCGACTCCAAGCTCGCCCTCGCTCTGCGCAAGCAAGATTTGCGCGAGAAGGTGCGCGTGCGCCGCTCGTCTAACCTGATTTTGTTTGTGGTGGATGCCAGTTGGAGCATGGCCGTTTCGGAGCGCATGGAGGCGACCAAGGGGGCGATTATGTCTTTGCTAACGGATGCGTATCAGCGGCGTGACCGGGTGGGGCTGATTGTGTTCCACAAAAATAACGCCAATCTGGTGCTGGCCCCGACCAATTCGGTGGAGTTAGCCAAGAAGGCGTTGCAGGATATTGCCGTGGGGGGCAAAACGCCGCTCTCGGCTGGTCTGCTGATGGCGTATGATGTGTTTCGGCGGGAGAAAATGTCTCATCCGGATGTGAAGCCGATGATGATTTTGCTGACAGACGGGGCGGGGAATGTCAGTTTGGGGGAGCGGCCACCACAGGAGGAAGCTTATGGGCTGGCGCAGGCGATTGGGGAGGAGCAGGTGCGCTCGGTGGTGATTAACATGGAACATGCGGCGTTTGACCAAGGGTTGGCGCAAACGCTGGCGGATAAGCTGGGGGGGGCGTGTCACTCGATGGCGGATATTCGGGCGGATAAACTGTATCGGGCGGTGGTGACGGAGCTGGATAAGGCTTAGGGGGGTGAGAAGTGAGAAGTAGACTCTTCTCAATTCTCACTTTTTGCTTTTTATCTGGTGATAAGGGGGAGATACACGGCCGTGGTCTCCCCCGCAGGTGGTGTTGGTTCGATAGTGGGTGTTGGGGTCGGCGTTGCTGGGGTGTCTGTTGGTTCAGGCGTGGGTGAGGGCGTGGGCGTTTCTACAGGCGCTTCGGTGCGCGTCAGGCGAATGATGAAGCCTGTACTGTCCTCACTCATATAGAAATTCCCCGCCTCATCCTGTACCACATCCTCGAGATTGCCAAAGCCCGTGCAAAACGTACTGCGTGCCCCATTGTTGTCAACCCAACTGAGCCGCCCTGTGCCAAGCTGGTCTATCCCGCTAATGTCCTCTTCGGCCACGAGCAGGGGAAACTCTGCGGGGGTAAAGGTCAGCCCTTCGGGCGTAATCAGCCCTGCCGCAATTTCGAGGGGTGGGGTGTTGAGCGGGGCAGTAGGGTCTACGCGGAAAATGCTGGCGGTGGAAGTAAAGGTGAGGGTGATGTCTATCGGAAAGGGTAGAGGGGGGATGATGACGCTGGTCTCAGTGTAAATGGATAGCCCTGATAGCTCGTTGGTGGCGTACAGTAGGCCGTCGTTCCCCGTGCTGATACCCGCGTAGCTGTTGAATGTGCCCACGATGTCGGGTGGGGTTTGGTCGAGCAGGACGGGGGTGGTGGTGAAGAGGCGGGTGAGGGTGAAGGGGGCGGTTGTGTCCACGGCCGTGATATGGCTTCTCATCCCCAAAACATCTGCTTGGGTGGGATTGGGCGGCAACAACTCCAGTTCCGATTCAGTCACATAAACACGGCCGTCCGCGCCAATCGTCACTCCTTCGGGAGCGCGGAGCGTGCTGGCGAGGGTGGTCACCTCCCCACTGGGGGTGCGCTGGAGCAGGCGACCGTCGGCCGTGTCTTCGACCACATAAAGATTGCCCGCCGCGTCAAAGGTGATGCCTTCGGGGTTGGTCAGGTTGGTCAGCACGGGGGTAATTTGCCCGCTGGGGCTGATTTGCACGACGCGCCCGGCCGTTTCTTCGGCGGCGTAGAGCAGGCCGTCTGGACCAAAGGCGAGGCCGTCGGGGCCGCTGAGGCCGGTGGCGTAAATGGTGGCGGGGTAGGTGATATGGGGGTCAGACACGGCCGTGCAGAGGATACGCGGCAACGGGTCGCCGACGGTATCATTGGCGGGGGTGGCGTTGAGCACCATCGCGCCCAAGAGGAAGAAAAGCAGGGTGAATAGGGGGAGAAGGGTTAGACGGGTCATGGTGTTGGAAATGAGTAATGAGTAATGAATAATGAGTAAAAAGGTTGGTCGCGGAGGAAGGGCGTCTGGTCTGGCGTTGTTTTTCTCGAGAAAAACTTTGCGATCTTCGTGCCTTTGCGAGAGATTTTGACCTTTTTGTAGTGGATTCAATAATGGGCATGATACCAAAAAAAAAGAGGTGGTCGAAATCGCGGGCGCGAATCCAACCACCTCGAGGGGGGAGCCTGACAGTATTTTAGCCTAAATTGTGGCAGATGCAACTTTTTGCGGGTCATAGGAGTCCTGCTTCAGGTTTACCATCTTGCTCGATAATAATGGTCTCTTTTGGCTTACTTTTGATGTTCATTCTTGTGCCGTACTGTTATCATTTGGCGCGTAATATGCGGGGCCAGCGCACGCTTGGCAAATCCATTCCCCTCATGCAACACTTTCCGCTCATTTAAGCTGGGCGTAGTACCGTTTTTGTTCGGTGGGGGCGTATTTGAAATGCGATTCAACTCGCCAACTGGCCGCACCCGGCGGCGATGTCTATGCCGCGCCGCTGGCGGACGGTGCTGGGCAGGCCGTACTCGCTCAAGATGGCTTGAAAACGGCTGACCCGCTCGGGATTGCTGGGCTGGCCGCCATACCCGGCCGTGGGGTTGAGGGGGATGACGTTGACGTGGGCGTCTAGGTCTTGGAGCAGTTGACCGAGAGCGTGGGCCTGCACGGCCGTGTCATTTTCCCCCTCAATCAACGTCCACTCAAAGAAAATCCGCCGCCCCCGCTTCTCACTGTAATAACGGCACGCCCCGATAAGCTCCGCCAGCGGCCATTTTTTAGCGGGGGGAACCAACGCCTGCCGCTCTGCGTCTGTGGCTCCGTGAAGCGAGACTGCCAAATGATACGGCCGTTTTTCATCCGCCAAGCGGCGAATTTGGTGCGGCAAACCCACCGTACTAATCGTGATGTGGCGGGGAGCCAAAGCCAGCCCTTTAGCATCCGTAATAATGTCCAACGCCCGCATGACGTTGTCGTAATTGTGGAGCGGCTCGCCCATGCCCATCAGCACGATGTTGCGCAGGGTGCGCCCCTCTGCGGCGAGGGTGCGGGTCACAAACAGCACTTGGGCGACAATTTCCCCGGCCGTGAGATGACGCGCAAACCCCATTTGCCCCGTGGCGCAAAAAACACAGCCCATAGCACAGCCCGCTTGGGTGCTGATGCAGGTGGTGAATCTGCGGGTGTCGTCTGGCCGCTGGCGACGCGACTCGAAGCGCATGATGACCGTTTCGATGGCTTGGCCGTCGGCTTGCCCCAGCAGATATTTGCGGGTGTAGCCGTCACTGCTTTGCTGGGCGACTTTTTGCTGGGGGTGCTGGAGCGTGTACACGGCCGTGAGCCTCTCCAACAAATCCGCCCGCAGTCCCTCAATTTCGCGTAGCGACTGGACGCGCTGAATATACAGCCCCCGCCACACCACATCGGCGTGGTATTCACTATACCCCCACTCTGCCAACTGGCGAATGAGGTCAGGTCGGGTCAAATCATAAAGGTTTAGCATGGGTGCAGGGTGCATGGTGCATGGTGCAGGATGCAAGGGGCGTTTGTTTGCTAAAGTAGTAGGAGAATGCAGAGGTTTAATCGAGAGAAACAACGTTTGATTGCGTGTTCAACCGAGGCAACCAACCTTTTTACTCATTGTTCATTATTCTGTATTGGTCACAAATTACTCACACAAAAAATCCTGTCTCGGCACACCTCGCCGCCTACGGCGGCTCGCCTGTCATAAGGGTGTTTTTTTCGTTTGG
>JBGTIZ010000196.1:0-2474 GCA_041745395.1 Promineifilaceae bacterium (SeqCode) | reverse complement strand
TTCGTTTGGGCAGTTGCCCAAACGAAAAAAACACCCCCCTTTCCAGCGAGTCGTGGCCGGTGGGCACGACGAAGCGGTTCACCCATTAGTAACACAACTCGAGAGCGTTAGTAGTTACCGTCTTTTTTGCAGACCATTCATGCCTTGAAAGCTTTCTCCCCTGCCTGAATGGGTACTGTTACCCAGTTTTCACGCGGGGGGAGGGGGCAACTGTACCGCTCACTATAAGCGCAGTAGGGATTGTAGGCAAAGTTAAAATCGACTTCAATCATAGCTTCGCCTAACTGCCGCAGACCGGGGCGATGGTTGTCCATGTATCGCCCCGCGCCGTAGGTTTCCCCGCCACTGGTGGCGTCTCGAAAGGGCAGAAAGAATTCTTGGCCGAAGGGGTCGCTATAAATCGTCAGGCTGGCTTCTTGGCCGTTTATCTCGAACGTAAAGCGTCCCCAATGATGATATGTGCGGCTATCGCCCGTGCTGGTTTCGAGGGTGATGGGCGGCTCGGTGGGGTCGAATCGTTCCACGGCCGTGGTAAAAACCAGCCCGTCATCCGGTTCATAATAGTTCAGCCCCGCAAACGCCGCTTTGGCCTCTTGGCTCAACGGCGACTGGGGGTGTGACTGCATAAATTGGTCAATCTGGTCACGAAATGGTTGGTAGGTGGACATGCTTCCCTCTGAATCTCGGGCACATGAAGTCAGGTTGCTTGCTAGTTTACCAGACGCACCACGGCCGTGGAACCTTTCGCGGCAACAAAAAAGAGCGTGCGCTATTTGGCACACGCTCCTAATCTTTGTTTAACAGGCAAATTTATCGCTTACGGCTCACAGCTTATAGCTCTTTCTAATTGTCCAAAACATTGATCAGGCTATTGGGCGAATTATAGAGCCGTTCCTGCCAGTTGCGGGGTAAATTGTTGCGGTCAACCCCCGGGCCATACTGATACACATTGCCCCACGGAATATAATTACTCACCAGAATATCCCGGTCCCGTACCTCATTGGCAAAGTTATAAACGATGCGCTCCACGGTTACAAGTGCCCCTTCGGCCGCCCAATCCACCTGCTCAATCTCGCCAAACTCCAGCTCCGCGTTAAATTCCCATTTGTCGGCCAAAGGTGGGCGCACATTATCATAAGACATGCTTTTTTCTACGCGGCGGCCAATATCGGTGCTGTAAATTTTGAAGGTCAGCGATTCATAAACCTCATTGTAATAATTTTCGATGAGGATATGGTGCGGGGTGTTGTTGGTAAAGGTGAAGTCTACAATGGGCGTGAAAACGGTGGCGTCCATGCCCGTGCCTTCCCCGTCTTCGTAATAACCAACTTGATACGCATGGGGCGTGCGTGCCCCAATATCAAACCCACCCCAAAAGGCGGCTTGGTAAATAGTGGTGCTGACTTGGCAGACGCCCCCGCCCAGCCCTTCGATGGTTTGGCCGCCGTAAATAATTAGAGCTGGTTTGTAGCCATCCTCTTCACTAATTTCGCCGAGAAATTTGTTGAAAGAAAATTGTTCGCCAGGGGCAATAACGATGCCGTAGAAATTGGTGGCGGAGCGGGCAATGTTGTGCTTGCGCTCAGCGGAGGAGCCGTAGAACCAAGTTGTCCGTTCGGAAACGAGTTCGGTGATGCCTAGCTCGGCAGAGGTGGCGTCAGAATGGACGGTCGGGACAATCTCCGTAATGACAAAGGGCACGGAGCGGTTGGGGGTCATGACTTGTTCGTTGAAGCGGGCAATGGTGGCTTCGAGGTCTAATTCACGGCCGTTAACGTGCCGCTCGACCAATACAAGTTCCCCCGTGGGATCATCAAAATAGAAACGAGCATTTTCCGGGGCGCGAGCTACCTGAGCGGCGTATTGGCTCAGCCAGTTGCGCAACGCGCCTTCGTCAATCAGGGCGTGGTAGGCATAGTCGCCGTTGGCATCTTCACGCAGACCTACCTGCAACCAGTCGCGCAGTTGCGCCTCGCTGAGCGTGACGCGGCTAAGGTCTAGCCCCTCGAGCGGGGTTTGTAAGTAGAAGGTCATGGGGCCGCTGATAATGTTTTGTACTTCGGCCGTGGCGGCGGAGACATCGGCGATACGGGGAGAGGTTTCGTGGACGAGTAGCTCGACCTGCGCGTTTTGCATTTTGTTTAACGGTTGCAAAATGCGCTGATGAGTGTCGCTTTGGTCGAGTAAACGGCCGACTTGTCCAGCGACAAAATCGACTTCTTCGCCATTTAGGCTAATGGCGGCGTCGGCGGGAAGCTGGTTGAGCTGGGCGGCTAAGGTGTCCACGGCCGTGGCTAACTGCCCCTCGTCTAAAATCATCACGGGGGCAATGGCGTAACCGTAATACCAACTTTGGAACTGCTGGGTCAGCCGTGCTGACCAATCTGCCTCACGGCCGACTTGGAAGGCGGCCTGCACCGTGGCGGCGGGGTCGGCGGTCAGACCTAAATCCACGGCCGTGTACGTCCACATTT
>JBGTIZ010000195.1:0-17347 GCA_041745395.1 Promineifilaceae bacterium (SeqCode) | reverse complement strand
CTTCGGGCAGTTCCTGCATTTGCAATTCGTCTTCTTCCTGCATCTGCAACTCATCTTCTTCTTGCATTTGCAATTCATCTTCTTCCTGCATTTGCAGTTCGTCCTCTTCTTGCATTTGCAACTCATCTTCTTCTTGCATTTGCAATTCGTCTTCTTCCTGCATTTGCAGTTCGTCCTCTTCTTGCATTTGCAATTCATCTTCTTCTTGCATCTGCAATTCGTCTTCTTCCTGCATTTGCAGTTCGTCCTCTTCCTGCATTTGCAGTTCGTCTTCTTCTTGCATTTGCAACTCGTCTTCTTCTTGGCGTTGCATCTGCAATTCGTCTTCCTCTTGGCGTTGCACGGCCGTGGTTTCGCCCCCCCCTCCCGCCGTCTTCATGCCCGACACAAACTGCGTCGCCATGCGGTCCGCTTCCCCTTCATACTTGTCGCCGGGGTCATTGACCGTCATTTGGCCGCTGGGAGCAGACTCATCTGCTTTGGCCGAAACCTGCTGACTGCCTGCGCTTTGTTGCGCCACATGCGTCAGTTCATGCCCGATAAGCTCCTGTCCCTTGGTACTGCCGGGGTCATACTCGCCCTGTTTGAAAAAGACATCGTTGCCCGTGGTGAACGCCTTCGCCCCCACCTGTTGCGTTAGCTCATCCGCGCGGCTGTCGGTATGAACATTGACCCCCTGCATGTTGTGCCCCATGACTTGGCTGGCTTGGTCAGCGGTGGCGGGATCGAGTTTTTCCCCTTCTTGACGCTTTGCTTGGCGGATGCTCTCGGCCGTGTCTTCTTCGAGGGCTTGGGAGCCTTGGGTTTGACGCTGGACAATGAGACTTTGCACGGCCGTGTTGCCCACTGTCTGCTGTAGCTGAGTCAGTGAGGATTCATTCAACTGTTTGGCTGGCTGACCCGCGCTCTCTTTCGATGCGTCGCTCTTTTTCACGGCCGTGGGTTTTTTGACCCTGCCCTGCTTATCCACATGCTTCTTGCTCATAAAAACCTCGAGTCAATGAGTAATGAATAATGAGTAATGAACAAATGGGGTATTGGATTACTCAAGATACACTGTTGAAAATGAATCAATAGATGAATTAACGAACCTGCTGAAATGCTGATCTGCTGACACGCTAAACAAACAACGACTCTTCGAGCAGTCGGCCCATCTTCTGGTAATCACGGCGGGCGGCGTGGAACAGGTGGCTCATGCTGATGGGTTCACCAGCGCGGGCGGCGAGGAAGGCGGCGGCCAGCACCATTTTGCGAATACTGCCGCCCGCCACAGGATACCGTTGCGCCAGCAGAGCCAAATCCAGCCCATCGGCCACGGGGGCTTGGGGCGGGAAATGAATGCGCCAAATCTCTTCGCGAGCGTCAGCCTCGGGGAAGGGAAAATCGGTAATAAAGTCAAAGCGGCGCGTAAACGCTTCGTCCAAATTGGCACGCATGTTGGTCGCCAAAATGGCGATGCCGTCATACGCCTCCATGCGCTGGAGCAGGTAGCTGATTTCCAGATTGGCGTAGCGATCCTTGCTGTCTTTCACCTCGGATCGCTTGCCAAAGATGGCGTCCGCTTCGTCAAAGAACAGCACGGCGTTGCTGGTGGCCGCTTCGGTAAAAACGCGCTCCAAATTTTTCTCGGTTTCGCCGATGTATTTGCTCACCAGCGATGACAAATCCACTTTATAAAGGTCTAGCCCTAGCTCCCCCGTAATAATGTCGGCCGACATCGTTTTGCCCGTGCCGGGTTCGCCCGTGAACAGGGCACTGATGCCTTTGCCCGCCAGCTTGGCCCCAAACCCCCACGCATGATGCACCACGGGGCGTTGCCGCGCTTGGTTGATTAGCTCCTGCAACTGCTGGCGCGTATCTTCGGGCAAAATAATGTCGTGCCACGAGTGGCGCAACTTGATTTTGGTGGCTAAATCGGCCAAGTTTTGGTTGGAATGGGTTCTGCTGGCGGTGAGCAGGTGGGGGGTGTCGAGCGGTTCGTCTTGCCAGCGGGCAATGTGGCCGGCGGTGGCAACCACGTCGGCGATTTGGCCGGGGGAGAATTTGAAATGGTTGGCTAGGTTGTGCAGATCGTTGGGGTCAGGGTTGTTACCCACGGCCGTGTGCTGTAAATAATGCGCCCAAATTTGCCGTCGTTCCTCATACGCGGGTTCAGGAAAACGCACCTCATACAGCGGCTTCAGGTGCATCACCCGCCGCGCCTGCCACGCCTGCACCCCCGCCAAAATCACGATACCGGGATAAGCCCACAACGCTTCAATCACGCTCTGCGGCGGGCGATGCGCTTCCAACAGCACATCCCAATTTTTACAATAAAGCACCGCCCCATACAGCCGCCCGTCGCGCAAAAGCTGGGGCAATTGCTCCGCCCAATCCAGTTGGGCGCAGTCGATAATGAGGAGCGGCTCTTGTCGTTGGCTGGCGATGCTGTGGGCGGCGGCCAGTTGGCCGAGGCCATAGCCGCCATAAAAGGCTAAATTACACACGGCCGTGTCCCGTGCCGTACACGCTAACAAACGGCTGTGTAGTTCCGCCGACAGCCATTGCGCCTCCCGCACCGGTTCCGCCAAATCAGCCCAAACGGCACACCCCACCAAGGCCTCATCCAGCACCGCCTCGCCCAGCAGATAATGCACCAGATGGGTCGGCGGGCGCACGAACATATCTAGCTCGGTGGGGTTGGTGCGCGGGCCGTCGTGAAAACAGTCGAGAAGCTTTTGCTGGCGCAAACGGCCGTGGGCGGCCAATAGCGGCCGAGCCGACAGCTTTTCGTTGAAATCGTCGGTCAGCAGGTTCAGGATTAAATCAATGCTGGGGCGTTTTTGGGTGACATCGTCTTGCAGATAAGCAAAGAGGCGTTCGTAGCGGGGGTCTAGCTCGGGCAGGAGGGCGATTAAAAAGATGTCTAGCTCGAGGTCGTTTAGCTGGAAGGCGTGGGTGAGTTGCGCCAAGCGCAGGGGGGTCTCTTCCTTATTATTAGTAGTCGCGGCGGTGCGGGCTTGCCAATGGGCACGCGAAGAGGCGATTTGCTGTTCATAAGACACGGCCGTGTGCCCGTTCTGCTCATGTTGTCCATGCGACCCATTATTATTTGATTGCTCGGCCGTGGCCCACAGCGTCTCCCCCACCGCCAGCGGAAGCAACGCCTCCACCTGCTCCCGCGCCAAATACAGCCCCTTAAACGGGTCATCGGGCACAAGACCGTGAGCAAACGCCCGCGCCATCCCCCAGCGCACGCGCAGGTCAGCATAGGCCAAGCCTGCTAAAAGATGTTCACGGCTTGATGTAAATGGTTCAACACGAACACGCATGGTCGTCAAAGTGGTTTTCCTTGGACAAGGTTCAGGGTGCGAGGGGCGAGGTGCAAAGGGCGACGGGTGTCTTACTCTGTCCCGTCCCTCATCACTCAGCACTGACTATGTCACACGGCCGTGAGCGAACCGTTAACCCATTCCCCCGTATCGTCACAAATCAAGCCCCCACTAGGTAACGTTTCCTAAATTTCTGGTTTTCTTGACATAAACAATTGAAGAAAGCGGGAAAATCTATTATTTTGAATCCGCTTGCAACTCCCGCCCCTTGTCACACGCTTTGTCACGCTTTTGTCACGTTAGATATGTATAGTGCCGAGCAATGAACGATGAGTGCTGAGTATGTGCCTCGCACGCCGCACCTCGCCCTTCGCACCTTAACCCTTGTACCCTGCACCTTGAACCTTGCCCCATGACCCTCTCTATTTCTCTTCTTGGCCCGTTGCAACTAACCTATCAGAACAAAGTTGTTTCCAATCTAGATACCATTAAGGCCAAAGCGTTGCTCGCTTATTTAGCGATGACTCCCGAGCAGAAGCACGAGCGCACGACGCTGGGTGCACTGCTGTGGCCAGAACAAATGGAAAGCGTAGCGCGTAATAATTTGCGCCAAACGGTTTATCGGCTCAATAAATATCTACCCACGGCCGTGGCCTCCCCCCTGCTCACCACCCGTAGCACCCTGCGCCTCGACACGACAGCGTGCTGGGTAGACGTGCAAATCTTCCAAACCTTGTGGCACACCTGTCAAAAACATGCCCATGCCGCCCTCGACCAATGCCCCGCCTGCGCCCATCGCCTCGAAGAACTCGTCGCCCTGTATCGCGCCCCCTTTTTAGACGACCTGCTCCTGCCCGACTGCGCCGCCTATGAGCAATGGCTGATGCAACAGCAGGAATGGTTCCAAGCCAAAACCCAGCTCGCCTATCAGACCCTAGTCAAGCATTATGCGCGTCAGCACGTTGATACCGCGCTGGCCTATTGCCGCCGCTGGGTCACGCTCGACCCTTATAATGAAGAGGCGCAACGGCAGTTAATGCAGTTGCTGGCGCAAAAAGGGCAGAGGGGGCTGGCGTTGGTGCAGTACGAAGCGTTGCGCAAACTGCTGGGCGAAGAGCTAAATATTACCCCTACGGTCGAGACCACGGCCGTGTATGAAATGATTAAACGGGGTCAGGCTCCCGCCCATCCCGTCCTGACCGCCGACCATACCGTCTACCGCCTGCACAGCCTGCCCACCCAGCTATTTGGCCGCGAAGCGGAAATGGCCTGCGTGGCGCAATGGCTGACCGCACCCGCCTGCCGTCTGATTACGCTGGCTGGCTTGCCGGGGAGCGGCACATCCGCTCTCGCCCTCGAGAGTGCCCGCGCCCAAGCGGGGCAATTTGCGCACGGCGTGCTGTCCGTTTCCCTGTGTGATGTCAGGGACGAATTGGGTTTTTGGCAAGCGATAGCCACCGCGCTCGACCTGCCCCAATACACGCCGGAGCAAATTAGACACAATGCCACGGCCGTGTTTGCCCAACAGCAACTCCTCCTTCTGTTAGACAATTGGCACACCCCCCTACCCGCCGTGGCCGCTAGCCTGCCGCGCCTGCTTCACGACGCCCCTTCCCTCAAAATCATGGTCACTAGCCACGCTCGGCTCCAGCTAGCCGACGAATGGCTTCTTATTTTGACGGGGCTGACCCCGCCCCAGCCTGCACAAAAAACGGAAGCGGAAATCACCGCCAACGCGGCCGTGCGGCTTTTTTGGGCACACGTTCAGCGCGTGCGCCGCGACCTCACCCCCACGCAGGCGGATTGGCTAATCATGGCCGACATTTGTCGCCAACTGGACGGCAATCCCCAAGCCCTGATTTTGCTGGCCGCCTCGGCGCGACTGCTCGATTTGCCCCGCTTGCACCAAGATTTGCGCCAACACGGGCTACAAACCATGGGGCTAGACAGTTTTGTGGCCCAAATGACGCATCGCTGGCACACCCTGACCGCCAGCATGCGCCAGCAGTGCGCCGCGCTGGCCATCTTTGCCCCCGACAGCACCACGGCCGCGTTACAGGCGGTGTGTGATTTACAGCTAGCCGATATGGCGCAATTAGTTGAGTCCGCTCTGCTGACCCAAGCGGACGGGGTGGCTCATTTTTCCCCGCTGTGGCAACAGTTTGTGCGCACCCAGCAACAGCCCGCGCCCGAAATACGCCAAGCGCACGCCCGTTATTATGAAACATTGCTGGCGGGGCAGGTGGGGGCGTTGCGCCAGCAAGACCAGCGCACGGCCGTGCGGCAGTTGTCCCAAGCGCAGGAGAACATCGTTCAGGCGTGGCAGTTTTTAGCAAAAGACCACGGCCGTGTGCGTCCTTTGGCCGCTTGGGGACTGTTTCACTTTTACGACATCACGGGGCAGGTGGCCGAGGCGCAACAGCTTTTGGCTCTGCCCCCCGCCACGCCTTTGCTCCAAGCAATGCAGGGCTGGTTTACTTTTCGAGCGGGGCAGGTGGGCATGGCGCACCATCTGTTGTTGGAGCAGGCGGCACAACTGAGTGGTGAGCGGGAGCGGCAAACGCAGGCGTTGGTGCGCTGTTACACGGCCGTGGTGCTCAACCAGCTTGGCGACCTTGAGGGGGCGGAGCGGGAGCTACGCCAAGCGTGGCTGGTCAGCCAGCAGTTGGGGGATTTGTGGACCAATGGCTTCGCCCTAAACATCGCGGGCGACATCGCCTTTGCCCGCGCTGACCTGAACAAAGCGGGGGAGCTTTATCAGCAAAGTTTAACGCTGAAGCGGATTGTGCAAGATGATTGGGGGCAGGCGTATTGCCTGATGAATTTGGGGCAGGTGGCTTATGCCCAGCAAAAATATGACGAAGCGGCTTATTATTATCAGCAGGGGCTGGATTTGCGCCGCTTTATCGGGGATGTGCGGCGCACGGCCACCTGTTTGGCGCAGTTGGGGCATGTGGCGCGGCAAACGAATGACTACGCCACGGCGCAGAGTCATTATCAGGCTAGCTACCATATTTATGAGCAATTTCAGGATGTGCCCCACCAGATTCAGGCGTTGCTGTGGGTGGCTCGCGCTCAGCAGGAGGCGGAGGCGCATGGGGCGGCGTTGCGGACGTATCGGGAGGGGTTGGCTTTGGCGGTGGGTCAACAACAGGGGCAACAGGTGGTGGAGATTTTGCTAACGTTGCACCATTTGCAGGTGGAGATGGCGCATTTGGGTTGGAAACAGGGGGAAAGGGAGAGGGAAGAGAAGGAAAGGAACACGGCCGTGTCCACCCGCGAGGAGCTTGTCTTGCAAAACGTGCTGGCTCATTTCAACCTTCTGCGCCAGCGTCACCAGCAACCCAATCTGCTCCGCACGGAACTCCAGCAGTTTGTGCAACAGCTTTTCCCAGCCGTGCCGCCCCATCTATCGTTACGGTTGTGAACAACTTGAGTTTAGAGCTGTATCGCGTCATAAGCGTTCAGCTAGTCAGCTAGCTAAACTACGTGCCAAGCTTGATTTTTTCGGCTCAATACGAATTGCTTGACCACTCGCTTCCTGTTTTAAGCAATGCAGTCGCCCGAATATGAACATTCCGTTTGTGTGGGAAGAGGTGTTGTGGGGGCCAAAATGGGGAGCGTATCGCGGCCAAGATATGGCTTGGCACTCCGTCCTATCCTGTTTTGGCCCTTTTGCCGCGAACCTGAGGGTTGACAAGGTTTCTCGACTATTACTATACTCCACGAAAAAGATTGGTTGCGCATAATTTAGTCCGCAATTTTTTTTGGGGAGGGTAGGCTCCCTTATAAACCGTCGCTCGTTAGTAAAAGGTGAATGTGTATGAAGCGTGTAATCGACCGTAGGAAAAAGCCGTCTCACACGGCCGTGTCAAAGAATACCCCCCACACAACTTCCTCCCGTGAACAGTTACAGCAACCTAACCCCCAGCCATCACCAAAGCTGACCCCCCAAACTGTGCAAGCCTTACAACGCACCGTTGGCAATCAGGCCACCATGCGTTTACTACCCAACAAACGAGCCAAGACCGCTCCCGCCATATCTCCCTACCCCGCCACTGGCATTCAGCGGCAGTGGTTAGTCCACTCCAATGAAAAAGAATATTTCTGGCAGGGAGGTACCAATGAAGCCGAAGGAGAGCCACCCTTTTACTTGCAAGGCATGAAAAAAATCGATCCCCCAGATAAATACAACATAGATGGTCAGTCAAGAAGTCGTCAGCTAACTTTAGTCTACTCCTTATCACACTATGTAAAATTGAAAAACATCAACACAAATCCTGTTGTTGCTGACAATTTTAATCCGCAAGGGCGTTTCGCCACCTCTTCTGTCAGCACCTTTGTCCCAAACCCCCATCTTGAAGCAGACCAGCAGAAAGCTGTTCTCCAGCAGTTAAAAGAAAAAGACAAAACTTTCAGCACAACGACTGACTACAGCCAAACACGTACCCCCGAAGGCTACCCCACACACGTCCAAGTTGAAACGGGTGAGACCTTGCAGTTTGTTTCTGCCAACGATTTTGGCGCAGTTTATGCCCAGAACCCGTCGCCCAATACCCGTGCCACACATACCAGCAAAGCGGGTGATGAGCTGACTCCCTCCGACAGCGACACAAAAATTGGACAAAACTTTGCTATGAACTCTGATTTGCTCAAAGCCTTTTCGGGCAAGGAACGCTCCAAGACCCAGAAGGCCGTGATGGGGGGCATCAGTGCGGCAGATGCCGCCGAAAAAGGAGGGTTTGTCCGCGATGAGGGCAAGGGGTGGGAATGGTTGCATATGATTGCGCACTCAATGGGCGGCTTAGAAACCGTCGGCCCCCAAGTGCAAGAAAATTTGGTAGCTGGAACCCACGAGTGCAATACGCAAATGATTGTTGTGGAGGAATTGATCAAGAGTCTTGTCTTGAAGAACAAGGGGAAAGCCAAATTGTGGGTGGGGGTCAGTATGCTGGATGCCAAAAATCATATCGGGCATACCATTAACTATGATTTTGAGTTGTATAACGAAGCAGGACAGCCAGTCGCCATGTATCATTGGAGCTTTGATGCCCTCAGCCGCCGCCAACCATTGAGCTTTGAGAACCGTACGGCACGGTATACCTCCCGCGAACAACATTTGCCAGGGGCACCTGTGTCTCAGTATATTCCCCGTTCTCTGCCTACCGCCCACCAACCCTATACATCGTCTGATAAAGACCCGCTTAACCAGTTGACTGATACGGTACTGAATCGTTTACAAACCCTTGACCCTGAAGCTTTTGTGCAGAACCTTGTTGAGTTAAGGAACAATAAGCAGTTAAGTAAGGAGTTGTTGATCGACATTGGCGAAGAGATCGCCCCAGACAATATCATCCAATATTTCCAATTGATTCATCAGCAGATTGGTCCGAAAGCTGGCGAATGGTTGTTGTACAGTTTTCTGCCTGAACAAAATGAGTCGAGTCTGTTACAAACCGGCAAGGAGCTACTTAAGTTTTATGGGAGAGTAGAAGGATTTCCTGCTTGGATGCAGACATTTTTTGCTGGGAAAAAGATTGATCTTGCCCAAGACTAGGTGTCATGGTTGAAAACCTCGCTGGTTCAGCTATGAAGCCGCTGGTTACTTCGAGACTTTTCGCCGCATCGAAATGTTCCTCCGTTTCTAACCAACTACGCTTGTCGTAAGGGCTTCAGCCGTTTTTAGACTGCCGAAAAACGACTAAAGTTATTACTATAAGTATGTGGGTCAAGCTCCATGTCGTTGCCCCTAACTGGATAACAGTAGTCATTGCTTGTCCATTGCTGTTACGGCAACGGACATTTTTTTGTTATCACGGCGTATCTTCCCAAAATATAGGGGGAGAATCCTCCCCCGGCACTTTTTATCCAGAGCGATTAGCAAACTTCCGCTGAGTGCCGGGGGGTTCCACCACGGATCTTTGAGAAGATACCTCAGATTGAATATCATATTGGCGGTTCGGTGGCGAGTTCTGCCCATGGCATTCCGCGCACAACATTAGATGTTGATTTAGTCGCCAATATGGGGACGCATCATGTTGACCAGATGGTGCAAAGTTTGCAATCCCCCTTTTTTGACGAGCCGCCGCAGGCGGCAAGTTCTGTTGCTTCACCTGTTTCCCAATATGAGCCATCTTCTTTTGTAAGCGTTCAGCTAGTCAGCATTTCAGCCAGTCAGCTCGCTAAACGACGTGCCAAACCTGATTTTTCAGCTCAATAACAGACGGTTTGACGAATCGCTTCTTGTTTTAGGCCGCTCATCTACTCAAATATGACCTAATTGTGTCGAGAAAAGAAAGCTGAAGTGCTGACTGGCTGAGATGCTGAACGGCTACCCATAGAGTTCGCCAGACGGTGAATAATAACGGACGCTTCTTTTCATAAGCGTGATATGCTTGGCGCATCACCCCCGCCCCTTGCTGAACTGTTCCAACCGCCCCAGCAACCCCGTGCGCTGACATTTCAAAATCAGTTCCCGAATAAACCCCTCCTTCTCCTTGGGGAAATTATCACCATCCAGCCCCAAATCCATGGAAACCAGCGTGTGCAACTCCCCCAGATTGAACCGTTGACTCAAGGCGCGATACAGGCGACGCTCCAACCTGTCTACGGGCGTTTCCAAGCTGTCTAGCAGGGGCATGACCTCGAACTGCACATCGCTGTTGGGGTCATAATGGGTGGTAAGGCCCCGCTCCAACAGGCGGAGCAACGCTTCGTATTTGATGGCTTGGCTGGGGCTGGCTGGTAGGGGAACCCACTCCTCCACCTCTAGGCGGGCGAAGCTGGCGTGGATTTCTTCGAGCTGGGTGCGAATAAGCGTGAGCAGGGTGCGCCTGGCGTCCGCGTCGCCGTCGAGCCAGATGTGGATTTGGTTTTGGTCACGCAGGGCTTGCACCCGCGCCCGCGCCCCATTGCGACTGAGGACGAAGCCATCCCGCCAGCGGGCCTCCTGCCAGAGGTGGCGATGCAGGCGCACCATGAGCCGAGCCAGCACCGAAGGGGGCAACACCTTGTAACGGAGTTGGAAGCGGGGCGGGTCGTTGGTCGGCCACTCAAAAACGGGGCGGTCGGGGTGGAGCAGGGTAGGGATGAGCCGCCGGCCGTCGGATAAGGCCTCACGAGGGCATAGCTCAAATTTGACCATCATATCGAGCAGGATGTGATGTTTGCGGAAGGGGTAGCGGGGCTGATTGTGGAAAATGCGCTTCAGGTCGTCGGGGTGGAGCAGGCCGTGCGCTTGCAGGTGGGGGGCGTTGACGATTTGGTAAATGCCGTATGTGACCCAATCAGGTTGCAAAATGTAGGTTCCCGCCAAACTGCTCTCATCCCCGTAGTTCAGCGCCGAGCCGAGGTCATGCAGGAGGCGGGCGATGATGTCTTGGGTGGCGGACTGCTGAATGCCTTCTTCTTGGCAGAGGGCGGTGAACTCTTCGTAACTAATGTAATCGGCGGTGAGGGTGGCGAGTCGCTCTTTGACGGCCAGCCACGTTTGGGGGATTTGGTCGTGAATGTGGGGCAGGGTGCTGATGGTTTGGGTGAGGGCGTGGCGCAAGCCGTTCAACCCCTCCCCCGTTGTGCAAGAAGTGTAAATGATGTGGCGCAGTTGGGGGTATTGTGCCTGCAATTCCCGCTCGGCGACGCGGCGTGGCCCTTGGTCTATTTTGTTGACGACGAGAATAATGGGGGAGTCGCCGCCGAAGCTCTGGATGAGCTGGAGCCAGTAGGCGAGCCGGTTGGCTTCGTCGTCTTGGCGGGCATCGATGAGCAGGAGGTAGAGACTGCGGTGGCTGAGGAAAAATTGGTGGGTGGCGTGGTAGATTTCTTGGCCGCCGAAGTCCCAGATGTTGACGTTGATAGGTTCCGGGATGGATATGGTCCACGGGTGGATGTCGAGGCCGATGGTTTTACCGCTGTCGCTGGGGGGCTGGTCGTGTAGGAGGCGTTCGACGAGGGAGGTTTTGCCCACTTCCCCTTCACCGAGGAGGAGGAGTTTGAGTTGGTGCAGGGGGGCGCATTGTTGGAAGTATGCTTCCAAGATGGGTTGCGGGTCGGTTTTGGCTGACCATCTATCTCCGCCAATGAGTTCGGTGGGGAGGGGGAGAGAGTTGCCGTAGAGGTTCAGCTCTTTTAGGTGGGGCAGGCGAGTGAGGGCGGTGGGTAAAAATTCGAGTTGGTTCTCACCGAGGTCAAGCCGAGTAAGGTTGACTAATTGCCCAATTTCGGGCGGCACGGCCGTGAGTTGGTTCTCACCGAGGTCAAGCCGAGTAAGGTTGACTAATTGCCAAATTTCAGGCGGCACGGCCGTGAGTTGGTTGTCACCGAGGATAAGTTCAGTGAGGTTGAGTAACTGACCAATTTCAGGTGACACGACCGTGAGTTGGTTGCCACCGAGGCTAAGTACGGTGAGGTTGCGTAACTGCCAAATTTCGGGCGGCATGGCCTTGAGTCGGTTCGAACTAAGGTGAAGGAGGGTGAGGTTGAGTAACTGCCCAATTTCGGGTGGCACGGTCGTGAGTTGGTTTTCAAAGAGGAAAAGCTTGCTGAGGTTGACCAACTGCCCAATTTCGGGCGGTATGGTTGTGAGTAGGTTGAAGCTGAGGTCAAGTTGGGTGAGGTTGACCAACTGCAAAACTTCGAGCGGCACGGCCGTGAGTTCATTGAAACTGAGGTCAAGCTGGGTGAGGTTGACCAACTGCAAAATTTCGAGCGGCACGGCCGTGAGTTGGTTGCTACCGAGGCCAAGCTGGGTGAGGTTGACCAACTGCCCGATTTCGGGCGGCACGGCCGTGAGTTGGTTGCTACTGAGGGAAAGCCAAGTGAGATTGGGTAACTGCCCAATTTCAGGCGGTACGGCTGTGAGTTGGTTGCCACCGAGATTAAGCGTAGTTAGGTTGCCCAACTGTCCAATTTCGGGCGGCATGGCCGTGAGTTTATTGTAACGGAGGTCAAGCGTGGTGAGATTGATCAATTGTACAATTTCGGTTGGCACGGCCGTGAGTTGGTTGCCAGTAAGGGAAAGCGTGGTGAGGTTGATTAATTGTACAATTTCGGTCGGCACGGCCGTGAGTTTGCCATTAAAAACACCACTACTAGATATGCTTCCACGGAGGTCAAGCGTGGTAAGGTTGACCAACTGCCCAATTTCAGATGGCACGGCCGTGAGTTGGTTGCCACGGAGGTCAAGTTGGGTGAGATTGAGCAACTGTCCAATTTCGGGCGGCACGGCCGTGAGTTGGTTGTGACTGAGGTCAAGTTCGGTCAGATTGACCAACTGCCCAATTTCAGCGGGCAAGGTCTGCAAAGGATTTGGGTTAAAAAGCTCCCCCCCCACCCGCAACCGCCGCAACCCCGTCAACCGCCCAATCTCTGGCGGCAACCGCTCAATCCGCTCCCCCTCCAAATCCAACTCCGTCCACCCTTCCCGCTCCGCTTGGGCAATCCGTGCCAACAATTCCGCTTCCGTCATCTCATTTCTCCCTTTCTTCAATAGCCTCACACTGGGGGGCGGGTCATGCGCCCCACGTTATTTGTCCCGCCTAGTATAAAGGGTGTCGGTCAGGGAGGGTAGGTGAGTTGGCGGCGCAAGCGGTGGCGCGGGGAGCAAACCGCGCTACCCATACCGTTTTGTAACCGCTCAAGCCTAAGGCGCCACCACCAAATTCGTCTTTTGCGCCGCTAGCCCTATCGTCGCCAAACTGCCCGCATTAAACGGCAAATAATCCTGCTTCACCCCATCGCTAAAAATCACGCCGCCCTCGGGCATGTGCGACTCCAGCCGCAGGGGGGACTCGGCCGTGATGACCCCACACACCAGCCCCGCCGCCGACGTTTTGCTGATGAACGGCTCGCGCACCACAAAAACCAGTTTGTCTGTTTCCCAGCCCAACGATGGCGGGATGGCCTGCCCGTCGCCGCGCCCAAAGCCGTCCAACAGGCCATTGGCCATGTTGAAGAGGCTACTGAGCCAGCCGGTGGCGCCTGCGCCAGTGGAGACGATGATGCCGCTGGAGGATTGGTTTTCCCCACGGCCGTGTGCCCCCATCTCAATCTCAATCCGATAGCGTGCCGACGCATGGTCATGCCGCCCAATGAACAAATCATTGAACGCGAGCAAGGTCTGCCCATCGTTCAGCGTCGCTTCGGTCATGGTAATGGGGCGCATTGTCTGTTTGTCAGCCAGAACAGATTGCACGGCCGTGGGGGCATTCCCCACCTCAAACGGCAACAGCAAGCCATCAATATGGCGCGGGTCCGGATTCACCGCCACCAGCGGCTGGCCCGACAAATACTTCGCCGCGTTCACCACCAGCCCATCAATCCCCAACACCACCACCACATCCCCCGGCGAAAAGAAAAAATTGGGCAAAAAAGAACGCTCCACCACCTGCACCTTCAAGATGCCCTGCAACGCCATCTTCAAACGAGACAAAGCCGCGTAATAAGTGGCGTGCTCCTCCTCATACAGCTCAAAATTGCCACTGCTATGCTCAATATAAAACTTAGCTTGCCCTTTCGTGTTGAACCGCTCAACCAACTCTTCTAAGCGCGTTTTGCGGGTCACCAAAACCAATTTGTCATACATATCTATGCCGCTCCGCTTTAAGCCATTGATTGAAATCAACGGCTAGTTGAGAAAACCTGTTGAAACAGGTTCTGACCGCCTAAACCTGTTGTTGAGGGTTAAAAAATTAATTCGGTAATAGGTTGAAAGAAACGCCCTCTCCCCCAGGAGAGGGAGCCAGTTCCCCTCTCCCTTGGGGAGAGGGGTTAGGGGTGAGGGGATCAACAACAGGTTTGTCACCGCTTAGCCGCAAAATTCATTTTGCGCGGTGATAAGTTTCTCACTACTTCATCAACGTCTCTAACAAATCCGGCGAAATATTCAGATTGCCGATTTTGTTCGCATTGGCCGCAATATCCCGCAGGGCAGACGAAATAAGCTTGCGCGGGTCGGCCGATTGCATCCCCAACAAGTCTAGCATTTGCGGGTCTAGCGCTTGCAACGGCTGAAGCGAAGCCCGAATGGCATACGCCTGCGCGTCCGCTTCGGTGCGGGCATTATCGGCGCGGGCCGAGGCCAACTGCTTGCGCTCGTTTTCCAACGCAATTTGGCCGCGCAGTTGCACCTCGCGGATGGCCTGCTGTTTGCCCTCCACGGCCAAATCAGCCTCAACTTTCGCCTCGCGGATTTGACGCTGTTTCGCCTCCACGGCCAGCTCCGTGTTCAGTTCGTTTTCTTTGATGCGCCGCTCTTGCTCCACGGCCGCGTTACGACGGTCATAAATCGCTTGGTCAGATTGCCGCAAAATCTCCTCCCGCGCCTCCGCCTCCAGTGCCCGCGCCGTTTCCGGCGACGGCTTGATGGCTAGCACAGACAGGTTGAGAATCTCCACCCCCAGCGCCGCTAGCGCGGGGTCGTCCGCCAAAAAGGCCAGCACCCCGCGCACCGTCGCCTCCGTCGCCACCAGCGCCTCGCGGAGCGACCGCTTGCTCACCTCGCCCCGCATCGCCACCTGCACCAAATTCACCAGCCTCTGCGACAGTTTCTCAGGGTCATCGCTCTTATATTCTTCAATGGTTTGCCCAATGGTGTAATCCAACATGCTCGCCACCAGCTCGGCATTGATAATGCGGTAGGTCAGTTGTCCCTGCACGGTGACGGGTTGGAAGTCGGCCGTGTTTTGGTTGAAGATAAAAGGCACATCCACGCTACCGATGGGCACGACGGCAATGGTAGAGGCGGGGCCATAATAGTAGAAGGCCGCCCCCACGCCCGAATGCCGCACACGGCCGTGTTGGTAATGAAACACATATTGCGTTGGGCCTGCTTTTAGATAATGAATGCCAAACATAGCTCTCTCCTGCTAGCGCATGGGTCAATAAAAATAACAATTAGTGTTATATGTACACTATTGTAAAGAACAGAACAGAGTTGTCAAGCCCCAAATAATCTGTGGATTAAGAGCCAAGCGGAATGATAGAAGTGGAGTCTGCTGTCATAGAATCGTTATAACTGTTGCGCTCGTATGATCCTAACGAGCAGATAGTCTGTTTCTTAGCCTTTGCAGATGGGCGAATACCCCCATGAAGCGTTTTTGAAGCGTTCCAACTGTATCATTTGAAGACGAACAAATACAGAGAGAGATGACCGCCAAAACATCGCCCAACCATCACACTAAGCACACTTTTATGCTACGCCTGTGGCGAGAAAAGTCCGATATCCAATGTACCCATCATTTTGCCAATACGGCAGAACGCTACACATTTATTACCGATTCACTATCTAACCACATTCCAGTCTAAACTTTATCTCATCTGCCCCCAGAAGGAGACAACGAATGAAACAGTTGCCCCCCCGTATCGCTTATTTTGTTGCTCTGCTGACACTCTCCATTTTCGCTACGCTCTGGCTGGGCTGGAGCCAACTCGCCACGGCCGTGGAAACCACCAAGCCCCACACGGCCGTGGAAAACGCCTGGCAACGCGCCCACCAAAGCGGCGCCTACGACTACAGCACCAACATTGTCCAGCAAACCACCCCCCAGCTTACGCTAGACAACGTCGGTCTCGGCCCCACCACCGAGCGTCTCTATCTGGAAGGAAGCCTCGACCAAGCCAGCGAAACGATGTCGCTCAAGCTGTGGGGGCAAGATGGCAATGTATTGTTAGGCAGTGGCGGGCTAGAAATCAAGGTGGAACACGGCCGTGCGCTCGCCCGCACCAGCACCAACGATTGGCAAGAAGTAGACGACCTCGTGGACTTTTTTGCCCCGGGACAAGACCCCCTCGGCTTTCTCAGCGCGGCGACCAACATCCAAGAATTGCCTGCCAACGCCACTGCGCTCGAGCTAGAAGCGACCCATTACCAGTTCGATCTCAGCGGCCCCGCCTTTGCCCGCTACATGCGCGACCAATTTACGGCCGAAATGCGCCGCGAGGGCAAGTTGCCGCAAGGCATTGAGCTGGGGTTAGCCACCCAGTTTGTGCAGATGACGGGCACGGGCGAGCTATGGCTCGACGCCCACGGCCTGCCTCTGCGGCAAGCCATCTCGGTCACTTTTCCGCCCGACAAAAATCAGCAGGTCACGGCCGTGATTACGACTGATTTTCGGAATTGGGCCGACCTGCCCGCCGTGCCCCCCACGGCCGGGAATCTCTTTCAGCAGGGACTCGCTTCCCTCACGGCCGTGGTCACGAACCTAGACAGCACGGCCGTGGTTTCCCACCTCACCCTCTCCCTGCTCATCCTGTCCAGCCTCGCCCTTATGCTCCGCTGGTATCGTTCCCCCCACTTTTACAACGGGCTGGTTCTGCTCCTTATCTTTAGCATGGTCGTTGTCCCGCTCCTGCAAGCAACCGAAGTGGGCGCGTTTTACGATACCATCTATGCCGAGCAACAGCCCCGTACCGTCCAGCAAGACAGGGGCGAGCCACAGCCTACGTCCCCCTTTGACCCGCACCAAGAGCCGCTCAGCCGTTTTGATACCTCGCCCACGGCCGTGCGCGTGACCATCAACCCACCCCCCGAACTTCCCTTGTACGACAACGGCCAAGATAGCGATGGCGACGGCCTGACCGATGCCCAAGAAATCTTTCTGGGAAGTGACCCCTACAACCCCGACCAAGACGGCGACACCCTGCTAGACGGCCTCGAAGTGTTCCAACTTGGTAGCTCCATCCACGCCGAATTTGGGGCAGACACGGACGGCGACGGCATAACCGACGACGCCGAAATCCACGGCTTTGAGTATGCAGGGCGAATGTGGTATTTGGACTTTAGCAAAGCGGATAGCAACGGGGATGGCTTACCAGACGGCATGGAATGCACCCAAGACAGCACCACCCGCGCCCTGACCTGCCCCGACACCGACGGGGACGGCGTGCCGGATGCTTTTGACGACGACAATGGGCGGGGCGGCCGCTTCGGTGACGGAGAGGTGCAGGCCGTTGCCGTTTAGCTGGCCGTTTTGCCAGGTGGCGCCGTCGAGGGGGGTGACCTGCTCTTGCACAGTGAGGGAGAGGACGCGGTATTTTTC
>JBGTIZ010000194.1:0-10906 GCA_041745395.1 Promineifilaceae bacterium (SeqCode) | reverse complement strand
TTACGTCACATCGCTACTAGCCTGCTTAAACAGGAGAAAAGTGCGAAGTGCGGTATTGCCAATAAACGCTTGAAAGCGGCTTGGGACGAAGCCTATTTGCTTAAGGTGCTACAGCCAAGTTAGTATGCAATCGCCCTAGCTCTCTTCCTCCCTCATTCCAGAGAAAAACATGACAATTCCCACTCCCCCCCTCACTCCCCTCATCATCGCCAACGCCTCTGGTTTCTTTGGCGACCGTTTTACCGCGCCTGTGGAAATGGTGCGCGGCGGGCCGATTCACGTCCTGACGGGCGACTATTTAGCCGAACTCACCATGGCGATTTTGACCCGCCAAAAGCAACAAGACCCGCAACGGGGTTACGCCGCCACCTTTCCCAAACAAATCAAGCCTATCTTGGCGGAATGTCTTGAGAAAGGGATAAAAATCGTCAGCAATGCGGGCGGCATGAATCCTGTCGGGCTGGCGCAGGCGTTGCAAGAGATGGCCTCTGCCCAAGGGTTGACGCCTAAAATCACGGCCGTGACGGGCGATGATATTTTGCCCCGCCTCTCTGCTTTGCAGAAAGAGGGTGAATTGTTCACCCATCTCGACACAGGTAAGTCACTACGCGAAGAAAACACGTTTCCCATCTCCGCTAATGCGTATCTGGGCGGCTGGGGCATCGCCGAAGCGTTAAAACAAGAGGCAGACATCGTGGTCACAGGGCGTGTGGCGGATGCGGCTCTGGTGCTGGGACCGGCCGCGTGGTATTACGGCTGGGCGCGGGATGAGTGGGACAAGCTCGCGGGAGCCATCACGGCCGGGCACATTATCGAATGTGGGCCGCAATGCACGGGGGGCAATTACCCTTTTATCGAGGAAATCCCCACCTATAAAAACATCGGCTTTCCCATCGCCGAAATTTACCCCGACGGCTCCAGCGTCATCACCAAGCATCCCGGTACGGGTGGCCTCGTTTCTGTCGGAACCGTCACCGCCCAGTTGTTATACGAAATTAGCGCACCCACCTACCCCACGGCCGATGTCACCACCCATTTCGACACGGCCCAGCTTACCCAAGAAGCGCCAGACCGGGTGCGCGTCAGCGGGGTGAAAGGGTCGCCGCCGCCCCCCACCACCAAAGTGACCATCAACAACTTTGGCGGTTTTCGTAATGATATGACCATCGTGCTGACGGGTCTGGACATTGAGCGCAAAGCGGAAATTGTGCAAGAGGTGCTGTGGGACAGCTTGGGTGGACGGGACAAATTTGGCGCGGTGCATGAACAGTTAATCCGCTCCGATAAGGCCAATCCAGCCACGAATGAAGAGGCGTCTGCTTATCTCAAAATCACGGTAATGGATATGGACAAGGAAAAGGTCGGCCGGGCGTTTTCTTCCAAAGTAGTCGAACTCGCTCTGGCGAACATCCCCGGCTTTAACCTGACCGCTCCCCCCAGCGAAGCGACGCCCTTCATCAAACATTGGCCGGCCTTGGTCAGCCAAAAGCATCTGACGCAAATCATTTCAATGGTCAATGAGCAAGGTGCAGGGTTCATGGTGCAGGGAGCCGCTTCGATAAGCTCAGCGACCGGTGAATCTATCGAGACGGTGGCTGAGCCTGTCGAAGCCTCATCGCTCAGCACTCATCGCTCAGCACTGCTTCCCCCCTCGGGGGAAAAATTCGGGACGCGGTCGGGGGATAAGGGGGGGAATGCGAATGTGGGGGTGTGGGCGCAAACGGATGAGGGGTATGCGTGGCTGGTGGATTGGCTCACGGCCGTGCGTTTGGCTGAATTGCTCCCCGACATTGGTCAATTCCCCATCGAACGGTACGAACTGCCCAACCTGCGGGCAGTCAACTTTGTCGTCAAAGGGTTATTGGGGGACGGTGTGGCCGCGGCCGTGCGTCCCGATGCCCAAGCAAAAACGCTCGGCGAATATCTGCGGGCGAAACTACGTTAATGGTCAATTGCTAATTGTCAATGGTCAATGCTCAATAAACCTCACACTCAACAAAGGATAAAATCATGGAACTCATTAAACGTAATGCACTGGTTATTCGGGCGAAGTATCCCGTTTTGGAATGGATTCATTCAATTGCTGAATTGGAACTGGATGAGATAACGCTAGAGGAAATCAACGAAGACGCGACCGTCTTGCTCATCCCTGAGTTTGACACGGAGGCGGAAGTTGACGCTTATCTGCAAGATGGCAAGGTTTTTTTGCTAGAGCAGGAGCTAGAAAATTGGACGGAGGAGGAAGATGTCTGGCCACGGCCGCGTACACCCGCCTTATTCGATGAATGGTTTGAAGTCGTTTACCACAGCATGGTGTGGGACACCGTGGAGGATGAAGACGACGATGAGGACGAGGAGGATGAAGCGTGATAAAAACATCTGGCGAGTTTAACGTCACCTTGAAGCCCTTGACCGCCTACGCCGAGGGACATGCAGGCACAAAACTTGGCCGTATGTCTCTGGACAAAACGTTTAGCGGCGGTTTGCAGGGCAGTAGCAAAGGGGAAATGCTGAACGCTATGACGGCCGTGCAAGGCTCGGCGGGCTATGTGGTCATTGAGCAGGTTGAAGGGGTTTTGGACGGGCTAAAAGGGAGTTTTGTCCTGCAACATTTTGGCATTATGAAGCGGGGACAAGGTCGCCTCATTTTGGAAGTGATTCCCGATTCGGGGACGGGTCAACTGGTTGGCCTGTCGGGCACGATGTCCATTACCGTTGAGAATGGCAAGCATTTCTACACGTTTGAATACGACCTAGCCTGATAGATACCTCATGACCTCATCCCAGCCCCTCACCTACTTCAACGCCGAACACGACATGCTCCGCGCGACGACGCGCAAATTTGTTGAGCGGGAAATCCAGCCCTATATTGATGAATGGGAAGAGGCGGGCAGTTTTCCGCGTGACCTGTACCGCAAGGCGGGGCAGGTCGGCATTTTGGGCATTGGCTACCCTGAAGAGCTGGGGGGCACACCGGGTGATTTGTTCGCCCAAATTGCCGTCTGGGAGGAGCTGATGCGCCCCGGTTCGGGGGGGCTGAGTGCCAGTTTGGGGTCGTTGCATATTGCCTTGCCGCCGATTTTGCATTTTGCCACGGCCGTGCAAAAGTCCCGCTTCATCCCCCCCGTGCTGGCTGGGGAAAAAATCGCCGCCCTGGCCATCACCGAGCCGGGGGGCGGCTCCGATGTAGCCAATATCCAGACCACGGCCGTGCGGGACGGCGATGCGTACATCGTCAACGGGAGCAAGACGTTTATCACCAGCGGCATTCGGGCTGATTTCGTGACCACGGCCGTGCGCACCAGCGGCGCAGGCGCAGGCGGCATCAGCCTGCTCGTCATCCCCACCGACACCTCCGGCTTCAGCCGCTCCACCCCGCTCAAAAAAATGGGCTGGTGGGTCTCCGATACCGCCCAACTCTTCTTTGCTGATTGCCGCGTCCCCGTCGAAAACCTGATTGGGCAGGAAAACATGGGCTTCTACGCCATCATGGCTAACTTCCAAAAAGAACGCCTGCAACTTGCCGTCGTGGCCAACATGACCGCCGAACTCGCCCTGCAAGCCTGTTTGGATTACACAAAAGAACGTGAGGCGTTTGGACGGCCATTGACGGGCTTCCAAGTCACGCGCCACAAGCTGGTAGACATGGCGACCCAAATCACCATCAGCCGCGAATTCACTTATCGCGTCGCCGCCCAAATGGAGGCGGGACAAGACCAAATCACCGAGGTCTCGATGGCGAAGCTGTTCGCCACGCAGGTTAGCGACGCGGTGACGTATGAGGCGGTACAGATTTTTGGGGGGTATGGGTATATGCGGGAGTATCTGGTGGAGCGGCTCTATCGGGACAATCGCATTCTCTCGATTGGTGGGGGCACAACGGAAATTATGAAGGAGATTATCGCCAAGCGATTGCTATAGCGAGCAGGAACAATGTGACTACAACAAAAATTGTCCCCCTACACCAGCAAACCCCACCCATTTTAGAACAAGCCGCCCTCCTGCTCGTTGAGCATTTTGACGAACCAAGCGGTTGGCCGACTTTGGAACTCGCTCGGCAAGAAGTCGCCGAGGTGCTAGCGGACGGCTTCGCCTTTGGGTTGATAGAGGTAACGAGCGACACGCTCATCGGCTGGATTGGGGGTCTGCCCGAGTATGATGGTCGGGTGTGGGAGCTTCATCCACTGGTGGTGCGGCGGGAGTATAGGGGGAGGGGACACGGCCGTGTTCTCGTCGCCGCCTTTGAAGCAGAAGCCGCCCAGCGCGGCGCACTCACTCTCACCCTCGGCACAGACGACGACAGCGGCATGACCTCCCTCGCCCACACCCACCTCTACGACGACGTGCCTGCTCACATCGCCAACCTACGCGATTTGGGGCGCAACCACCCCTTTTTGTTCTACCGCAAGCTTGGCTACGTGGTCACTGGCATCGTGCCCGACGCCAACGGCCGTGGCAAACCGGACATTTACATGTCTAAATCCGTGGGGGAGTAGAATTGTAAATGGTGAATGGTGAATGGTGAATTGTGAATTGTGAACGCTGGTGTTCATTTACCATTCACCATTGGCACTTTACCATTTACAATTGATTACGGACTGGTCGGGGGCGGATCGGGGTCGCTTGTTTCTGGCTCAAGCGGTTCTTCATCGGCAAGGGGCAGAAGGTATTCGAGCGGGATATTTGTCCCAGCCGTGACCCAACCACAGCGACCCGTAATAGCCAGCGTAACCACCTGCCGATTGGGGGCAATTTGCGCCCCCGCCCCCGAAATATCTAGCCCATACCGCCCAAACTCAACGCTATCCGCCAAGCGCAAGCCCGTGCCGCTGAGGTTGACATTGCCCCGCCCCGTCACGCTCGAGCTTGTGCCTTCGTTGCACCCCATCGCCGTGCCAAAATCGGGCGGGGTGACGTTGCGATTGGGGGGCGGTGTGCCGCTCACTTGGGCAAAGGTGCGGTCGGTGGCGTCTATAAAAAGGGAGCGCGGGTCGAAGCGCACTTTTTCATAAATGGCAACCAACTCGGCGCTGGGATAAGCGACAATACTGAAATTGTTGTCACTATTGGCTTGGGGCAGGGTCAAATATTCGGTCGGGTTTTCGGCCATGTTGTGGCAATAAATGGTCAGGGGCAAATCAGCCGCACGGCCGAGGTAAAGCGTGTATTGCCCATCGACGATAACGACTGGTTCGTTGGGGTTGGTGTCACTCACGGCCGTGCTGTTGAGCCGTTTAATGTCCAAACAAGTGAGCGGCAGAGGGTCCGGCGTGGGGTCGGGCGGTGGCGCGGGCGTCTCTGTCGGCACGATGGCCGCCGCGTCGAGCGTCATTTGCGCCACGGCCGTGGCCTGCGTCGCCGCCTCCTGTTGCGTTAGATAATAATTCCCGCCAAAGGTCAGCAAAAGACACAAAAAGGGAATCAGCAAGGCGGCCAGCGACGCCAGCCAAATGGGTATGCGCGGCGTGATTTGCAGTTGGCCGCTCTGGGGAAAAGCCTGCTCCCCCACCATCACGTTCACTTCAAAGGGCACGTATTGACTTGTGCCCAGCCACGGCCGTTGCCCCGCCCTCACCAGCAGGGGCACGGTCAGCGTTTCACTGCTAGCCAGCGTGTGCGGGGACGCACTTAGCTCTAAGCTGGACGATGCCGCTTCACTCGTCTCGTCTATCTCAGGCGCGGGGTACTGCCGTTCAAAAACAAGCTCTTCGCCCGCGTCGCGGGGCACAACGGTGGCCGTAATGGCTTGGTTGCTCTGGTTGGCGAGCGTGACCACGGCCGTGCCCTTATTCTTGATACGCTCGGGGAGCATATCCACCTGCACCGCCACAAACGGCCGAATCGTCACCTCGCCTGTGCTACTAGTGCCACCCTGCGGCTGAGCCACAGGGCGCACCGTGACCGTGTACGGGTGCGTCTGCGCCGTGGCGGCAGGGGTGCGCGGCGGCTGAATGGTCAACAGCAAAAAGCCCTGCGCCCCCGGAAGCAACTGCAAATCGTTGTCGGACAGCCAGAGCCAGTCACTGGGCAATCCCGTCAGCGCCACCCGAAAATGGTCAACGCTGGTTCCTTGATTGTTGAGGTGAATTTGCACGTCTAGGCGGTCGCCCGCTTCGACCACGGCCTGCTTGGGGAGCAGGCGCAGGGTGACAATGGGTTCCGCTGGCAGGTCGGGCAGGGGTAAACTGGCGGCGGGGGCTAGAGACACGGCCGTGGGGAGCGTGCCCAGCGTTAACACCTCTTGCCGAATCTCATAGGGGCCGATAAAAATCGCCTGCCGCGCCGACCATTCTTCGGCCAAATCGGGCAACAGCCGCGCATTGCCAATATACGTCCCCGTCTGGCTCCCCGCATCCAGCACCGCCCAGCCCAGCCGCGTCGCTTCCAGCCGCGCATGATGGGGGTCAACTCCCCGCCCCGGCAAGACAATGTCGTTATCCTCGGCCGTGCCCAGCGTGAGCCGCCTGCCCTCTAATTTCACGTAGCGCGGGGCTTCGCTAGGCGCCATGATAACGGCGTGTAGCCCTTCACGCATGCCCGCTAGCTCGGGGTTGGTGGCCTCGATGGTGTCTGAGAGCGTGGCGGCCAAGCGGCGCAGGGCGTCGGCGAGGGCTTCCGCCGTTTGGAAACGCGCGGCTGGCTCTTTGGCCATCATTTTGAGAATGAGGTCTTCGACGCTGGCGGGCAGGCTAGAACGCACGGCCGTGGGATTAACGGGCTGTCTGTATAAATGTTGCTCAATCGCTTCGTCTAACGACTCGGCCGGAAAGGGAACCTGCCCCGTCACCAACTCATACAGCATGACGCCCCGGCTGTAAATATCGGCTCTGCCGTCGGCCGTTTCCCCCGTACACTGCTCTGGCGCCAGATAAGGCCACATGCTGGGGGCTACATCGCTGATATTCTGCATGAGTTGCCCGAGGCCAAAATCGGTGATTTTAACGGTCAGGTTTAACCCTTGGTCTTGTAGCTCCGTTTGCTGATGGGGGTAGGCCGCCTCGAGCATGATGTGCTTGGGTTGGACGCTTCCGTGGGGAATGCCCTCGGCGTGGGCATAATGTAGGGCGTCGCACACCTGCGCGGCGATTATCAACATTTGGCTGAGGGGCACATGCCCCCTCTGCTCCCGCATGTGGCGCAAATAAACGTCGACCGTAGAGCCAGTGACCAGTTCATAGACGAGGTAAAGATGTCCGTCGTACTGGTCATAATCAAAGATTTCGACAATGTTGGGGTGATCGAGCGCGGCCGTGAGGCGCACCTCTTGGAGCAGACGCTCTTGCAGATTCTCTTGGTCGGCAACGCCGGGGTGAATCACTTTGACAAAAACAGGACGGGCAAGCTTGAGGTCATACGCCTGATAATGGTTGCTGAGCGTGCCCCCGCCAAGGAACGCTTCCATTTGGTAGCGGTCTAGCCGACGACCCACAAAATCAGCTTCGTTTTCGGCCGTGGCGGTGGGCAGGTCGAAGAGGAATTCGGGGGGGACGGGCGCACGGCCGAGCCGCATAATGGCGGAGTCGAGACGGGGGGCTTGCCCGTTTGATTCGGAAGGGGGTGTAGTGGTGGGAGTGGTGGTAGACACGGCCGTGGTGCTGGCCGCGACCGCCCGTGGCGCATCGCCAATGTTAACGAGGTTATCATCAGAAGTGGCCGCTTCTTTGACCGTCTCGGCCACATCGCTGACCACATCTTGTCCTTTGTCAAGCAGTTGCTTGGCCTCTTTACGCTTGAACAGCTTGCCAAAACCGCTCTGAAGCTCTTTTAACTCCTTCTGACCCGTCTGCCCAGCCGCGCCAGAGCGCGTTCTGGTGGAGGCGGCGGGCTGTTTGCTGTAATCCTGTACAGTGCGCTTCATGCTTTCAAACTGGCGCAAATCTTGCTTCAAGCCCAGAGCTTGCCCCACGTATGGGCCGATGACGGGGATGCGGGTGAGCCACATGCCAGGGCGCAGGAGTTGCAGGACGCGGTAGCGCTGTTGCAGTTTGAAGATGCCAAACATCAGCAGGAGGACGATGGCAACCATGATGCAACTGAAGATAAAGGTAAACACGGCCGTGATACCGCCCGTTTGCACCTGTTGCCACTGCCGCTGTACGCCGCTACAGCTTGTCAGCGTGAGCAGAAGAGCGAGTAGAAAAATCGGTTTGAGAAAACGACGGGGCAAATAAGTCATGAGGCAAATGTGATGAGCAGTTTTATTAAAACAGTTCGTAACTGCCGAGCGAGAAGTTGAACGTCTTCTTGGGAGCCATATCACGAGTTAGTATAACCCATTCTGTTGACGGTGCATGTAAGCGGTCAGCCACATGCCCCACTCGTTCGTTTTGCTCTAAATAGAAAAGCCAGAGGGGGGTCAACACGGCCGTGTTAAGCGGCACAGTCGCCTCATCCCCCTGCCTATTTTCATCTGTTTCTGTTTCAAGCGTAGCCGTCGGCGTGACCGTACCCGTACCCGTTGGCGTGACCGTGACCGTCACGCTGAGCGTTGGTGTGTCCGTGATGGTGAGCGTGGCCGTTATCTCGGGGGTGAGCGTCATGGTGAGGGTAGCCGTGGGCGTAAAGGGCACGGTATCCGTCAGGGCGGGCGTGGCCGAGGGGGTCAGGCTGGGCGAAGGGATAATGGTCGGCGTGGCCGTATCATCCTCCGCCACCGTTGGCTCAAGCGTGGGGGTGTGGCTAGGCGTGGGGCTAAAAATCAGGCGCGGCGTCAGCGTGGGGATAAGCGTGGGAGGGGCAAAGGTCGCCGTGGGCGGCGTTTGCACCAGAATGATTTCCACGGCGGCGCGGGTCAAGGTCGCGGCGATATTTTGTTCGTTGATAATGGCCTCGGCTCTGGCGGTGGCGGCCAAAGCGCGATTTTGGGCACTGCTATAGAGAAAGAAGCTCGCCATACAGCAAAACAGAAGCAGAACAGTGGTGAGCGGCAACGCCCAGAGGGGCAGATAGGGGCGGCTTTCGAGCTGGGCAGTGTGCCTAGCGAGGGGGTCGCCTTCGGCCGTGACCTGCACCTCAAAAGAGAGCCGCTCGCTTGTGCCCAGCAGGGGGCGACGGCGCGGCCGGGCTTCGATGTCCACGGCCGTGTGTTCGTCTGGCTGGAGCGTGTAGCTGGTGGGCACACCACCCAGCACAAGCTGGCCTGATTGATCCAGCCCTTTGATTTGCCCCGTAACGGCGCGGTTGCTCTGGTTGTGCAGGGTGAGGGCCACACGGCCGTGGTTTTTGAGCTGAGCGGGTTGCAGAGGGGTGGTGTGCACCTGCACAAAAGGGGCCACAGTGGCCTGACCCACGGCCGTGGCCGCGACCTGCCCCTCATGCTCCACGCTCAACGCCTGCAACTCAAACGCATATTGCCCCGCCCGCGCCTCGCTACTGCGCGGCGGCGTGATGGTCAGACGCAGTTGCGCTTCTTCCTGCGGCAAAAGCTGAAGAAGCGGCGGCTCAAAGGTCAGCCAACTGGCGGGCAGACCGGTCACGTGGGGGGCGACGTGAATGACGATGCTGGCTTCGTTGACGAGGTCGGCGGTGCAGGTGGTCGCTTCGCCAGCGGTCAGGGTAACGAGGTCTGGAATAAGGCGTAAAGAGAGGCGAGGCGGGGGGAGGGGTTCACTGGGGGAAAGAAAGCTTGGGGCCGTTGGGAGCGGGGTTTCGCTGGCTGGTGGGGGGTCTGGGTCAGGCTGGGAGTCAGGCAACACGGCCGTGCGGAGCAGGCGAGCTAAACCAAGCGCGGTCGGCTCTTCTTGCTCAAGAAAGGTGTCGAGTTGGGCATCGAGCGGGGGGGGGATGTCCACGGCCGTGTGGCGCAACAAATTCACAAGCTGGCGCACGTCGTCGCGGGGCAGGGCATCAGGCAGGGACGTGGTCAGCGGCCAATCTGCCCAGAGCAGGTCGGTTTTGTGGGGGTGGTGGCGGATGGAGGTGGGAGACACACGGCCGTGTGTCAGCCCGTTTTGGTGGGCCACGGCCAGGGCGTCGGCGAGGTGGATGAATTGGGACACGGCCGTGGGGAGCGGCAACGACCCCACCCCCACTGACGCCGTAGCCGCCTCCGTCACCACCAGCGGCACGCCCCCTTCATCCAGCTTAAAATCATAAATCTGGGCAATATGCGGATGTTTGACCGTCGTCAGGCGACGAATACGCTCCCAACGCGCCAGTGGCGGGCGCGGCGGCAACAGGCTCACCACAACTTCGCGCCCTAGCTTCTCGTCTTCAGCGAGATGTTGCTGGCCGTGTTCACTTTCATAGATAAGGTTGAGCAGACGATAACGGCCGTGGTTCATAACAAGAAGCTGAACTTACTGAAAAAAGGACGATGTACAAATTATGAGTGACGAAAGAGAACGCCTAATCCGTCTCACACATGGCCAGCGCCTCCACAGGCGTCATTGTGCCTGCTATAACTGCTTCAATGCCGGGCAGATACCGCTTCATAGCCAGCACATTGGTATAGACCAAGTTACGCGCCAAAGCGGGGTTAAAGGTTCCCCCTTGCACATTCAAACTGGTTTTGTAGCGGACTTCACCGTCGTTGATGTCCATCTCAAAATTACCAACGAACAAACCATAATTGACGCGGGTCAGAAACTCACTCATAGCGAGGCGGCTCTCATAGGGGGCATTCGCAGGCGCGTGCGAGAAAAAGAGAGCCGTCTCTCGCTCTTCATCCGCCATAGCGCGACAGCGCCAAGAGCGGTCGCCCGTCGGGCTAAACGCCGTGTACAGAGAGTTCTCGTCTTTGTCTTCATTATAGGGCCAATCATCTTCATCAAAGAATTGTTTCAAAACTTCGTACAGGGTCATGGGTTAAACCTCATTGGTAAGCGTTCAGCGAGTCAGCTAACTAGGCAACACGCCTCGCCGCCTGCGGCGGCTCGGCACGAATGGGGGGATTTTTTAGTTTTGG
>JBGTIZ010000193.1:0-2202 GCA_041745395.1 Promineifilaceae bacterium (SeqCode) | reverse complement strand
GTGGCCTGCGCCCACGACGAAGCCAGCTATTACCGAATTAAATTTTCAAGCCTCAATAGCCGTTTTTTGCTCGAGAAAAAGCGCGGTTGGCACGCAGTTTAGATGGCTGACTAGCTGACAGGCTGACTAGCTGAATGCTTTGTCTCACCGCAACCAATTGTCGTCCGTGCCATACAGTTTGGCAACAGGAAGCTGACCCACAGAGTACGCCATAACAGATTTTTGCTCAATTTTAATGAACTCCCACGGGATTTATATCAAGCAGTCTGGTAAGATACAGACATCTTATCATTTTGACCCCTTGGGAATTCGTGGCGTAGGGTAACAGGTTTCTCGCTTAGACCAAACAAGTCTAGCGTTCGTGTCCATAATCGTTGATATGTGACACCCTTAAACCCCCCACGAATCCCGAAAGACTCATCACTTTCAGCCGAAGCATTCGCCATGAATCCTGTCATAGAAACCCGCCAGCCACACGCCTACGCTTCCCCCCAATTATACCGCTATGCTGACTTTCCCCTCATGGTCATCATCTCTGGCCCCTCTGGGGTGGGCAAAGATAGCGTGGTGCAGGCGTTGCTCACCGAAACCAATCTCTTCCATTTTGTGGTCACAGCCACATCTCGCCCCCCACGGCCGAATGAGATAGAGGGCATAGATTATATTTTTGTAACCGATGAAGAGTTTGAACAGTTGATTGATGATGACGAGCTACTGGAATATGCCGTCGTACACGATAACTACAAAGGCGTGCCCAAAGCGCAAATCCGGCAGGCTCTGGCTAGCGGCAAAGATGTGCTGATGCGGGTTGACCCACAAGGGGCGGCCACCATTACGAAATTAGTCCCCCAAGCCATCTCTATCTTCCTCACGGCCGAGTCAGAAGATGCCCTCATTACTCGTTTACACGGCCGTCGTACTGAAACCTCCGCCTCCTTTGACCTCCGCCTGGAAATCGCCCGCAATGAACTGGAGCGCATCCACGAATTTGATTACTGTGTGGTCAATCGCGCTGACCGCCTCGAGGAGACGGTGCAAAAAATCCGCAGTATCATCACGGCCGAGCATTGTCGCACCAATCGGCAACCAATCAAGATATAGCAAGGAACAAGGTGCAAGGAGCAATGAACAAAAGGAGGGTAGTTGTTCAGGAATTTGTGGAGTCAGTTGGTAACCGTTTTGGCTAAACAAACCACGCCCAAGGAAAAAAGTACGTGACACATGACACGTGAAACATGATACGCTTGACCCCCCCACGAAACCCGAAATTTCTAACTCGTCTGTTTAGTGACCCTCTTACGGGTCTTTTTTTTCGCCTATTGGCGTCGGGGTCAATTTCTGTTAAGCTACGTTTCATCTTTTCTCCGCTTTATGTTAAACTAATATCATTCTCCTTTTTACAGTCGAGCAAGCCCGTTCGTTCGGTCAATCAACAACTCTCACAGGAGGTCTGTCGTGAGCGAAGAAAACACCCATACTGAAGCAAAAACAGAAGAAGTAACGACAACCCGCACAACCACCACATCTCCCCCTAACCGTGCCCCGCGTGATGAGGTTGCTAGCGATTATCGCCGCGAGAACGAATATGATGATGGCGATAGCGATGAAGATACGACCCAAAGTGACATGATTAAAGAGTGGGTTAAGTTTGGGGTGCTGGTCGCCGTGCTGTTTGGGGCGGTGTTTATTGTGTGGGCGAGTCGGCCGCTTATTTTTGGGCAGATTGTGCCCGCCGTGATGAATGCCAATCCGCCCGCTGAGGTTGTTCAGAGTGAATCAAATGAGCCGGTGGACGAGGCAACTGAGTCTGGGACAGAAAACGACGCGAGTATAGAGGTAGACACAGAAACGAATACCCAACAAATACCGCTGGTGATTCAGGAAGAGTCTAGCGTAACGGTGGAAGGTGCGACTGGGGGAGAAACTTCAGAAACAACTGCTGATGAAGCGGCGGGCGACGTGCGCACCATCCCCTACATGGTTCAACAAGGGGATTCACTCACGGCCATCAGCGAGCGCTACGGCGTCTCTATTGCCGACATTGTCGCCGTCAATGGTGACATCATTACCAACCCCAACAACATTCAGCCTGGCACAGAAATCCAGATTCCTGTGCCTTAAACGGCTTCGCCGTGGCGTCAAAAATAAAAAGGCCGCTTCCCATTTGGATAGATGGGGAGCGGCTTTTTTGTTAGTTGTAGG
>JBGTIZ010000192.1:0-12385 GCA_041745395.1 Promineifilaceae bacterium (SeqCode) | reverse complement strand
TCTGCAATTGATGTGATCCAGCATGAGGTCAATGGCTTGCTGGCCGATATAGAGGATGTGTCATCTTTGACGGCGCAAATGAGCCATCTCATCGAATCACCTGAAACACGCGCCCTACTGGCAAGCCACGGGTTACAAACCGTGCAGGCGTATGATTGGCCGTTGGTGGCCGCGCACTATTATCATGAGTTATATGAGCCATTACTCAGGGAGCCGCGGCCGTGAACATACACCACCGTCACTTTTTTGTACCCCGCATTTTTCCGTTATGAAACCCTACCTTGCCTTCTTCCTTTCGCGCAACACCCCCTTAGCCCGCTGGGACAAACTAGGTTTGTTTCAGCGGGAAACATTGCTATATCGCCATCTGCGTCAACAGGAAAACCTTGAGATTATGCTGGTATCCAGTGGTGATACCGCCGAATTGCAGTATGAAACGGCGTTAGCGGGCATCCACATTTTGCCCAATCGGTGGCGGTTTCCACCTAATTTGTACAGCTTAATCGCGCCGTTTTTGCACCGTCACGCGCTACGGCAAGCGACCATCTATAAAACAAATCAGTTGGATGGGGCGTGGACGGCGATTTTGGCTGGCAAGTTGTATGGCAAGCCGGTTATTGTGCGGGCAGGGTATTTGTGGGGTAAACATTTTAGTAGTGAACATGGAACGGGGTTAAAAACGAGCTTGATTTATCGTTTGCAAACATTTGTTTTGCGTCAGGCGACGCAGGTGGTGGTGACCACGGCCGTGATGAAGAACGACCTTATCGCCCAGTACCAGCTACCCCCCAGCAAAATCAGCATCATCCCCAACTACGTGGATACCACGCATTTTGCGCCGCAACCAGAAATAGAGCAGGTACACGGCCGTGTCTGTTTCATTGGCCGCCTGAACAGCATCAAAAACCTTGATTTACTCATTGAAGCCCTCGCCTCCCTCCCCCAAGCCCATCTTGTTTTGATAGGTAGTGGCGCAGAGCAAGCACCCCTAGAAGCTCTTGCTCATCGTTTAAACGTTTCCGTCACTTTCCGGGGGCAACTAGCTCACGACGAACTCCCTGCGGAACTAAACCGTGCGGCTATTTTTGTCTTGCCCTCCCAGCTTGAAGGCCATCCCAAAGCGTTAATCGAGGCGATGGCTTGTGGCACGGCCGTGTTAGGAACCGATGTCGAAGGCATCCGCGAAGTTATCCAGCACGGTCAAACCGGCTGGCTCTGCCCCCCCACCGTCGAAGGGTTAAGCACCGCCCTGCAAACCCTGCTCGCTGACCCTGCCTTGCGCCAGCAATTAGGGCAAAACGCTCGCCACTTCGCCCTACAAACCTACAGCCTCGACCAGATTGTGCAGGCAGAATTAGCTCTATACCAGCAACTAACATGAGCGACATCCTTCTCTTTTCCTCTTCCGATTGGGCGTGGCCGTGGGGCAGTCGCCAGCAAGTGAGCCAAGAATTGGTGCGGCGGGGGCATCGGGTGCTGTTCATCGAAAAATTAGCGGGGCTGGAACATTTGTGGAAATACCCCGAACTTCGCGCCCGCCGCCGGCCGTGGCCGCAAACAGCCCAGCTCCAACCCAATTTGTGGCGTTGGACTCCCCCGCCGCTACTGCCGGGGCGATATTACACCCCCGCCATCGCTCGCCTGAATGGGGTTATCATCCGCCAAGCTCTGCGCCCTTTTTTGCGACAATTGGCGTTTAAGCCGCAGATTTTATGGCTATATCAGCCGGAGCAGGTTGTTTTTATCGGGCAATTTGGGCACACGGCCGTGGTCTACCACTGCATAGACGAATTCACCGTCGGCACAACCGGCCACAAACGGCAGATTATCCAGCAACTGGAGCAACAACTCTTGCACCAAGCCGATGTCGTCTTTGCCAACTCCCCTCCCACCTTTGCCGCTAAACAACCCTTCAATCCCCACACCTACCGCATCCCCAGCGGCGTAGATGTCACCCATTTTGCCCAAGCACTAGAGCCAGATTACCCTATACACCCTGCCCTTGCCCACCTGCCCCGTCCCCGCTTCGGCTATCTGGGCAACATCAACGAACGGCTCAATTACGATTTGTTGACCCACCTTGCCCAACAAAATCCCCAAGCCTCCCTCGTTTTCGTTGGTGATACCTACCCGTGGACGATGGACGCACCCCCGTTGCAAAAACTGCAAAAACTGCCCAATGTGCATTTTCTCGGCAAATTCCCCTTTGCCGCCGTGCCTTCTTTGGTAAAGGGAATGGATGTCTGCTTGTTGCCCTACACCAGCGATGAACACGCCTATTTTCGTAGCCCGCTCAAGCTGTATGAATATCTGGCGGCGGGCAAGCCCATCGTTGCTACCAGCACCCCCGAATCGTTAGAATTGGCTGACTGGGTGTATCTGGCGGATGATAAGGCGGCGTGGCACACGGCCGTGCAAACCGCCCTTGCCGAAGACAATCCCACCCGTCAACAAGTACGCCACCAGATGAGCCGCCAACACAGTTGGGCCGAGCGCGTGCAACAAATGTTAGCCCACATCCCCGCCCCACCAGCCCCATGAACCAACCCCTCGTCCTGCACACCATCACCGAACTCAACTACGGTGGTGCCGAACAGCTTTTGGTAAACGTTTTGCGCTATGTTCTGGCACAACCAACCAGCCAGTTTAGGCATCAAGTGGTCACGTTGTATGATGGGCAGACCCCATTGTCTCAAGAGTTGCGGGCGTTAGGGGTGCCCGTGCATGATTTGCAGATGAAAAAGAGTGAACACGGCCGTGTCACTGCCCCCTACCAATTCTGGCGACTTCTACGCCAAGAAAAACCCGCCATCATCCACAACTGGCTCTACCACGCCAGCTTATTAGGCCGTACCATGGGACGACTAGCCCAAACCCCTGTCATCATTACCGCCCGCCACACCTCCCAATTTGGTATCCCCCTACGCACCCGCCTATACAACTGGACAGGCCGCCTAGACGATCGTACCATTCTTATATGTGAGGCAATGCGTTCTACAGAGCAGGGTGCGCCAGAGAGATACATTACAATTTATAATGGGATTCCTTCGTTAAGTTTGCCCCCGCGTGAAACTGCCCGAGCTAAACTATTGGCAGAGTTGGGGTTGCCCGACACGGCCGTGTTCATTCTCACCATCGGCCGCCTCCACCCCGCCAAAGGCCACCGCGACACCATTCCCGCCCTGCGCCAACTCCGCACCAGCCACCCCCACGCCCACTTTCTCTGGGTGGGCGATGGCGAAGAGTATGCTCACCTTGCCGCCCAAATAGCCGAAGCGAACCTGACCTCCCATGTGCATTTGCTGGGCAAACAGCCCGACATCGCCCCCTTTTTGGCCTCGGCTGATATATTTTTATTGCCCTCCCGCTGGGAAGGCGTGCCCGTGGCGATTCAAGAGGCGATGGCGGCGGGCTTGCCGGTGGTGTCCACGGCCGTGGGCGGCATCCCTGAACTCGTCCAAGACGGCCAAACAGGTCTCCTTGTCCCTCCCCAAGACCCCACCGCCCTCGCCCAAGCCCTTATCACTTTGCTGAATGACCACGGCCGTGCTACCCAAATGGGACAAGCGGGCCGCCAACGCATCGCCGACCACTTCACCATCGAGCAAATGGTGACCCAGACCGAAGCCCTTTATGAACGATTATTACAAGAAAAATTAGGCATGAACTTCCGAGATACCGTATGACCCCCAAACTGCGCGTCCTCCACCCCATCACCCGCCTCATCATCGGCGGTGCCCAAGAAAACACCATGCTCACGGCCGATTACCACAACCATCTGCCCGAGTACGCAGGTCGTTATCACGTAGACATCGTTTCCGGTCCCCAAACCGGCCCCGAAGGCTCCCTCATCGAAGAAACCCGCCAGCGCGGCATTAACCTCACCATCATGCCCGAACTACTGCGGGAAGTCAGCATAGCCAACGATGTCAAAGCATTGGTCAATCTGCGCCGCCTGATGCGAGCGGGACGGTACGATATTGTCCATACGCACAGCTCCAAAGCGGGCGTGCTGGGACGGCTAGCGGCCAAAATGGCGGGCGTACCGCTTATCGTACACACGGTGCATGGCTGGAGCTTTCACGACCAAATGTCTCCGCGCAAGCGACGCTTTTACGTCGCCCTCGAAAAAATTGGGCACGCCTGCAGTCACGCCAGCATCGTTGTTTCTCCTAAAGACATCGAGAAAGGGGTGGCGGCAGGCATTGGCCGCCCCGAGGATTACACGCTCATTCGCAGTGGGATTGAGCTAGAGCGGTTTGGCCATCCGCAGGTCGCCCCAGCGGAGATGCGGCGACAGTTGGGGATTCCCGAGGAAGCTTTGGTCATCGGGAGCGTGACGCGCCTCTCCCCCCAAAAAGCACCGCTCGATTTAATTGAGACGTTTGCCCAAATTCAGCGGGAACTGCCAGATGTTTGGCTGGTGGTCGTGGGAGATGGGGCGTTGCGGGGAGAGGTGGCGCAGAGGATTCAGGATAGGGGGGTACACGGCCGTGTCATTCTCACCGGCCTCCGCCGAGACATCCCCGAACTTATGGCCGCCTTCGATTTATTCGTCTTGAGCAGTCTTTGGGAAGGGTTGCCCCGCGTCCTGCCCCAAGCGATGGCCACGGGGCTACCCATCGTTTGCACCCGCGCCGATGGCTCCGCCGAAGCGATAAAAGACGGGCACAATGGCTTTTTGGTTCCACCCGGTCAGCCCCACGCGCTGGCTGATAAAGCGATTCAATTGCTCCAAAATGAGACATTACGCCGCGAGATGGGAACCCACGGCCGTGAACTTGCCCCCGAGTTTGGCGCAAAAAAAATGGTACACGAGATAGACATCCTGTATCACCGCTTGCTTCAACCAGCCTAACCAGCCACATAATATGTTAAAATAAACCCATGATACCGACCAGACGCTTCTTCAACACCGCTGGCCCCTGCCGCCCCGACATCCATTACATGCTCCCCCCCAGCCGTCGCCTGCCCGACGTGCTATACCTCATCCGCAACCAAACCTACTTCGTCATCCATGCCCCCCGTCAAGTCGGCAAAACCACCGCCATGATGGCCCTCGCCCAAGAGCTAACCGCCTCTGGGCAATACGTTTCCCTGCTGGTCTCCATGGAAGTGGGTGCCGCCTTCAACCACGACCCCGATAAAGCGGAACTCGCCATCCTCGACTCTTGGCGACAAATGGCAAGCTGGCAACTCCCCCGCGAACTTCAGCCTCCTCCTTGGTCACCCACGGCCGTGGGGCAACGAATTGGCTCAGCCCTCGCCGAATGGAGTCAGCTTGCCCCCCGCCCCTTGGTTGTTTTCCTTGACGAAATAGATGCACTCCAAGACGAAACGCTTATCTCTGTCTTACGTCAGCTACGTGGCGGCTATTCGGGCCGACCCCATGCCTTCCCCCACGCCCTGGCGCTAATTGGTCTGCGCGATGTGCGCGACTACAAAGTTACTTCCGGCGGACGGGATAGGCTGTACTCTTCCAGTCCCTTCAACATCAAAGTTGCTTCCCTCACCATGCACAACTTCACCTTTGAGGAAGTGCAAGAGCTATATCAACAGCACACTACCGCAACGGGACAAATTTTCACCCCCGAAGCGATGCAACTTGCCTTTGACCTGACCCAAGGACAACCGTGGCTGGTCAACGCCATCGCCTACCAAATTACCGATTTTATCCTGCGGGATAATCTTCAAGAGCCAATCACGCCGGAGCATGTGCGCCAAGCCAAAGAAATGCTGATTAAGCGCATGGATACCCATCTGGACAGCTTGGCCGAAAAGCTCCAAGAAGAGCGGGTGCGCCGCATCATCGCCCCCATGCTGGCCGGGCAAATGATTGATCATGTCCCCGCCGATGACCGGCAATATGTGTTGGACTTAGGGCTGATTCGGTTCGACCCTCTCGGCGGTATCAATATCGCCAATCCAATTTATCGGGAGGTTATCGCCAGCATGTTGAGCGCGGGCACGGTGTTCACTTTGCCCCGCATCGCCCCTTCATGGCTCAAGCCTGATGGGTCGCTTGACCCTGATAAATTGCTAGAAGCGTTTCTGGCGTTTTGGCGGCAACATGGGCAACCATTGCTCCGTAGTGCCGCTTACCATGAGATTGCGCCCCATTTGGTGTTGATGGCTTTCTTGCACAGGGTAGTGAATGGTGGCGGACGGCTGGAGCGGGAGTATGCCATTGGGACGCGCCGCATGGATATTGGCCTCTGGTATGGGGATGTGGTGATGGGGATGGAGCTAAAGGTGTGGCGGGATGGGGAGAAAGACCCCGTGGCCGATGGGTTGGTGCAGATTGATGAGTATCTGGCGGGGCTGGGGCTGGATACGGGTTGGCTGGTGATTTTTGACCAGCGTTCAGGGTTGCCGCCGATTAGTGAACGAACGACGACGGAGATGGGGGAAACGCCCCACGGCCGTGTCATCACCATTATTCGCGGCTAATCAACCAGACCCAGCAGAGGCAGATACAGCCGATACGGCTCCACCCCAATCCGCACCTCTCCCACGGCCGTGTCCTCTCCCCGTACCACCTGCAACGTCGCCGTATAAACCCCCACCTGCTCATACAAATGCCCCACACTCGTTAGCGTACTCGTCACCCCATCCCCAAACGACCAGAGAAACTCTGTCAGGCAATCCCCCCCCGTCAAATTATCAAACTGCACCATAAGCGGTGGCGGCCCACTCGTCGGCACGGCCGTAAACGTCGGCGTGAGCGCAAGCTGATTCCCCAGCGGGGCATGGGCAAAAAACGCATCCGCACTGCCGCTATTTTGCCCGTTATAGCTCGTCGGGGGAAAAGGCAAATCAGTTGACGAGCTACTGCCCGCCCAATACGGGTCGCCCTGCGCGTCCAACGCGACACTGGTCAGCCGCTCCGTGCCTGTGCCGCCCCAGTAACTAGCAAAAAGCCACGCCGTGCCGTCCGCCGCAAGCTGGGTGATAAACCCCGCCTGTGGGCCGAGTCGCTCCTGCTGAAATGCATTCGGCGTGGTGGGGAAATCGGGCGAACTACTCTCGCCCACGGCCGTGACCCGCCCACACGCATCTACCTGTACATCTCGCACCCATTCATTTTGCCCCAGTGGTGGCTCCCCCGCCGCGCCGCCGCCCAAGAAGGTGCTGTAATTCACGGCCGTGCCCTCAGGCATGAGTGGCGCGAACCGCATCACAAAGCCCTCATACCCCGCCACATAAGCGGGTTGCGCCGCGCCGCTCGTTGTGGGGAAATCAGGCGAGAGCGTGTAGCCACCGAGATAAATCCTGCCGTCCTGTCCCACGACCACGGCCGTGCCCCTATCCTCAGCACTCCCGCCCACGTAGCTGGCATAAATTAAGCCCGCCCCGTCTGGCTCGACCACATAGAGAAACGCTTCCACCCCGCCCGGCCGCTCTGGTTGCAGGGCGTTGGCCGTCACGGGAAAATCAGACGAAAATGTCCAGCCAGTGACGTACACACGGCCATGGTCATCCACCGCCACCCCCCGCGCCTCATCTTGCCCCGCCCCGCCCATAATCGTGCCATACTCGATGGTTTGCCCATCCGCGTTGAGCCGCACCAGAAAACTGTCCCGCGCCTGCACGGTGTTGGTGTGGGTCTCACTGGTGAAGGGAAAATCAGCCGACCAAGTGCCGCCGATGATATAGATGCGCCCCTGCTGGTCAAGGGTTAGCGCTTGCCCCGTCTCCTCATCTGAACCGCCGATGTAGGTGCAAAATTCCACGGCCGTGCCTGTGGGATTAATCTTGAACAAAAACGCATCATGATCCCCCCCATTCCCGTTATAGCTCGGGTCAAACCCGCCCGGATTCCCCAAAAACTCGCAAAAATCCACCGAGCGCGTCCGCCCCGTCACATACGCCGCGCCTGTGTCATCCACCACCACATCATACGCCTCATCCGGCCGATTGCCATCCGTGGCGTTAATCCAGAAAAGATAGAGTAATTCTTGCCCATCAGGGCTGAACTTGGCTACAAACGCATCTTCCCCATGTTCGGGCGCGGCCGTGCGGCGCAGGGTGGGGGTGAGGGGAAAAACGTTGGATTGGGTCAGCCCCGCGATATAAATCGTCCCGTCTGGCCCCAAGGCGATGGCGTTGCTAATATCATCCAAATCCCCGCCCAGATACGATCCCACGGGCACAAACGGGGTTGGCGCAAGGGGCATGATGTCGGTACGATACGCCTCCTTGGGCTGGGGCGCGGCGTGGAGCGTGGTGAGCAGAGTGGTCAGCAAAAGGAGCGCGGTGACACTGCTGAGCAAGAGAGCGTAAGGGAGAGGGCGTGATTTATTCATTCGTTAAGTCGCTATTTTGAGGTGAAAGCATGATTGGAAGAATGTTGTGGTTGTTATTGATTTGTGGGGGAACGATGGGCTTGCTGTGGTGGGGCAACACGGCCGTGCAAGCCACCCGCCAAGAACCAACCAGCGGACGCGTCGATTGCGAAAATGGCCTAGCGGGCGACTATCCCTGCCATAACATCAACCTGTTGGGGCATCTTTCACTGGCGGAAATGGGCGTGACCGACCCCAGCTTGCGAGCCACAGGGCATTGGGGCTGGCGGGATGTTGGCGATGATGGTGAACACGGCCGTGAATACGTCCTCATCGGCCTCGGTGACCGCACAGGCTTCGTAGACATCACCGACCCCGAAACCCCCCTCTTCTTGGGTCACCTGCCAGCCCATCAGCCCGATGGACAATCAGATTGGTGGGACATTCACGTTTACCAACAGTACGCCTACATCGTCGCCGATGTGCCCAGCGACAATGGTATCCAGATTTTCGATTTAACCCAACTGCGCCACCTGACGGGCACATTGCCCGTCACCTTCACCGCCACCGCCCATTATGGCGACATCGACACGGGGCACAACCTCTGGATTAACGCCGACACGGGCTACCTCTACACCGTCTGGACGACAGGGGATGAATGCGCCCCCGGTATTCGCATCCTGAGCTTGGCCGACCCGCTCAACCCGACCTTTGTCGCCTGTTTTGGCGACCCGCCTCTCTCGGATGCGGAATGTCTGCTTTATCACGGCCCCGATGAAGCTTACCACGGCCGTGAGCTATGCTTTATCGCCAGCGACAACAACATCAGCATTTATGATGTGACCGACAAAGAGAACATCACCCGCACCACCACTTTTCTCTATCCTGGCATCCATCGTGCCCATCAAGGCACATTAACCGCCGACCACCGCTACTGGCTTATGACCGACATGATGGACGAGATGATGCACGGGCATAACACCCGCCTTTACATCATGGATATCCAGCAGATTGAGCAACCTGTATACGTCGGCTATTTTGAGTATGACACGGCCGCGATGGATCATGATATTTTGGTCAAAGGGGATTTGGCCTATCAGGCCAATCTACAGGCTGGCTTGCGCGTTTTGCGCTTGGGGGATGTCGGGGCAGTTGGTCTGGAAGAGGTCGCTTATTTTGATATGGTTCCCGAGAGCGGTAGCCCCATTATGAACGGGGCGTGGAGTCCCTTCCCGTGGTGGGGGAATGAGAAGCAGGTCACGGTGAGCAGTACGGGTGGGGGGCTGTATATTTTCGAGGTGGATTTGCCCGCTGAACCAGAGTCGTTACGGTTGTATTTGCCGTTGATAACCGTGGCTGATACCGAATAAGTATAGATGACCGCCAGATTGGTCCAATCTCAAAGATTGGACCAATCTGACTAATCTGAACTGGAAAGCTAGGTCAGCGGGTGATGAGGGGAAGATAGATAGTAGTGGGCGGAACCACGGCCGTGGTCGTGAACACTCGCTCCATCATCAACGCCTCATCCCCAAGGGAACGAACCATCACCGTTAACAAATCCTGCGTCCCATGCTCCACCCCTTCGGGCACAGTTATGGTCACGGTCAGGGTGATGCTTTGCCCAGTGGCCAGGCTGACGGGGTCTAGCCAATCGCTACTGGTTCCCCAGCCGTTGGTCAAGCTGATGGCGTAGCTGTCGGTGATGTTGCCGCTGTTGGTCAGGTGCAGGGTGTAACTCACGGCCGTGCCCACCGTCCCACTTATGGCCGCTTGGCTAGATAGTTGAAAATCATAAATGGTGGGGGTCACGGTGATGGTCGCCACGGCCGTGGCTGTAATCGGCGATCCTTGGTAACTAGCCGTCCAAATGGCGCCACTGACCACACTTTCCGTTATCACGGCCGTGGCCGTTGTCCACACACTCTCCCCAGGCAACAGCTGATACGTCTCATCTTCCCACACCAACCCCAACAGGTCATCAACCACGCTGTGCATGGTCAGGGTGATGTTACCTTGATTAAACAGGTGGTAACAATGGGTCACTTCCCCGCCGCCCACGGGCAGTTGGAGGGTGTCTTCGCTGGGGCAATCGGGGGCATCTTCACCGGCCAAGCCAACTGTTTTCAAGAGGGTGAGGCTATCGTTTAATTTGGGAACGGTCAGGGTGACCCCGGCCGTGGCGGTGGTTGTAATGCCGCCGCTACTGCTGGCTGTCCACGTGGCAGAACTGATGAGGCTGTCGGTAACCACGGCCGTGGCCGTCACCACGAATTGCGCCCCCGGAGCCAGCTCATACGGCTCGTCCAGCAGTAACGTGCCCAACTGGTCGTCCACCAAGCTGTGGGTCGTCAGGGTCACTTCCCCGCTGTTGGTCACGGCGTAGCAATAATGCACCTCTCCGCCGCCGGGGGGTAGGGTGAGATGCACGGCCGTGGGGCACTCCTCACCCATCATGCCCAGCCCCACCGTTTTTTGTAAATCAATCGCTACAGCCGGCTCTTCTTCTACATTTGTCGCCCGCAACACAAACAACCCTTGCTCAATCCCACTCACAATGATCGTCCCACTCTCAAAATAAGGGTAATTGCTCCATGCTCCATTAAAAGAGGCATTGTTGTTAAGTGGATAAATGTCAAAATAGCCCACCTCGGTCATCGTCGCGCCTGCCAAATCGGTCAGCTCCAAAATCCGTAACCCAGCCCGATAATTGGCTTGGTACACATAATTTCCAAGCACGTATAGGTTATGGTCAATCGCCGCCGCTGTGGACAAATGCGAGCCAAGTAGCACGGGTGCGTTAAGGTCTTGCACATCCCAAATGTAGGTGCGCGTGTTGTGCCCATTATTCATTTCATCTAGCTCATCATTTAGCAAAAAGTAGGCGTGGTCTTCGGTCAGCCACCCCTGATGGGTGTAGCGCTGTCCTAAATAACTAGTGCGAGATAGTTGTACAGGCAAGAATTTACTGGTCACGTCCACAATGGTTAGCGTATTTTCGTTCGAGTTGAAGCAAACTTCCTGCCCCTGATAATCCTCATCCGGGCCATTGTAAATAACACATTGTGCATCATGGGTATACCCATCAGTGGAAAAACAGCCCGCATATAGTGGCGCGGCCGGCGCATTGATATCCACCATGTGTAACCCGCCGGCACAGGTATTTGTCCCCACCGCGTAGGCGTAACCACTGTCTTCGTTGATGACGATGTTGTGGGCCCGGCTGAAGCCATTGTAATGCGCCGTATTGCTAAAGGTCATCGGAGGAAAGTTCACATTGCGTAGCTGGGTCAGGTCAAATATCTGCATCCCATGATTGCTTCCTTCGCTGACAATAAAAGCGTGATTCTTGTACACTTTAATGTCCCGCCACGTGGAGTTACTGCTGTGGGTCGGTAAATTCCCCAGATAGACGGGGTTATACGGGTCACTGATGTCTACAAAGGCGGTACCGTTCGTGCGCCCCATAATGGCGTATTCACTCCCATCCAGCGGGTCGGTCCAGCCCCAGATGTCGTTGCCGTTGCCGCCGCCAATCGTCGCCAGAGGCATGAAGGCGAGCAGATCCACTTCGTGGCAGGGGTAGTTGCCAGCCATGCCGTTTACGCAGGGCATGTTGCTCAGGGCGGGCAGGTTCTGGGGAGCTTGCTGGTCTTGTATCTGAGCTTGTCTTTGTTGGGCACGAAGTTCGCCGTTGTCTATGGTGGTGGGGTCAGGGTCGGGGGTGTTTGGGGCGGAGAGGGACACGGCCGTGTAGCTCAACATCAAAAAGCCAACCAAAAAGAACAATAGCCAAGTGGGGAAACGAATAGTCATAGGAAATCTCCTGCGGGGGGTAGGTGTAGATGAGCGGTATGTGGGGGCAGTGCTAGACAATCAAAGAGGGCAAGTATAACCAACAACGCCAGATACACAACCACCCCCAGCCCCCGGGTGCACGAACAACTTGTCAGTGAATTTACATAACATCAAAAAGTGGTTCTAAAAGCAAGATTGGACACAGAAAATTTAGCTTTATGTCAATTTTTTTGCCTGAAACGCTTGCTTTGAATGTGGATTACTTATTATGTCAACTTTTTTGACAAGTTGTTCGTAGACCC
>JBGTIZ010000191.1:0-23208 GCA_041745395.1 Promineifilaceae bacterium (SeqCode) | reverse complement strand
CCGCCTGCGGCGGCTCGGCCTATGCACCAGCACAGAAGGCAAAATCTTTTACCGAATTATTTTCTTAAAGTCCAAAATCGGCGGGCTACGAGGCAACGCCCCGTAAACGGGGCTTAAAAGGCGGGTTTACCCGCCGTTGTTTCGTAGCCCAGACATTTATGTCCGGGCGGAGGCGGCCGTAAACGGATTTGGCTTGTTTGTTTTGACCTTGACCTGAGGCCAAAAACCTTAACTTGTCACCAATATCGTAAGCCGTAAGCTTTAAGAACGACGGCATTGGCTACCTTCCTCAAACATGGGCGACAGTCATCTCCAAGTACTTTTTATCAAGAGCGGTTAATGGAATCCTGCTAAGTGCCCAGATTTTTGAGAAGAGACTATCTTGGCTAAACGAGCCACATCCAGAGAGAAAAGCACCTGACACGTGACACCTGACACCGTTAAAAGACCGACAAACCTATGCTCAAAAAAACAATTCTCATTTTCATTCTGCTACTGGCACTCCTGTTGGGTGGGGGGTATGCGTGGCTTTTGGCAGATTTGCCCGCACCCGATAGCCTGACAGAGCGGTTTGTGACGCCCAGCGTACGCATTGTAGATGTCCACGGCCGTGTGCTTTATGACCTCGTAGACGACACCTACGGCCGCCAAATCAGCCTCCCCCTCGAGCAAATCCCGCTCCCCCTGCAACAAGCAACCATCGCCACCGAAGACAAAAATTTCTACAGCAACCCCGGCGTAGACATGTGGGGCATTATTCGCGCCTTTTGGATAAACCTGCGCGGCCGGGAAGTGATCGCGGGCGGCAGTACCATCACCCAACAAGTGGCCCGCACCCTGTTGCTCTCCAACGAAGAGCGAGCCGAGCGCACCGTGCGGCGCAAACTGCGCGAAAGCTGGCTGGCGTGGCGCGTCGCCCGCACCTTCCCCAAAGATGACATTTTGGCCGTCTATCTGAACCAAATGTATTACGGCGGGCTGGCCTATGGGGTGGAAGCGGCGGCGCAGACCTATTTTGGCAAACCCGCCAGCCAACTGACGCTGGCCGAAAGTGCCCTGCTGGCCGGACTGCCCCAAGCCCCCGCACTTTATAATCCGTTTGTAGACCCCGAGGCGGCCAAGGCGCGGCAGGAGATTGTGCTGGGGCTGATGCTTCAGGCAGACTTTATCACGGCCGTGGAACATGACCTCGCTCTACGCGAACCGCTCCGCTACACGGCCGTGCCCTACCCCATTCGCGCCCCCCACTTTGTGATGATGGTGCGCCAAGAGCTAGACGACCTGTACACGCCCGAACAGCTTTACGCCAGCGGCGGGCTGACCGTGCGCACCACGCTCGATTTGGATTGGCAAAATGAAGCGGACACGGCCGTGTTTCAACAGCTTGCCTACCTCAACGCCCCGCCCAGCGGCGCACCCAGCCACAACGCCGACTCCGCCGCGCTGGTCGCCCTCGACCCGCACAGTGGCGCGGTCAAAGCCCTCGTCGGTAGCCCCAACTTCTTCGATCACCAAATCGCGGGCAGTATCAACATGGCCCTCGCCCCGCGCCAGCCCGGCTCCGCGCTCAAGCCGCTCATTTACGCCAGCGGCATGTCGCCCACTCGAGAGAATGGCACTCCCTTCACGCCCGCCACCCTCTTTTATGATGTGCGCACCACCTTTACCACCAGCAAAGGGGAAAGCTACGTGCCCGTTAATTTTTCGCGCACCGAGCATGGCCCCGTTCTGTTGCGCACCGCGCTCGCCTCGTCGCTCAACATCCCCGCCGTGGCCGCGCTCGACCAGTTGGGCGTCGTCCCAACGCTGGCGCGACTGGCTGATTTGGGCGTCGCGCCGCCCGGCTTACCCGAAGATTATGATTTGTCGTTTGCGCTGGGTGGGGGAGAAGTGCGCCTCTTTGATCTGACGCGGGCGTTTGGCACGCTCGCCAACGGGGGCTGGCGCGTAGAACCGTATCTCATCGAGGACATCAAAACGGTGGCGGGGGAAACGCTGTACGCGCACGAATCAGCCGTGGACAAACCCACGGCCGTGCGGGTTTTAGATGATCGCGTGGCTTGGCTAATTAGCGACATTTTGAGCGATGATGCGGCGCGGCTCATCTCGTTTGGACGCCACAGCTTGCTCAATATTGGGCGACCAGCCGCCGTCAAAACGGGCACAACCAATGATTTTCGGGATAACTGGACGGTAGGTTACACGCCCGAACTGGTCGTGGGCGTCTGGGTGGGCAATGCGGACCAAGAGCCGATGCGCAACGCCACAGGCGTGACGGGTGCGGCTCCCATTTGGCATCATTTTATGCGGCGGGTGCTGGATCAGGCCGACAACCGCGCCGCCTCGCCCTTTGTTCAGCCGCCGGGGCTTGTGCAGGTCGAAATTTGTAGCCTCTCGGGGCAACTGCCCAGCGACGCCTGCCCCTATACTCGGCAGGAATGGTTTATTAGCGGCACGGAACCAACCCAGCCCGATACGCTATGGCGGCAGGTGACGCTGGATAAATTAACGACGCGGCTGGCCACGCCCGCCACGCCGCCCGAGGATGCGTGAGAAACGCTGGGGCTGGCGTTGCCGCCCGAGGTGGAGCCGTGGGCGCGGAGTGCGGGGTATCTGCTCTGGTCAGAGGTGCAGACCAGTCATGAGGGGCAAACCACGGCCGTGGACGCCCCCCCAGAAGCTGTGACGAATAACCCCGTGCGCCTGCTCCTCCCCGCGCCGCGCACCACCTATCAGCTTTCGCCCCAGCTGCCGCCCGAAAATCAGCGCATTCGGCTGGAGGCGGTGAGCGATATGCCCTTGGCGACAGTCACGTTTTATGTCAACGACACGGCCGTGGGCACGGCAGACAGTCGCCCCTATGAGGTGTGGTGGACGCTCGCGCCAGGGCAGTATGAACTCACGGCCGTGGGGCAAACAAACGAAGGCGAAAGGTGGACCAGCACGGCCGTGCCCATTACCGTCAACCTCCCCCCCGCAGAATTGGGCAATGAAGAGTAAGCCCTGAACTTCGTGGAAAAAGGCAAAGGGAAGAGGGAAGAAGGAAGAAAATGGGCGGGTCTTCTCGAGAAAATCTCCGCGTTCTCCGCGTCTTTTGCGGTTAATGTGACCTTTTTACAGTGGCCTCAGCTCTCTTGCGGAGACACTTCTAGCTTTTCACTTTTCACTTCTTCCTTCTCATTCTCCAGCGGCTCTTGAATATAAATCTCAAACTCCTGCACACTGCCCAACGATTCCACCTCAAACCGTACCCCTAGCCGCTGAATGAGCCGCGTCATCCCCACATTACTGGCACTGACCATGCCATAAAAAACCTCGACCCCATGCTCACGGCCATAAAGCATCAAATGTTTAAGCAATAACGTGCCCAAACCCTGCCCCTGATATTCATCCCCAATCGCAATGGCAAACTCCACCTTACCCACTTCCTCTAGGGCCAAGGGCGCGTATTCAGCAATGCCAATGACCTGATCTTTCTCCCCTTTGCCACGCGGCAAAACAGCCACAAAACAGATCTGCGATTCATAATCAAAGGTGGTCATCTTGCGCATATCGCGCACCGAAAATTTGCGCCGATAGGTAAGAAACCGCAGGTAGTTACTCTCTTCAGACAGGTTGGAATAAAACGTCTGTACCGCCTGCGTATCATCAGGGCGAGCGGGGCGCAGATAGATTTCTTGGCCGTTTTTCAGGGTGACCATTTTTTTCTCGGGCACATCGCTGGCATACATCATCACCAAACGAAAGATGTCTGACTCGGTGACAAGACCCGCCAAACGGCCCTGTTCATCAACCACCGCCAAGGCCGAAGCCCTGTTGCGCAATAACAGCGCCGTCACCGAACCAAGCAATGTGTCGGGGCTAATCGTAATGGGTTTGCTCATGGCGACTTCCACACTGGGGTATTCAGGGGCTTGGTCACCCGAGTGTGCCGCTTGGACCCGCGTTAGCTCCCGCATCACATCTTCCTTCATCACCAGCCCCAGTAGCTCACCATCCTTTACCACCGGCATGTGCCGAATATCTCGGATAGCCATGATGCGATACACCGCATCGAGCGGCGTATCGGGCTGTATCGTCATTAAATCTTTGGTCATCCAATGCTGAACGGGCACGGGTGCTAGCGAACTACTCATTTTTTATCTCCTACGGTCATGCTTGAGTGAGAAGTAAAGGTCAGCGTAGGAGCTAAGTTCCTTTGAGGAACTTAGCTCCTGTACTGCACAGCTACGACAAGTTGACCAGCTTCTCTTCTAAGTGGCTCGTGTCGTTTAGAAAGGTAATTTGCGCCAAGCGGTTTTCGCCGATGTCAATGCGGGTGATGCCCGTATTGCCGCGCAGGGAAAAGGGGGCGTAGTATCGTTCGGGCAGGCATAAAATATGGGAAACAAGGACGCGAATCGTGCCGCCGTGCGTGACCACGGCCGTGGTTTCATCCCTATGTGCCGACACCAGCCGCCCAAACGCCCGTAACGCTCGCGCCTGCAACATTTCATACGTCTCTCCCTCGGGCGCGTCCACAAAATTTTGGGACACATACACCTGTGGAAAATAAAGCTGGACTTCACTGCGCGTCATGCCTTCCAGTTTACCCAAGCCCCGCTCCCGCCAGTCAGGGTCAAGCTGAGGCGTCATATCTAAGCTGGCGGCAACCACTTCGGCCGTGGCTTGGGCACGGGACAAATCGCTCGCATACACGGCCGTGATAGGCCAATGACGCAACCGCGCCGCCAACGCCCGCGCCTGTTGCCGCCCCACCTCATTTAGAGGCACATCCTGATGACCCTGCCAGCGGCCAGCCGCATTCCAATCTGTCTGCCCGTGACGAATTAACAATATGGTGGTGGACACTGTTCTCTCTCCTAACTTACTCTCCTAAAATGTCGGTTCTTAGGCAAAATGCGCGTGTTTAGTATGCGGTTCTAGCTGACCAGCTAAGGCTAGCGAAAAAGAATAACTATACGTTCACTATTTCAGTCTGTAGGTAACTACTCACCTTGGCTTGACACGCCTCGCCGCCTGCGGCGGCTCGCCCTTCATAAAGGGGTTTTTTCGTTGGCCTAAATGACTCACCCACGCATTTTGTGCAAATATTCACAATCCATTTGCCCCAATAGTAAAAAATGGCGGCGTTTGTGGCAAGTAAACGGCACATATTGCTCTTGCCTTTTAGCGTTCCGCCTTTCAACATTGCAAGGCAAACTGCTGGTTAGCTGAAAAGTTGAAATAGTAAAAACTTGTGCAAGCGTTCGTTTACGTATAGCATGGGGCGGCAACGCCACGTCCACTTCTAACCGCTGAGCAACTATTGGCTGTTACGGGCGTTGCATCACACGTACTACAGACCAAAGAAATCAAGAATAAGAATTAACGGTCAAGGGATAATTGTCAACTCTGTGAGTACAAATAAATAAGGGAGCTACATAATGCACGCGAGGACTGAGTCTATCGAAGCTTATCCTTTTACCTTCGAAAATCTCAGGCAACAGATTTCACGAGTAAGTAGTTGCTTCGTTGACCGTACTTTCTGTAGTTGGTTATTTTGCGCGTAACCTTTGACTAATAGACCATAGACAATGAGAGTAACTTATTTATTATGACTGAATCGTCACTTAATCTTTTTTGGCCAAGTTCAATCGGCCCCTACCAAACTGATCTCGATCAACTTTTGAAGTGTCTTGAGACAGCTAATTCTCCCGTCAATCATGTAGAATGTGTTCTTAAAAATCCTCCACAGTATCCATCAAAAAAGGAAGATGAACTCCGCTTTGTTGCCTATCTACATGTGTTGCGAGATTTATTAAGGCAAAAGTGGGAGCCGCAGGTTCGACAGGGGAAATTGTATTTATCTCCTCCTAAGTGGACGAAAAAAGCTAGCGATCCCGATTCAATCAAACAACATAAAAAGGCCGTGCAAAATTCCCTTGATTGGGAACGCAGTAGCCAATTTGAAAATCCATCAGTACGCAAGTTTATCCAAAAAATGGAGCGTACACGCTCCTTCGGTAACAAGCAGGTTTCAATCCGAAATTTGATTGCAGATGGAGAAATGCTTGCAGGTAAATTACAGACCGCTCTTGCGACTCACCCATCAAAACAGATAGAAATTCTTCAAGAATCTATCCAACCCTATTTGCAACAAGTTGAACCGAAAAAGCGTTGTTCATACACATATTTCTTTTTACAGGATATTTGGCGATATTTCCGCTATACATGGCGTACACCTTACAATTCAACCCCAGGGCGACAAATTTTTTATTTAGTACGTGATGGGGCACAGCCATTCCATCCAATTATTGGAATTGCTGCATTAGGGAGCAGTTTGGTTCAGTTAACAGCACGAGATGATGTCATTGGATGGACACCTACTGCATTTGCAGAACGAATATTTGACGAAAAATTTGAGGACGAAGAGGCTAACTTAATTGCTAACACGCTTATTCAAACACTAAGTTTAGCCATAGATGATATTGACACCTCGAAATTAGCAAATGCCTCACAAATTGAATTTCCTGACCCAGCGATCATTGAGCAACTAAAACAAACGGAAAAGGACTGCCGCAAGTCTCGTATCGAATGGCTAAAGAAAAAACAACTTAGCGAAGAACAACAAGAGCTAACGGGCGATCAATTACCATTACAATTGCCCAATTTACAAGTAGATAGAACTTTACCTTCACCTGAAGTATGTACACAAAATGCCACAGATGCACTATATAAAGCAAAACGTGCTCACGCGCTTTGGAAGCTACTAGATGCACGACTTGTATTGTTATCAAATGATCAGAACTTCTTTGATGCAGAAGGTTTACGCGAATTATGGCGTTCAAGCGATGGACATCGTGCTATTTGTACCCTAATCCGAGCCAACAAAAAACGAAAAGTGGGTATAAATTTGATGGATATCATCGTTTGTGGTGCAATCGCACCATATAACATTTTATTGGGTGGTAAATTGGTGACGATGCTATTAGCTAGCCCTCAAGTCATTGATGAGTATTCTAGAAAATATGACCAACATGCTAGCACCATTGCTTCCCAATTGAAAGGTGAGGCAGTAATTCGAGAGCCAAAACTCGCCTTTCTCGGGACAACAAGTTTGTATGCTAGTAATAGTAGTCAATACAATCGCATTCGGATACCTACGCCACTTGGAGGGGAACTTCGTTTGTTAAATATGGGGTTCACGAAAGGGTATGGCTCTGTTCATTTTGGGGTTGATACACGCACCCATCTTGCCAAACTACTTGCCCATACAAATTCAGCACAGTTAATCAACAATAGGTTTGGAGAAGGGGTAAACCCGAAGCTAAGGCGTGTAGGTGCAGGTTTAGCGGCAGTTGGTATTAGTTCTGTTGACCGATTTACCAAACATCGCTCAAAAAGAATCGTATATGGATTACCTTTGTGTACAAATTGCTATGAATTTCTGCGTGGTGAAACAGATGTACCTCAATATTATTTTTCAATGAAGAACGAAGATGAGATACAAAGTGCAACTGATTTTATAATCGATTTTTGGCGCACACGTTGGTTGTTGCCGAGAATAACTCACCCCGATTTTGATCAACTTAGCAAAGTTGCATCATTCGATAGGGGAAAGTTCTTGCTTTCAGTAAGAGAACTACAAAAAGGGAGGGAAGATGGACAATCATCAGAAAGTTAGTCTCGAAGAGTATTTTCTTGATTTATACAATGGGCATAGCGGAATCGCTGAAAAAGCTTCCGAAGATAACCGTGCTCGTATTCACGTCGATACACTGCTTGAGTCAAAAATCACAGAATGGCTTCGTGCGGGTAGAGATGTCATATTGACAGGAAGCCCAGGCGACGGCAAAACTCACTTACTCCAACAAGTGAAAGCAGATATGGAGCAGCGTGGGAGAGAATTACAAACGGAACAAGATGCTAGCCAAAAAACAGGGGAAGAAATTTTATTGAAATGGAAAATGGCTCAGGCTCAAGGTATGCCTTTCTTGCTAGCCATAAATCATGCACCACTTAGAGGGTTAGCAGAACTTGCTAAAGATGATCCTCAGTTCAAGGTTTTTCATGACGCAATCTTCTCAAACCCATCAAAATCGGAAATCACTAGCTTCGTGCTATATAGTAAAGAACAATGGGTGGAATTTGAAAAAAGCCAACAGGCTCAAGGATCAAAGGCAAATGCACTGATGATTGCCAATCTGACTCATCGTGCGACACTTACTGACAAGAAATTCGTACTCCCTCTGATAGAGAAGCTAGTTGGTATTGCCAGTAATATGACCTGTGTAGAAAGAGATCTCCCCCCGGACTGCACTCGCTGCCCTATCCAATATAATGTTAAAGCGTTAAGCAATGGAGTTGTCCAAAAACATCTCTTGGCCATATTAGAGTTAGTAGCACGGCGTGGTCATCGAGCCACAGTACGCGACCTAATTGCCCTAATCGTTTATATGTTAACCCGCGGGGTGGATTGCAAAGAATTGTGGCAGGAAGAACGTGATTTCAGCGATAACAGTTATTACAATTTAGCTTATGACCCAGATGCTCGCGGCAAACTTTTTGAAGCTATAAGAGAAGTTTTTGACCCTGGTAACTTTGCTGACACCGCAGTGGATTTAGACCTATGGAATGGTTCAAAAGTGGATGCGACATGGATCGATGAAGAAACTGTTTCGCAACCCGCAAATCTTGATGCTTTACGATCCTTGAAGCGACGATATTTTTTTGAGAGCAACGAGAAAAGCAAAGTATTGCTGAAGCGTGTTCTTTCAAAAACGGAATCTAGATTTAATGACTTGTTTAATGAGGAGCAAGATATGAGAAGGGAGGTTGAGAATTTAGTCGAGCAGATCAACCTTTTTTACGCTCCTCATGCAAACAAAGAAGATTATAGTTATCGTAGCCAGCTACGCCTCTGGAATAGTCACCGATATTCTGTTGGTAGTGTGCCTGGCTACTTTGCTTTGCGATTCTATTCAGCCGAAAATCTTGAGTTGTACCAACCCTCCCTCAATCCCAAATATGAAAACGCTATGGAAATCCATCGAGATCACGTCTTGTTGGGTACGCGCTACTGGCTACCGGGCGATCCATCGCTACGTATCGATTGGGAGATGTTCCAAGCTTTAGCCAATGCGGCGAATGGCACACCAATTGATGTTCAGCCATATCACATTCTGCGAAGATTGGATCTGTTTTTACAGCAGTTGGGTTTGCTCGTTAGTAATTACGCGCCTATCGAAACGATTGAGTGGAGCGATCATGCACGGCGGAATGTTGTGCGTCTACGTGTTAATCGCAATGAACGCCAGTACGAAGGAGGGTCATGATGCATAAACTAGATTTTGATTTCCGCAAAGAATTTTTTGAAGATATTGTCAAAAGCAAATTGGGCTACACACCCTGGATAGTGGCGGCTCCATCACATATGGCAAATGGCTTATTTCGGGAAATAGTTGGTGGTTATTGCAATAACGAAGTACAGCATCGCGTTGTTAACGCCAAAACCAAACCTGTACCTGATGTTAATGATCATCGCTTTTACAAAAAATATATTGAACTATCAAAGCAACAGAAAACAGCACTAAAATTCATGCAGGACAATTCTGCACAGCGACAGATTCTTAGTCAAACATTTCGTGCCGACAAGACTGTTTTCACTGGCGTTGGCACGTCAAGCTATACGCTTAGTCATGCCCAACATACAACAAATGACAATCACGACCGCGATTTCGGTCGTTGGTTGACGCATGTTTTGCAACAAGGAGAAAAACGGCCAGCTTATAAGTTGCTGTACTCACTGTTGACGCAAGGGGTCACGCGGTCGGCTGATGTGCCGCCTATGTCTGATGCCTTATCACTCATGACATTACCGCTAATGCAATGGGATATCGAACCGAAGCAGAGAAAATATGATTATGACCTCCCTGCGAATTTGACTTATACAACTTCTGGAAGTTTTATCTCTCCACTCATTACTGCCATTCGTATTGCTTTTGACCGTCTAGCCGAAAATGATCATGACAGTGCCATGCGCAATGGCAAACTGGATGCGCTCCGCCGCATGACTACATTAGCTTGTTTTAGTTTTTATTTGCACCTCATCAATATTGGTGAGCCACCATCGCGCAAACTTCCACTGCTTCTCTATTTAGAACGTAACAGCCGCACTATCAAACGTTCGAGTCAAGAAAGTTATCGGTTAGTACGCCAATCAACCGATCGATTTCTTTACAATGAAATAAGAGACAAAGTTGTAGAGTTAGATGCACATGGTCAATTTGGCCGCTGGGATAATCAATTTGATATCCAGCGACACATTCAAGAAACAATCAATTGGCATCGTGCTAAACTAAAGGTTGATTGCCAGACTTTTTATGATGGGTATAGAACGACGACCAATAATGAAATCGATGCGATTGCTCATACTTTTACCGACATGGTAGGAATGGCCTTTAGTGAAACGCCTGCTACTGTCGCCCGGGCACTTGGTGTCAAAATTGGTTTACTAACTCGCGGTGATAGACGTGAGAATAAAGCCTACGAATTACACCCCGATTTGCTAGAAGTGTTGGTTCGGGCAACCATCCCCGTTGGTGAAGAGCCATGGTCAATTCAAAAGCTGGCATTATATTGGTATGATCAATTTGGCATTCTGTTTGGCGGGTTAGGCGATGAAAATCAGAAACTGGCAGAATGGGAAATTGCACCGATTGACGTTAACGAACTAAAGCGAAACGAACAATCACTGGCGCAGCAACTTGAACTCAGTGGCTATGCCCAGAGCTACGCAGATGGTGTCGTATTGGTGAGTGTGAAGCGATGAGTAAACTAAAAACGAATGAAGCGCAGCAACAAATTGTAGCGAGCCGCTTGTTGGCAACGGCAATCGGCCAGCAGATTCAAAATACGCGCATTGGTTTACGCGCCGATGCATTGCCCCCATTTGAGCCAGCACTTTTTTACCAAGAATTGGTGACGCTTTTACCAGCAAACAGTGTGCGCATCGGATTGTTGGGATTTGAACCAGTTGGGGATGAGTCGAAGTGGATGACGCATTTGGCGGAAACGGCCGTTCGCTGGCGCAACGACGCCGCCCAAAATGAAAAACTGGTCATTATTCTCAATCCTGTCCAAGAACAGCAAAAAGTTCATTCCCTGCATATGCTGGAACCGTTCACTGACGATCTGTTTTATGCGGCCATATGCAACCAAGGTATTTCACATGCCATCGATCCAACTGTTGAAAAGGTGTGGCAATCTTTACTCAAGAAACAGACAAAACAAAAGTTGTCTCTCGTAGCTGGGCAGGTTATTGCACTGTATGCTGAGTTAGAGGCGGGAACGGCCGTTAATACAGCATTGGCTACTTTAAATTTGCTCCCAGATGATGAAATTATTGCGAATCCAGACTCATTTGATGATCGGTTTAAGCAAAACAAAAACCTTATCACTTGGCTTGATGAACTAGACAAATCGGGTATGCGCGTGTTGGCGCGGGCGCTAGCAAATGATACGACCGATGAAATAAGCAAAACGTTTGGCTTGATCAAGTTGTATCGAGCCAGGAAATCGACTGAAAATCTTGCCAATCTTACTCTTCAACGTGTCCAGCAGATAAAGCTTGCCCCCAAATCCAAACCAACGCCAAGCCCAAACGCTTTTAAACGAAAATCAGCCAGCCAGGCACTTGTCAACGACTTGCTCTTATTACCTAACATCACGGATGACACAGAAATCGAGCAATTGTTGAATGAACTTGAATCACAAGCAGAGCAAGCCAGTATGCTGTTTTGGGATGATGTGAAGGAAGACTACGAAGCAGATTTAGAAAGAATAGAGGAGAAGCCTAAATCTTCAACAGAGTTTGGGACAACCGAGATCATCACACGCAAACAGTCAGACGAAGAAAATGAGTATACCTATCCAAAAGATAAAGATGATCAACATCCATTGCATGATGCGGTACGTCGCTGGGTGCATTATACGGTTTGGGGAGGGGCACTTGCCATTGATAACATCTCCGATGCTAGTGTTGATTTGCCCAATGCGTTACAGAACGATCAATTTCAGCAATCATTTACTCCACATCCATTTAATAACCTCTATGACCTATTAGTAGAAATCGATAAATTAGCACAGCAACCACCAAATCCCGTTCCACGGCTCATCCCACTTTTCAACACCCTTAAAGAACAACGCGATCAGTTAATCAATGCGCGTCTGCTTTTCCTTTATTACCCCAATGATGCAAATTTTACGCCAGGCATGAAAGATGCGATCCCAGCCTACCTTGAGGCATATGAGGTATTTACAAAAGCATTGCAAAGCGTTTGCCGCAAAATCCGTAAGTCGAATCCTGCGGCAGTTGAATTAGTGAATGCCAGATTTTTAGCACTTGATACGGTAATTGTTGAATTAAATTATGGCGATCGCACTGTTCATAATGCAATTTTGACACCGCTACATCCTCTGCATCTTTGGAAATGGCACAAACTTAAGGAAGCATTGCTCTCAAACAAGGTTAAATTGGAAGAGGAAGAGCAGAAAATGGTTAGCGAAGCAATTCAATCTTTACCGGCACTACTCAACACGTTTGTGTTACATGAGCAGATGTTTACAGAGCGTAAGCCTCTGACCGATGAACATCTGGTTCTCGCAGGTGAACTGAGTAACAAGCGCAGAGACGACGTCGTTGGTATTCCTTATTATGCGCCAGCCGTGCGTGGACTTGAATCGATAGATGGCATTGAAGAATTTACAAAACAGATCAAAGCCTTTTTAACTATCTACCCGCCATCTCGTTTGGGCTTGACACTTACTCTGGTTGATCCACCACAGTACACACCTATTCTTGAAGCACTTAGCAAACTTCATGAGATTGATGATGACGGGAAACGCTTACTATATGGTGCGTCTGTCTTCGTCTATCAACGCGCGAATCAACAGCCAGCAGATGAAAACTGGAGTGATACAAATGCGCCTATGCTACAGTTGTTTCGGGAGCATCCACAGTGGCATTTACAAACGCACAAAACAATGGGCAATTATCGAGAGTTGTTAAAGTCGAAACAGCCTCATATTGTGCTGGTTTGTGACCCATCCGACACAATTGTCGTGTCAATAGACCGCCGCACAGAGCAAATAACAACCCCCTTTGGTGTATCTGAGCAAGTGACGTATGACAGCATAACCGATACCGCCAAACGCGAGCCGTTTCCCAATGGCGACCTATTTGAATCGTATGCTGGTGTACGCCAACTCTTAAGTGGCGAGACATCGTCAACAACCCATGCGATTGGGCGCAAGGTTAACAAAGTTGAACTGCAAACCTTGCTCAATGATGGCGGCGCCTACTGGCTGTCCATTCTCGATCAGGCGTATGGCACAGCCCAAATAGAGCGGTTGGGACAAACCTTGTTGGCGCGTCGCGTCGGCGGGCGAAAGCTCACTATCCATACCAGTGAACAACAATGGCAATTATATTGGCACACAAAGTTGCAAGATGAGTTAGAGCGCATTGACTTACCGCTTAAACTCGATTCGGCCGATTTACTCCAGCGCATCGGCGAACTTTTCCCGATTTTAGGAAACGGCTTGTTGCAGCTAATCAAAGGGTCAAATGATGATAACCATTATCACGAACCGTTTGATATGGATGTACTGCACGAATTGCTGGGCGTTATTGCCACGCTCAATTGGTATCGTCAGGCACATCCAGGTGCAGTCATGATCCGGATTGATGAAGCATTTAGAGATTGGCAGGACTGGAAGAAAAATTCGGCTGATTACTTGGCGTGTTGGCTGGAAAACGGCCGTTTGCACATCGATGTGGTCACGCTTTATACACAAACTAAAAATTCAAACATGCCAGCCTTGCATGAAGTAAAAAAGTATTTAGAGAAAGAGAAAAAAGTTGGGCTGGCGCAAACAGTGATCTCGCTTTATGAACAGCAAGACGGTTTGATAACGCCTCTACGCCAATCGTTACTGCATCATCGCCTATATGACATTATATTTGCTGTGGCAGCCCAATCCCATCTCCAGCAAACGAAAGCGGCAAAACAATCATGGGCGGAAGCACTTAACAAACTGTTTTCAGCCGAAATGCAACCAACAATACGTTTGATGCATATTGCAGTTGGACTGCATGACTCTTCACTTAAACAGCCGCAAACACAACAGTTTGACCAAGAGAACAGCCGCTTTGTTTGGAAAAGCGTTCGACTTCCAGCAACATTTCTTAGCCAGACCAATCTTGCTGTGGAAGAATCTGACTCTCAGATAGCAGTGGATTTGGTGGAAATAACACCTACTACAGCAACTGTAAAACGACCAGAAATCGTTTCCGAGAAAAAACAACTAGACATTGATGAAGCAGATACGTTAACTGCCCACTCTGATTTGATAGAAGACTTTACGGAAATTGAAGGAGAACAACCTCAACAAAACGAGGAAACCGTTCCCGATGAAATAAAAAGACAGGCAGACCAATTGCGGCGTGTGCTCATCAATTATGGTATTGCCATTGCTGAAGTAAATGCCCAACGTACGCAAATTGGTGCCCGATTTGTACGTTATTGGGTACGTTTACAACCACCTGCAGGCCGCTTAAGCGATATACAAAGATATGCCAACGACATTGCCCGCGAATTAGGGACGCTGAGCGTACCACTTATCGATAACATTCCCGGTGAACGCTACGTTGGTATCGATTTGCCTCGTGCAGAACCAGAAACGATTCACCTAATAGATGTCCTTAATCATCTGCCAGAGGAACAGCCGTATGAGTTGATGGTGGCAGTTGGACAGAACGTTGCGGGTGAAATGATTATGCAAGATCTGTCCCGCTTACCACATATGCTTGTTGCTGGGCATACAGGTGGAGGTAAATCTGTATTTCTTACCTCGCTAATTGCCAGTTTGGTGTGGCGACATTCGGCCGAAACATTGCGACTTGTTCTGGTTGATCCCAAGTTGATGGATTTCCCTATATTTGAATCATTGCCCCATCTTCATGATGGACAAGTAATATATGAACCAGTAGAGGCGATTGGCATTTTACGGTGGCTTATTGAAGAAGAAAGTAGTCGCCGTGCTCAACTAATGCGTCAGACAGGCAATCGCAAAATAGAGAGCTACTATCGACATTTTCCTAGAGAGAGTTTGCCTCGCATCGTAGTTATCGTAGATGAATTTGCCGACATTATGAACTCTCTTGGGAGACGCGAGCGGCAAGATTTTGAGCGGCAAATCAATCGATTAGCAGCTACAGGACGCGCTCGTGGAATTCATCTCATTTTGGCAACCCAGCGACCTACTGTTGATGTCGTTTCTGGCAATATAAAGGCCAATATTCCTGCACGGGTTTCATTTCAGCTAACAACACAAACTGACTCGCGCACGATTCTGGATCAAGCAGGGGCAGAAGCATTACTCGGGCAAGGAGATATGCTGTTTTTGGCAGAGAATAAAATTGAACGGTTGCAAGGCTATTTTGCATCCGATGATGAGTTGGAGCAAATTGTGACGCAAAGGAGCTAAAAATGGCATTGTACGGCTTACGAAGTAACCAAACAATCATTGTACCTGATCAAATCAATATTTTTTTGTCGATAATCCAGAGTAAAACAACCGATCGGGTTCGTCTTAAAAACATTGAGGCTGAAGTAATTTCTATCCAGCATAAGTTAAACGTAATTCGATATCATGCAGGACTCATTCAAACACTGTCCGAAAAGGATTATGGAGAATTCCAATACAGACAAGGAGAGTCAAATAAACTGAGTTATGCAGATTATCAGGATAGATGTGTGTTTACAATGAGCAACAAGCCTGAGTATGAATTGTTCCTGACATTTTTTATTGAAACCCTAGCCGCTAATTCGTTTTCTTTGTTTGATATTTGCGCTCATTTACTTACAGACATTTTTGATCTGCCTCTACCTAGGTCAACAAGAAGTGGTAGTGGCACAATTAATATTTCTTATAAGCAGGTTTTGCAAGAAAATAAGTTGAAAATTGATTTCCCCGTCTTGCACAACTTTCTTTGTCGGTATCGAGCAACCAGTAGAGGTGGGAATACCCATCCCAATCAAGTTTCATGGATTAACCCTCTTGAAGATATTCGTCATCAGATTACACACAAGCCAATCAATGACATCATAGGTTGGATCGGAAATGCTGGAGTTTACAGTACTGAAGAAAACTCTAAATTTTTCCTTCATGCTAATTTTTTCAATACTCAACCAAACGGAGAAGAGTTGAAATCGTTTGCAGAGCAGTGCTTTGATGGTATCGAAGAATTTGTGGATGAATTATTTCAAAAATTGATTGCCGAAATTAATCAACATGGGAGTATTCCCATATAGAACACAAGAGATGCTCATAGTAAAGTGCGATTTTGTGACGCAGCCTCACAAAGCTATGTATACCTCTCCTCCAAACAACCTATGACTGACTTACATACCCAAGTTATTACCGCTTTTACTGAACAATATGGCGAACCCCCGGCCGTGGTCGTCCGTGCCCCTGGCCGGGTGAACCTGATTGGCGAACACACCGACTACAACGACGGCTTTGTCATGCCCTTGGCGATTGACCGCGCCTTTTGGCTCGCCCTGCGCCCGCGTGACGACAATCACGTCAGCGTGCGCTCGCTCAACGTCAATGAGACGGCTCTGTTTACCCTGACTGGTTTACATAAAGGCTCCGAAAGCTGGGGCGAATATGTGAAAGGGGTGGCTTGGGCCTTGCAAGAGGCGGGGCACACGCTCAGCGGCTTTGAAGGCGTCCTCATTAGCGACGTGCCGATGGGCGCGGGGCTGTCTTCCTCGGCCGCGCTGGAGCTAGCCATCGCCCGCGCCTTTGCCGAGGTGAGTAAGTTGGATTGGAACCCCGCCGCCATGGCTCTGCTGGCGCAAAAAGCAGAGAACGAATGGGTCGGCATGAATTGCGGCATTATGGACCAGATGATTTCGGCGGCGGGGCAGGCGGGACACGCTTTGTTTATTGATTGCCGCAGTTTAGCGCATGAAAGTGTGCCGTTACCAAGAGGCACGGCCGTGGTCATTCTCGATACCGCCACCCGACGCGGCCTAGTTGATTCCGCCTACAACGAACGGCGCACCCAATGCGAAGCCGCCGCTGAGTTCTTTGGCGTGTCCGCCCTGCGCGATGTTTCCGTGGCTGATTTAGAGGCGCGTGGCTCCGAATTGGAAACCTACGACCCGCTCATTTATCGCCGCGCCAAGCACATCATCACCGAAAACGAGCGCGTGCGCCAATCAAAAAACGGCCTGCGGGCGGGGGATGCGCGGCGCGTGGGGCAGTTAATGGACGCCAGTCATGTCAGTCTGCGGGATGATTTTCAGGTGTCGAGCGAGGCGTTGGACACGATGGTGTGGCTGGCGCGTCAGCAGGATGGCTGTTGGGGGGCGCGCATGACGGGCGCGGGGTTTGGTGGCTGTGCGGTCGCGCTGGTGCAGGCGGACAAAGCGGCTAAGTTTGCGGACAAAGTGACCCGCATGTACACCAAGCAGATGGAACTCGAGCCGGCGGTTTATATTTGTGAAGCGACAGATGGCGCGGCTGTGATAATATGAGAGATAATCAGAATGGTTGAATTGTTGAACTGCTTAATTGTTGAATGGTTAATGGCGTATCGTCAGCGCACCTCGGTTATTCATTCAGCAATTCATCAATTCACCCGTTCCCCAATTTATCTGTATGATTTATGGCTAGCCCGACAAAAGCAGGCTGAGTTAAAAGTAGAGCGTTTGCTTATCCCCCAGACGTAAGGAGTAGAAGAAATGCTACAGACACAAAAAATAACCTTCATCGGCAGTGGCAATATGGCTGAGGGGATTTTGGCAGGACTGGTCGGGCAGGGGGTGGTTCCCGCCGCGCAGGTGACGATGACGGATGTGCGGGCGGAGCGGCTGGCGGAGCTAGAGGCCAAGTATGGCGTTAACACGAGTCTGGATAATCCCACGGCCGTGTCCAACGCCAACATTATCCTGCTCGCCATCAAACCCCAGCTACTCACGGCCGTGTGTAGCCCCCTCGCGGGTCTACTGCCAGCCGACGCGCTCGTCATCTCCATTTTGGCTGGCACGACGCTCGAGGCATTGACCACGACGCTCAAACACACGGCCGTGGTACGCGCCATGCCCAACACCCCCGCCCAAATCGGCCAAAGCATGACGGTCTGGTGTGCCAACACGGCCGTGTCTGACGAGCAAAAAACGGCCACCCAACAGCTCTTTCAGGCGTGTGGCCAAGCTCTCAGCGTGCCCCACGAGCATTATCTCGACATGGCGACCGCCATTAACGGCTCCGGCCCCGGCTACGTCTTTTTACTCATGGAAGCGATGATAGATGCGGGTGTCCAGATGGGTTTTGCCCGTCCCGTGGCCGAAAAACTCGTCCTGCAAACCTTTCTCGGCTCGGTGCAATATGCGCAGGCCAGCGACCTCAATCTGGCGGAACTCCGTTACCAAGTCACCTCCCCGGGCGGCACAACGGCGGCTGGCCTCTACGCTATGGAGAAAAACGGCCTGCGCGTGGCTCTGACCGAAGGTGTCCTCGCCGCCTATCGCCGCTCACAAGAATTAGGGGGATAGGAAAGCAGGTCAGCTTGTCAGCCAGTCAGCAGGTCAGCGACTTGAACCGTGTGCCAAACTCACTCTCTGTTGCCCAACACCTTGCCCCTCGCACTCCGCACCTCGCCCTTAATCCCGCCCCACGCCCGGAGCCAGCATAGACTCTTCATTGTCCCAGATGCTCGACGGTTGCGCTGGTTTCGCTTCTTCCACCGCTAGCCACTGGCTAACAGAGCGCAGACCCGTCAACGAATAAACAATCCCGCCAAAAAGCCAGATTAAAGCCCCGCCCGCTCGCTGTTGCAACAGCGGGTCAATGTCTAGCCCCAAAAAAGTAACGGCGGGGTAGCTATAGGCCACGGTTATCGAAAATAAGAGGAGCAGACCGGGCACTTTGAGCGGCAACGCTCCCGCCATGGTGTAGCCGATATGGGGAAATAAGGGGAGCGGGGCGTGCAGGCGGGGGGCCGCGCCCGTGATGTGCCACCAGTGGAGCGAAGCCGCGAGGAGCAGACTGCTTAGCTCGATGGTACGTAACCACGGCCGTGTGATCGTCGCCATATGCAAAGCGGGGTCATACCAAATCCACACCGTCGCCACAAACAAAAACCACATCGCCCCCTTGGGCGTTAGCCGCGTCATCCGCTGGCGAAAGGCGTCATTTTGCGCCAATTTTTCTCCCCAGCCCCAAGGTAACCCGCGTCCCAGCACGGGCAGGGCATTACTGCTCATGAACAGCATGGTGAACAAGCTGACCACGAGCAAATGTTGTAACACGCGCAGGGCAAACAGCAGGCTAGCGAGTTCGTGCAGGGGGGAAAGCAGGGCGAGGGCGAGGGTGGCGATGCTGGCGAAAAAGAGGAGGGGGTGGTCTTGGCTTGGGGGCAAATTTGGCGCACGACGACCGCGCAGGTATAAACCCACGGCCGTGAGCAAAACCAACAAAACCAGCGGCCGAAATTGCCACATTTCTAAAATGGTGAGCAGGTTGATGGTCATATCGTTTTTAGGGGGCGGGTAGGGAATTGGGCGCAGGTAATAACGTTCAGCAATATAACAAACTTCCCCCCGGCCGTAAACGATATGACGGGAACTATTACGGATTTCCAGTTGTCACGCGACTGAACAGTCCTTGCATACGGCTCTCGGGGCATTCATCGGGCCAATAAGTCATTGCCTTTGCTCAACAGGTCACGTGCAGAGAAAAGCTACCTGACACTTGATACGTGAAACATGACACGGGTTTGGAAACCCCACAAACCCCAAAGACTCTTTCATATTCACAAACATCTATATGTAACGAGTAAAAACAGTTGACACAGAGGCTCCTCCGTATAAACTTATAAACTGTGCAGGCGTAAGATAATCATCTCTCGCCTGCTCTAAATTTTATAAACATGAGATATTGTCGGCGGCTGAGCTTGTCCCAGCCTATCTTTCTCGAACAAATATTGACTACTACGGAGAATATAAAAATGGCAGAACCAATCGCAGTAACAGATGCAACCTTTGAAAAAGAAGTAATCGGCTCAGACAAGCCGGTTTTGGTAGATTTTTGGGCAGAGTGGTGTGGCCCTTGTCACATGATTGCCCCCACCGTAAAAGAAATTGCCTCTGAGCAAGCTGGCAACCTACGCGTGGCGAAGATGGACATTGACGAAAATCCCATGATTCCCGGTCGCTACAGCATTATGAGCATTCCCACGCTCATGCTCTTCAAAAATGGTGAAGTGGTGGCGCGGTTCACGGGTGTCCGCCCCAAGGACCAAATTATGGCGCAGGTGACCCCGCATCTCTAGTCAGAAGTGAGAAGTAAAAAGTAAGAAGTGGTTTGTGTGCTAGCCAAGGGCGGTCACACGAAAAACAGAAAAATCCCCAGAATATGGACTTGTGTCCATATTCTGGGGATTTTTAGTAAGTGCGCGGGTATCTTCCGAAAATATAGAGGGAGATTCCTCCCCCGGCACTTTTTATCCAGAGAGATTAGCTAACACCCGCTGAGTGCCGGGGGGTTCCACCACGGATTTTTGAAAAAATACGTGCGCGGTCAAAAATGATTTAGGACATTTTCCCAGCACGGAGCCGTTCAGCATCTCAGCCAGTCAGCATTTCAGCTTGTTTTTCTCGAGAAGCTTTTCTCTTTGCTTCTCTGCGTCTTAGCGAGAGCCTGCTTTTTTTAGTAGACTCAGTTTAGCTAGCTGACTGGCTGAACGGCTGACTAGCTGACCGCTTCTTCCCATCACTTGCCCCGCCCACGGCCGAGCCAAAACGCCACCAGCCCCACCAACGCCAACAAAACAGCCCAGCGACTCGTCGAGCTATCCAGCGGCGCCATCTGCGCCCCGTGTGCGCGGCGTAGCCCCTGCCGATACGTCGTAATGGTCAGCGCGGGGAGCAACACATCCGAGAGCCAATAAGCGGGGCGGCCAATGCGGCTGGGGGGTTGCGGCATCGTTGGGTGCGGCTTTTTATCAGCCAGCGTGACCGTGGCGAGGGCGTACCCTTCCCCCTCTGCTTGCGCCCGTTCCGCCAGCGAGCGGCCAGAAGCGGCCACAATTTTGCAAGCGTCTATGATTTCTGTCTCGAGCTGGATACGTCCCGCACAGGGCAGATAGCGCAAAAGGGCGGGGTTTTGGAGCGACATAGTGAGCAGGGTGGCCGCCGCTCGGGGCAGATGGGTGTGTATGTCGCCCACGCCGACGCTGTGCGCCGTGGGCACGCCCAGCCACGCCGTTTGTTCGTTAATCATCTCCCCAAAAACTTTTTGCCCATCCTCTTCGTGGCTGGCTAGCAGGGGAGCGACCTCGGTATAAGCCATTTTTCGGCCGTCGGGCATGAGATAACGACCGGCAGGGTTGGGCGGGCAACTGGCGATGAGCATCAAGTCTACGCGCCCCGCGTAGCGTGCCCACAAATCACGATGGGCCACATCCCAACAGACCATCAGACCAATGTCGCCTAGCTCTGTTTTGGCGACGGTGATGCGGTTGCCGTCGCGGAAGTAGCCGCGCTCCCAGCCCCACGGGTACTGTTTGTCGTAGCGCCACACACGGCCGTGGGGGTCAACCAAGAGCAAGGCGTTGTACACCTCATCTTCGTCCAGCAACATCAGCGACCCCGCCAAATGAATCTGGTATTGTGCCGTGCTATTTTTCAGCCAGGTGACGGTCGGGCCGTCTAGCGGCTCGGCCAGATGGTGGTTAAGGGGGGTGTAGGCGTAGCCCGTGTTGAATAGCTCGGGCAACAGAATAAGCTGTGCGCCTTCTTGGGCGGCGGCCGAAACTTGGGCGGCGGCGCGTTGTAGACACACGGCCGTGGGCGCGGGTGCGGCGGTTAACTGTACGGCGGCGGTTTTAATTGTGCGGGTCATAGCTTTTCTTCACCAAGGGGTAAGCGCGTCTGTTTATGTGGCTTGTATTTTATGCGTCTGGCACAAGCCCGCCAAGCACGCTTGCTCAGCGTAGGGTTAACGCACCGCAAGCGGACACTGTTCCCCCAGCAACATTAAGGTGGTCGGGGCATAATAGGAGTCAGAAGATGACCGCTTGCGTTTAGGTTCTCTGGTTTAGCCTAGAGTGACCTGAGGAGATGAATAAAGATGAAGCAGACAATTTTGTTTTTGCTAGGTGTGGGAGCGTTTTGGTTGGTGGGGTGCGGCATAGTGTCGGAGCCGGCATTTGCGCCCCACACAGAAATTGAACTGACGGAGGTGGTGGCGCAACTGCCGACAGTGATCTCAACCGCTTTGTTGCCGACAAACACGGCCGTGGCACCCGAAGCGACGGCGACAGTTACGATGACCCCAACCCCTACGGTGACACCTGAACGACCGCCAAATACGGCGACACCTGCACCCACCCCACGGCCGTGGGCCACCCTCGACCCCGCTCTACCGCCCCTCACTGGGCAAATCTTCATGGTCTGGGATCCAAGCCCAGCCCACATGCTTAGTATATACGCAGATGAAAAGATCCTGTCTCCCAGTCATCAATACTTTCGTCTTACATTTGAGCCAACCCCAATTTTCAAAGCATTAGAATTTGATATAGAACCAGCATTGGTCTACCCGCAGAGAGGTGGATTGCTTTCTCCAGATCAGCGTAAAATGCCATTATTGTTAGTCACAGATACTAACGAAAGCGGCAAAATAGAACCAGCAGGTACGGGTTACGAAACAGATGATCAAGTTCTCTATCTTTATGATCTAGAGACGCACATGATCACCCCGCTCATAACCTCTGTTGAAACCAGCATTTTTTCAGTAGCTTGGTTGCCAGATAACCAAGGGTTTTTCTACACACAGCGAGATAAGATCATATTGCACCACTTACAGAATTCATCTGATGAAGTCATTTTACAATTACCAGACTTGTACTTATCACCGATCACCTTATCTCCCAATGGACAAGTACTTGCGTTTTGTGCTAGTTCTTCTCAGGTAATGTTTTACGATCAAACAGAAAAACAGATAGTTAATACTCGACTTTGGCATTAGCCTCGGAAAGGCGAATTTTAGTCGAGAGCACGTTACCAAACACAAAAAAAAGGGTCGAAATGCAGGCGATTTACTCACCTGCTTTCAACGCCTATCCAACACAAAGCAAGCCCAAGGCTTCAT
>JBGTIZ010000190.1:0-3183 GCA_041745395.1 Promineifilaceae bacterium (SeqCode) | reverse complement strand
CTTTGAGGAACTTAGTTCCTTGCATGTTTTCACCCCGTAGGGCAGAGATAAGCCTATCTCTACCCTACGGGGTTTCTTTTTGATGCCGTATGAAACACCTGCCCACTGGAGCCAAAACAGGGCACCACGCCCCCCAGCATTCCTCTTACCAACTTCCCCAACCCTTGTTATAATGCCCCACACTTCACCAGCAACTCGTCACAGCGTCACTACCCCATTAGACATACTCACAGGTGCATTGACCCATGTTCAACAAAACCCATTTCCTCCGTGCTACGCCGTCCATCCTTGTCCTGCTCATGCTCTCAGCCGCTCTGTTTCTGCTCCAGTGGGGCACATCCCCGCAGGTGGTGCGGGGCAAATCAGCCGCCATCCCCCTGACCGACATTCTCAACCCAGAGCAAGCCCTCGCTCAAGAGGTCGCTCTGGATGATGCGCGGCTGTGGCCTTATCTGGTAGGAGAACGGGCGGAAGTCATGGGGGTGCGGGATGTGCTGGGTCAATACACGGCCGTGGCCAAAGAATGCGCCACCGCCACCTGCTACCAAGTCGAAATCTACCTCTTTGACAGCAACGCCACCCTCATCGCCATCGTCAACACCGACCGCCAAACCGTGCTCGACCTGCTCCACCTGCCCCAAGCCCAGCCCGGCATCAACAAACGGCTGGCCGACCGCGCCACCGACATCGCCCGCAACGCGCCCGAAGTCATCGAAGCCCTGGGTTTTAAGCCACAAAACTTAGCCGTCGCCCCCGTGCCCGCCGGCATGTTGGGCACAGCGTGCGAAGAAGCGGGTCATCTCTGCGCCGCCCCTACCTTTAATATGGGCGACCGCCTGCTGTGGGCCATTGTTGACCTAACCACCGAAGAGCTAGTCGCCATTGATTGGACTGAAGTACCCCCCGATAATCCCCATAACTCTGTGCCCTTTGTGCCCACAGGCTGTCCCACGCCGGGCACTGTCACCCAAGGCGATTGGTCGCTCAGCTACAGCACGACCGGCACCGACGGCTTCCGCGTCTACGATGTCACTTATAAGGGCGTGCCCGTGGTCAACAACATCAAAGTCGCGGAATGGCATGTCGCCTATAGCAGTAATTTTGGGTATGTAGACTCGACTGGCTGTGGCGGCGGCGGGGGTGGTTTCCCCATCTACCCTTACGGCGAAACAGAGATTCTGCCCCTAGCCACACAGGGCGGGTTTAACCAAGGGTTTGAACTGGTGCAGGATTTTCGGATGAGCAGTTGGGGCGGCAGTTGCAACTATCGCTACGACCAACGCATCCAATTTTTTAATGACGGCCGTTTCCGCGTGGCTAACGGCGCGTATGGCAAAGGGTGTGGCACCAACGGCGTCTATCGCCCGGTGGTGCGAATTGATATGGCGGTCAACGGCTCGGCCAATGATTTTTTTGCCAGTTGGGATGGGGACGCTTGGCAGACGGAGCAAACGGAATTCTGGGTGTTGCAAGATGGGCCATATACGCCCGACGGGTATAAATGGCGCGTAAGTGACCAGAGCGGCATGGGGTATTACGTGGAACCGGGGCGCGGCCAGTTCGGCGATGGGGGGCGGGGTGATTTCGCCTATCTCTATGTGACCCAGCACAAACCGAATGAAGGGGATACCGATTTGCCCGTCATTGGCAGTTGTTGCAATGACAACCATGAACAAGGGCCGCACAACTACGTCAATAATGAGTCCATCTATGATGAAAACATCGTCATTTGGTATGTGCCCCAAATGGTGACGGAAGTGACGGCTGGTCGCTATTACTGTTGGACGGTGCAAGGGGAGCCAAATCCAGAAACGTACCCCTGCTATGGCGGGCCGATGTTTGTGCCCGTGGCGCACAGTGCTTTTACGTCGAATGGGCCGGCGGTGGGGCTAGGCCACACGGCCGTGTTCACGAATCAATCCACGGGCGGCCTCCTGAGCTACCGCTGGGATTTTGGCGACGGGACAAGCAAGACGGCCGTGAACCCGACCCATAGTTACCAAACGGCGGGGGTCTACACCGTCACCCTGACCAGCACCAACAGCTTCAACAGCGGCAGTAGCAGTCAAACCATCACCGTCGGCGTGCCCCCCACGGCCGACTTCACACATAATGCCCCCGTCTTGCTGGGGCAACCCATCAGCTTTACCAATCAATCCGTGAGCGTCACCCCCGCCACCTACGAGTGGGATTTGGGTGATGGCGCGACCAGTACGGCCGACAACCCGACCCATCTGTATGAGGCGGCGGGCGTATATACCGTTACCCTGACCGTCAGCAACAGCGTTGGCCTAGACAGCAGTAGCCACGCGGTCACGGTTGCCGCCCCGGCCGAAGCCGGCTTCCTTTATCAAAATCCCTTGATTGTGGGTGAGACGGCCGTCTTTACGGATAGCTCGACCAGTGGCTTTGCGCTGAGCTATCTGTGGGATTTTGGGGATGGGGCGACCAGCACGGCCGTGACCCCCACCCACTCTTTTACGACGACAGGCTCGTTTACGGTCACGTTAACGATTAGCAACACGATGGGCGAGACAGACAGCACGGCCGTGGTCATTGATGTCGGCCACGCCAAAACCGTGGTGTCGCCCTCAGCCTCGGCCACCCTCAGCTATACCCACGCCAACGGGGGGAGTAGTTGGGTTATGGTTCCGGCCACGGCCGTGGATAACGCGGTCACCCTGCTCTACACTGCCCATCCTACGCCTAACACGGCCGTGTCGCCGCCCGACTACCAAGCGGCTGACCACGGCTTTCATCTGGCCGCCTATCAAGAGTTGGCTCGCCTGAGCGACTCCCCCTTCACGCAACCACTTTCGGTGACGTTTGCCTATCCAGCCACGCTGGGCGAGACGCTCGCGCCAGATAGTTTGCGGCTATACACGCTGGCTGGAGAGGATTGGCTTGATGTGGCGTTGGGGTGTGACCCAGAAACGGGGTATGTGGTAGATGAAACGGAGGGCAACACGGCCGTGGGTCTTTGCACCCTCGGCTCCTTCCACTGGTTCGGGCAAGCCAGACCCAGCCATATCTATCTGCCCATCATCATCCGCTAAGCAGAGAAAAGTAAGAAGTAAAAAGCAAAAAGTGAGAAGTGTGTACTAGTCACAAATCAGTAACGTACTTTTTTTGACAAAAGGCGTCTCTTCTCAACCGACTAGCTTCGTCGTGGCCTGCGGCCAC
>JBGTIZ010000189.1:0-3488 GCA_041745395.1 Promineifilaceae bacterium (SeqCode) | reverse complement strand
TTCGAATGACTTTCAGTGCGCTTAAGCGTATTGATAGTGAAAGCTATGGACTTTTAGTCCCTCAGCTTTCAGTCGGTGCGAAAGTCACCGAAGGCACTTTAGTGCCAAACCTATGCACTTGCAGTGCATAGTATTTTAGTATCAAGGTAGGTGGTTTTGAGTTTGGCTTCTTGTTCTTCCGTTAGGGTGAATTGTCGTTTTTTCATCCGTTTAGTGTACGAATTTCAACTGGTTTGTCCATTAGCTCCTAGACGAGACGCTGAACGTTTACAAGAACACAAAAAAGCCCCCTTCACGGCGAGGTGGAGGGGGCTTTTGTGAGCCGTGCAGGACTCGAACCTGCGACCAATTGATTAAAAGTCAACTGCTCTGCCAACTGAGCTAACGGCCCAAGTGAAGCAGAATTATAACCAGCCCACGGCCGTGAGGCAAACAGGTAAGTAGGTATCTCATGTTTGCGCCCCACGGCCGTGGGCTTTCACATTTGTCTGTGTCTTAAAACAAGCCCACGAACAGACTAGCAACCATCGCCACGGCTAGCACGACACTCAAAATAATCATAAACCATTCAGAGGCCGAACGCTTTTTGTTTGCTTCTGGTTTCTTCTTAACAACTTTTTTCTCAGCCATAAACAATCTCCTTTCTAAATTTGCAACTTCATTCAACAACAGTAACTACCAAGCTAGAAGGCCAACTTTTTCTCTGGTAGAGCGCACGATTTGACGGCCAAAGTTGAACTGCTTCTCGCGAGCCTTAGTCGTTACCAACATCATAAAACAACAGCATAAAACGATGATAACGCTGTTATTCTGACTGATTATAACACAGCCTATTGCCCCTCGCGCCACTCCTTCATTCAGTTTTTATGGCGTTAACGTTGGTTGAAGCATGGAAGCACGCTCGCTATAATAGCCGTCACAATTAAACACACGTATCTTCGGGGCAGGGTGAAATTCCCGATCGGCGGTGATGCTTCGCACGCACAGCCCGCGACCCCCTATGGCGTTTCGCCTAGAGGGTGGATTTGGTGAAACTCCAAAGCCGACAGTTATAGTCTGGATGGGAGAAGATATTGTTGTGGCGTAACGAAATGGTGGATGCTGACTGTTGACGCAGTTTAGCCTGTCTGCCTTATCTGCTTGCTGACTGCATGGCTCCTGTCCCCTGCTTTGGGGATGGTGGTGGCAGTCTGCCCACGGCCGTGGACAAATCCCTGCCCCTGCGGGGATGCTGTTCGCCTTGCCCCGTGGCGTTGCGCTATACAACTTTCCCCTCGCGTTATTCCTGTCCCCCCGCCCCGCCAAACCAGAGAAATAATTCCCAGCCGTCGTTACGAGGGTACGTTCCACCTTGTAAAAAGAGCGATTGATTAAGCTGTGTCATGATACCGCCTATCAAACAAAGTGCCTCCCTGTTAACTGCTTTTGGCTCGGCCGTGGTTTTTCTTGTCGCGTGGCAACTGCTGGTCATCATCGGCAACTACGACCGCTTCATTCTGCCCGGCCCCGTGCAGGTATTCAACCAAATCATTATCCTGACCCGCGATGGTCGTCTGCCCCGCCACAGTTTCCACACCATCAGCGAAGTGATTCCCGGCTTGCTCATCGGCGTGGCTATCGCCCTGCCGCTCGGCTATCTGCTCGCTAAATCTGCCTTGGCCGAAAAGCTCCTCTCCCCCTACCTCATCGCTTCCCAGGCTATCCCCATCATTGCTATCGCTCCCTTGCTGACCATCTGGATTCAATCCACCTACTGGAGCAGAGTTATCGTGGCCGTGCTGGTTGTCTTCTTCCCCATTCTCATCAATGTGATTGCCGGACTCCGCTCCGTGCCGCCCGAAATGTATGAGCTAATGGCCTCCCTGCGGGCCAGCCGCTGGCAGGTGTTTACCAAATTAGAGCTACCCGCTTCCTTGCCGATTTTGCTGGCGGGTCTCAAAGTGGGGGCAACGCTGTCGGTAGTCGGGGCTTTGGTGGGTGAATTTGTCCAGCCTCGTAGTCAGGGACTTGGTTATTTGCTTTTGACGGCGCGTTATCAGTTCAAAACGGATGTGGTTTTTGCCGTGTTGGTGACGCTAGGCGTGATTGCCCTGACCATGTATGGCTTGGTGGCTTTGTTGGAAAAACGGCTGTTGCGCTGGCAACAGCCAGCCTAATAAGGGAGAAGGATGAGGGCAGAAGGAAGAAAAGGAGCGGGTTTCCTCGAGTAAAAAACGGCTAAAGCCGTTACTACGAGCAGGAGTGTGCAAGTTGTTGAACTCTTGTTCTTAGCGCAAGGCCTGATTTTATGAACAACGTTAACTTTATGTAAAATGGAGAAAAAAATGAAAAACCGACGTTTACGAATAATGACACCCTGTTTTGTTTTATTGTGGATCTGGCTGGGGTTAGCCGCTTGTACACCTACCGCTGATGACTCGGCCAGCACAAATGGCGAAACTGATTTACTACTTATCAGCTTCAATCTGCCCATGGGGTATATTCCTGACCCGCAGTACGCTCCTTTGTACGTGGCTCAGGAAAAAGGGTATTTTGCCGAAGAAGGGTTCGCCGTTGATTTTGACTATAGTTTTGAGACAGATGGGGTGGCTTTGGTCGGCTCCAATCGTGTGCCCTTTGCGCTGGTTAGCGGTGATGTGGTTCTGTCGGCACGGGCGCAAGCCATTCCCATTGTGTACGTGATGGAATGGTGGCAAAAATACCCCATCGCGCTGGTCAGCAAAACAAGCGCAAACATTAGTGAGCCGAGCGACATCGTGGGGCGGCGCGTCGGTTTGCCGGGTCTGTTTGGGGCAAATTATGTGGGTTATTCTGGCCTGATTGCCGTCAATAATATCGCGCCCGAGAGTGTCGAACTCGAGGAAATTGGCTTTAATCAGATTGAGGTGCTTCTGACTGACCGCGTGGATGCGGTGGTCGTTTACACCAATAATGAACCGCTTCAATTACGTGCGCTGGGGGAGGAAATTAACGTGATTGAGGTGGCTGACTATATTGATATGGTGGGCAATGGTTTGGTGACGAGTGAGCAGTTTGCCGCCGAAAATCCCGAGCGGGTGCGCGGTTTTGTGCGGGCGTTTATGCGGGGCTTGTCCGATACGCTGGCGGATCCAGATGAAGCGTATGAGATAACAAAGCTATATGTGGAAGGGTTGGAGGATGAGCGGCGCAATGTGTTGGATGCGTCGTTGGAGATGTGGCGGGGGGAGCGATTGGGGTATAGTGATTCCGCTTCGTGGGAAGCGACGCAGGAGACGCTGATAGAAATGGGCTTTTTAGATGCGCCTCTGCCTGATTTGGAGGCGGTGTATACGAATGAGTTTTTGCCGTAGGGGCATGTTTTTGAATGAACTGTTTAGTGCCAAGTTTTTTTGCGCTCTTATGTACTGGTCATGAATTACTCAGACAAAAATCGTAGCTCAACACGCCTCGCCGCCTACGGCGGCTCGCCTGTCACAAGGGGGTTTTTTTCGTTTGGGCAGTTGCCC
>JBGTIZ010000188.1:0-6880 GCA_041745395.1 Promineifilaceae bacterium (SeqCode) | reverse complement strand
TTTTTTTCGTTTGAGCGAACGCCCAAACGAAAAAAATACGCTTTAGAATAGCCGAGCCGCCGCAGGCGGCGAGGCGTGTGACTGTTTGCCCAAGTATAGCATAAAATGACAGTTGTAATTTAACTAACATCTGCTAGAATAATGCAGATAAATTACAGTTGTAAAAAAGATAACAGTTGTCTGTTTTAGCACAAAGGAGAAGTAGATGAAAATAGCCATTATCGCCCTTGGTTCTCGAGGGGATGTCCAGCCCTATCTCGCCTTGAGCAAAGGGTTACACGCGGCGGGTCATACCGTACGCTTGGTCACCCACGAAAGTTACGAAGCCCAAACCAAAGCGCACGGCGTCCCCTTTTGGCCCGTGGCTGGGGACGTGCAGGAGGTGATGCAAAGCCCAGAAATGCGCGAGCTTTTGGCGCGGGGCAATATGCTCGCCATCAATCGGTACACCGCCAAGCATGTTCAGCGGGTCGTGCTCGATTGGCAAAGAGATGGTTTGGCCGCCTGTCGCGGCATGGATTTACTGCTGGCGGGTGTCGGGGGACGCTATCTCGGCTTGGCGGTGGCGCAAAAATTGTCGTTGCCGCTAATCGAGGCGCACGTTTTTCCTTTCACGCCCACGGCCGTGTTTCCCGCCCCCCTTTTTCCCGCGTGGGTAGGCAAACTGGGTGGGGCGGCGACGCGGCTCACCTATCATCTGTTGCGCCAAATCATGTGGCAAAGCGTTCGCAAAGCGGACAACATGGCGCGGTCACAGGTGCTCGCTTTGCCCCGCGCCCCTTTCACGGGGCCGCGCACCGCGCCCGCTTCCCCCCAACGGCCACTCCTGTACGGGTTCAGCCCCGCCGTTATTCCCAAGCCGGCTGACTGGGGGGCAGATACGCACGTCACCGGGTATTGGTATTTGGACGCCCCCACAGCGTGGCAACCGCCGGCTGATTTGGTGCGCTTTTTGCAGGCGGGGCCGCCGCCCGTTTATATCGGGTTTGGCAGTATGGCTTCGCGCAATGTGGCTGAAACCACCGCTTTGCTCACGGATGTTGTTTCGCGTAGCAAACAAAGAGCGATTGTGTCACTAGATTGGGAAGAGACGCAATCGCTCAATTTGCCCGACAATATTTACCCGCTGAAATCTGCGCCGCATGATTGGCTGTTTAAGCAGGTCACGGCCGTGGTGCATCATGGTGGGGCAGGTACAACGGCCGCTGGTTTGCGGGCGGGCGTGCCCACTTTTATCGTGCCGTTTTTTGGCGACCAGATGTTTTGGGGGGAGCGTGTGCAGGGGTTGGGGGTTGGCCCACGGCCGTGGGCGCGGAAAAAGTTAACCCCCACGATATTGGCTGAGGCGTTGCAGGTGATGCAAACGGATATGGGGATGCGCCAGCGAGCGGCGCGTTTGGGGGCGCAGATTGAAGCGGAGGATGGGGTGGCTCAGGCGGTGGCCTTGCTCGAGAAAGCGTTTGAGTTCCAACAAAGCGAGGGGTAAAAATTGTTTCGGTAACAACCGCTTCTTAAAGTCTAATTGTCAGGTAATGCTATGTTATGGCGGGCGTTTGGTTAGGAAAAGGGGGTGTCGGTGGGGTATGATAGCGGCCTTGTTTACCTCACATTAACATTAACTGGGAGATTTATGATGACGCCTCGTTCTAACTTTGATTTACGACCTCTGGGGAATAGCCAGCAAACCAAACCACGGCCGTGGTTTTCCCTCTCTTTTCTCATTCTGTTCCCCCTTATCCTGCTGATGGGTCTGTGGGGCACAACCTCTGCGCCTGTACAGGCTGAACCAGCCCCGCTAACAACAGCCAGTAACCCCAAGCCATTCCCGCTCGCCACACCCATCGCCATCGCCACCCACCCCTTAGAAATACACAAATCACCACAGTCACAGGCAGGCGTGGTCAGCTTATACAACCAAGGCATTTTTGGCCCACAGATTTGCACCGCCTATGGTGACCCCTTTTCCCCCCTAGGAAGCGCGTGGCATGACGGCCTATACACCTATGAATACCGCATCCGTATCCCTGCCGACTATGAAGAGCGCACGGGTAGCTCATTGGTGCGCGTAGAAATTTTGGACCCAGATTCTATCAATAATGCCCCCAGCAGTATCGTTATCACCCATTCAGACCGGTGGCTCAATGCTGGCCCTGCGCGCCCCCCCACGAGGATCATCAACAATCCCTGTAGCCGTGATAACAGAAACGGCTGTTCTATTCCAACAGGCGAAATGGTCATCAACTGTTCAGACGACCAAAGAGCCGACCCTAATATTTTCTGCGAAGAAGATGCGGCCCTTATCAACCCCACATGGCTAGTACGCCTTGATGAGAACCGCGGCTCTGGCTCTGGAAATGGTAACGGCCAGTGTGGTATGCCTGCAAGCTACACCCCGCGCTATAACACCCAAACCCTCTATGAACTCTACTACGTGGCGCAAGCCGTTGCGGACGAACCAGTATGGGTTCCCTTAGCCGCGTACACGGGGCAAGTAGGCGACGGGGTGCGTGACCATGGCGACCACAACAGTGACTTGCAATGGACAACCCCCGGCGCAGTGAATGATTTTGGCGTGGTGCCCACCGATTGTAATAGCTCGACGGGCGGCTATCTGCGTGACCCCGACGATACTCGCTGTCCCCTTTTGCCCAGCCACACCATCACCGAGGCGGTTGCTGGCCCCCATAACGGCTTTGAAATAGACCTCGCCACCCATACGCCCCACATGGTGCCAGATGAGGTGACCGGTGATAGGTATCTCTATTTGGACGTGACCACGATTAGCGGGGCATCCGAGAATAGCTTTGAGCTATGGGCTGGGCCGCCCGCGATGAGCCTTGGTGTCCCCTCTGACGTGAATGCGCGTAATCTTTATATCGTCAATAATCCAGGGGCACGCCACAGTGGTGGCGTAGGCGTCTTTGCCCTGGGGGCTTTGCCCATAAACGCACTCCTAAACGGAACCATCCAAATGCCTTTGCTGGATGTGCCGGCGGAATATGCGGGGCAAACCATTCCCCTCTCCTTGTTTGATACAGATGCGGGCACACAGCCTCCCATAAGATTTTATTTTGACACCATTGCGCGGGATGATTATGAAATAATCTACGGTTTACCTGGTGACCCCCGTTGTTTCAGCCCGGGAGGCAACTGTGATAATCGGTGGGTGGGCGACCCTTGGCAAGCCAATCCTGTCCCTGATGGTGGCCCCCCCTTCTACATTACCATTCCCCAGCATGATCCTGTTCTCTGTGATGAAACGGGGTTGCCCGAGGTTTGTACCCCCTTTTACGGGGGGCGGCTATATGCGGAGTATCGGCATGGGGTGTATGACACATCAGTGTGGTGGGCAGATTTCGCACCAGACCCCACTCCTCCACCCACCAATGGTTGCCAAGCGTTTCCTATCATTGTGGAAGAAAGCACACGCAGTTTAGGTGAAGAAGGCAATCCATTCCCCACTTTTACCACCCAAACCTATCCGCTAGCAGGGCCAGATGCACCCACCCTAGCTGATTTTCCTCAGCATCGTATCGGGTTTGGCCTACGAGAAGCTCAACCCGGATACGCTTATGTTTTGCAGCTTGGCCCCGGCTCTGGTGGCTTCCAATGGGCGATATGGAATCGGTATATTTCGAGAAATACGTCTGTTTTGGCAGACAATCTGACCTGGCCAGGGCGCAGTGGGGATTATCATACCGTTGCCAGTGGGCAGACTCCCCCTTTCTACTTTGATCACCCCGTTTATGGCTTTATTGCGGCGGATGACCCCACAGACATTGAGATGCACATTGGGGATAACTTGATGATCCAGACAGGCGTTAACAGCTCATCCGCTGTCCGCGAAGCCTTAAATGCCCATGTGGATTATCAGCACATTCTGCGTTTACCCATTTCGCTCCATGGTTTAGGTGGGGGAGCCGGCAGTGATGTTTGGGTAGAGATGACGGGTTTTGCGCTTTTCCGCCTGCATGGTTATTTGCTGGGCGTAAACAACACTTGGCTGTTGCTGGAGTTTATGGGCTGGGATGAGTCTTGTGGTCAGCTTGCGCCAGTGGCGGTAGGGCTGGAGCCGAGCCAAGCGCAAACGGTGACTGTGGGGCAGACGGCGGTTTATACGCATACGCTGACCAATTTGGGAACTGGGGTGGATCAGTTTACGCTCACGGCCGTGTCTACGTTAGATTGGCCGCTGACAATTGTGCCCACCATGACAACCGAACTAACGGCGGGAGCTTCCTTGCCCGTGACGGTGACGGTGCAGGTTCCGTCAGATGTGTTAAGCGGGACGATAGATACCACGGTACTCACGGCCGTGTCGCAGGTTGACACGGCCGTGCAGGCCACGGTCACCAATACAACGACCAGCCTGGCGGTTATGCCACCTGCTTATTCTTGCGCGACACAGAATGCCATTCCCGAGACAGAGTGTGAGGCGTTGGTGGCGATTTATGAAGCAAATCCAGATGCGAATTTGTCTGGTTGGGTCGTTGAGGGGTCATCCCCTTGTTCTTGGAGTGGTGTTGTTTGTGCGGCGGGCGTGATCACGCAAATCAATTTGCCTGGTAGGACACTCACGACCTTGCCTGCCGAAATAGGGCTGTTAAGTAACTTGGAACGGCTATCTTTATGGGGGAACCGACTCACGGTTGTGCCCGCTGAAATAGGACAGTTGGGTAACTTGAAACGGCTATCTTTGTCGGGGACCCAACTCACGGACCTGCCCGCTGAAATAGGGCAGTTGAGTAATCTGCAAGAACTAGATCTGTCCGCCAATCAACTCATGGTCGTGCCGGCTGAGATGGGGCAGTTGAGCAACCTGCAAAATCTCTCCTTGCGGAGCAACCAACTCACGGCCTTGCCTGGCGAAATAGGACAGTTGAGCAACCTGCAAGAACTATATCTGCACGGCAACCAACTGACGGCTCTGCCCCCTGAAATAGGACAGTTGAGTAACCTGCAAGAACTAGATCTGTTCTACAATCAACTCATGGTCATGCCGGCTGAGATAGGGCAGTTAATTAACCTGCAAAATCTCCATCTGCGGGGCAACCAACTCACGGCCGTGCCTGCTGAGATAGGGGAGTTGAGCAATTTGCAATGGCTAGACTTATCTGACAACCAACTCACGGCCCTGCCCGTCGAGATTGGGCAGTTGAGCAATCTGCAATTGCTAGACTTATTTGACAACCAACTCACGGCTCTGCCCGTCGAGATTGGGCTGTTGGGTAACCTGCAATGGTTAAGATTAGAAAAGAACCAACTCACGGCCGTACCCGCCGCAATTGGGCAGTTGGATGAATTGCTTCATTTATTTTTGGCTGAGAATCAACTCACGGCCGTGCCTGCGGAGATTGGGCTGTTGAATAATCTGCAAGAGCTAGGCTTGAGTGATAATCAACTCACGGCCTTGCCCTCTGAGATTGGACAATTGAGTAATTTGAGAGCACTACTCTTGGATAGCAACAAACTCTGCCTGCTTCCAGTAACCGTTACTAATCTAACATCAATGGGGTCGCTCCTTGTTTCTCATAACCACCTTGCCCCCACTGACCCCGATTTAATAGCATGGTTGAACACCTACCAACCTAACTGGGCAGATACCCAAACCCCTTGTCCTGCATTCGGCGTTGCGCTAGATGCGCCCACGTCAGCCCTGACTACTACGGTGGGTAATACCGTCAGCTACACCGTGTCAATCAACAATACAGGCAATGTATCCGACACCTTTGCGCTGACGACCACCAACCACGCCTGGCCGACAACATTCCCAGACAGCGTCACCCTAGTGGCGGGGGAAACGACAACGGTCACTGTCCAAGTGCAAGTTCCTCTAACGGCTACCCATGCGTCACAGGACAGTGCCCTGCTCACCGCGCTCTCCCAAAGCGTGGTGACGTCTACCGCCTCCATCACCTTAACCACCACCGCCCTAAATCCCCACTACGGCGTGTCACTCGTTGCCCCCATCTCTGTTTTAACCAATACCGTGGGAAGCATGGTGACGTACACGGTGCATCTGACCAATGAGGGGAATATGGCGGATACTTTTGTGCTGACGGCGACCAATCAGGCGTGGCTGACAACCATGCCAGACAGCGTCAGCTTAGCGGCGGGGGCGACGGATAGCTTTGCCGTGCAGGTGCAGGTTCCCTTAACGGCCACCCATGGGGCACAAGACAGCGTCTTGGTGACGGCTACCTCGGGCATGGCCCCAGAGGTCTCAGCGAATGTCCTGCTAACCACGACGGCATTCGCCCCTATGCCCCAACTGGTTTTGGATGCGCCCACCACCGCTTTGACGACCACCATCGGTCATACGGTGACCTACACTATTTATCTGACCAACACGGGCAATGTCCACGACACCTTTGCCCTCACCACGACCAATCATAACCATGCTTGGCCGACAACGTTGCCAGACAGCATCAGCCTCGCGGCGGGGGAGATGATGACCTTCACGGTGCAAGTGGCGGTTCCCCTGACGGCGACGCAGGGAGCGCAGGACACTGTCTTGGTCACGGCTACCTCTGGGATGGCTGGGGACGTTATGGCGAGTGTCAGCTTAACCACCACGGCCGTGTTGCCTCCCCTCCCCACCCCCAACAACACTATTTTCCTCCCCCTCATGCTCCGCCCATAGCCACTTCAAACAACAAGCGGGTAGCGCACTAAATCGTGTGCTACCCGCTTTTATCATTTCAGTACACAAGCATCTACCCCTAACGCCTGCCAATGATGATCAGCTTAAACATGGGCAAGCCTAGCTAAATCTTCTGGGTCTTTAGGTATTCAGGGGGGTGACACATTTTGTAGGGGCACACCCATGTGTGTGCCCAGAGGCGGCAGGCACACGGGCCTGCCCCTACCCCACGAAATC
>JBGTIZ010000187.1:0-3641 GCA_041745395.1 Promineifilaceae bacterium (SeqCode) | reverse complement strand
GCCCACACGAAAAAAACACCCTTATTAGAATGGCCGAGCCGCCGCAGGCGGCGAGGCCTATTCACCAGCTCAGAAGGCAAAACCTTTTACCGAATTATTTTCTTATAAGTCCAATCACCATGCTCAACCGTCACGACCCGTTTCCCACAGTTGCTGGCCCGGGAGAAGGACAAAACAACGAAAATGAACTTGAAAGACAAAATGCCCGCCAAACTTGAAGAACTGCCAGAATTTGCCACCAATCTATGGTGGAGTTGGAACCTCGACGCACGAAGCATGTTCAAATCATTGGACAAGCCTATGTGGCGTGGAACCAATCACCGCCCCAAGACGATGCTCTTTGACATGTCCAGGGAGCGTCTACAAAGTCGCGCCGATGACCCTGGGTTCATCCGCAAGTACCAGAAAGTCTTGATGGAATACCGCAACGAAATGGAGAGCGACACCCTTTGGTACGATACCGCTTTCCCCGAACTCAAAGACAAGGTAATTGCTTACTTTTCTGCCGAATTTGGGTTGCACAACTCCCTGCCCATTTATTCGGGCGGGTTAGGCATTCTTTCGGGTGACCATGTGAAAGAAGCCAGCGATAGCGGCTTGCCTTTCATCGGCGTGGGTTTTATGTATCCCCAAGGATATTTTCACCAGCGCGTGCCCAGTCACGGCTGGCAAGAGGCCGTCTATGAGCAGTTAGACATGGAAAAAGCCCCGCTGGAGCTGGCGCGAGACGAACACGGTAACCCCATTCTGGTCAGCGTGCGTATCGAAGACACAGAAGTGTACGCGCAGGTTTGGCAAGTGTTTGTCGGCCGTGTCACGCTTTATCTGATGGATACCAATGTGCATGAAAATGACCCTTGGAACCGTGAGCTTTCCGCCCGGCTTTACTCGGGCGATAGCGAGATGCGTATTCGCCAAGAACTCATGCTCGGCCTTGGTGGCGTGCGCGTTCTGCGCCGCATGGGCATCGCGCCCGATGTGTGGCACATGAATGAAGGACACTCGGCCTTCCTCGTCTTAGAACTCATCCGTGAGAAAGTGGCGCAAGGGGTTTCGTTTGAACAAGCTTCGGCTGAAGTGCGGGCACGGAGTGTCTTCACCACGCACACGCCCGTCCCCGCTGGTCACGATGCGTTTGCGTTCCACATGATGGAAAAATATTTCCGCGAATATTGGCCCGATTTAGGCGTTGACCGGGACACCTTCCTGAACCTCGGTCGCCATGAAGAGCCGTGGGGCGTGGCCTTTAACATGACGGTCTTGGCCCTACGCATGTCTGGCTTTGCCAATGGCGTCAGCCAGCTACATGGCGAAGTGTCGCGGGAAATGTGGCAATCTGTCTGGCCAGAACGGGCGATAGACGACGTGCCTATCCAAGCGATTACCAACGGTATTCATGTACCCACGTGGGTAGCGTCTGAAATGCGCCCGCTGTTTGACAAATATTTAGGGACAGATTGGGTTGCGCGTCATGATGAGCAAGCGCTTTGGGAAAAAGTAGCAAACATTCCCGATGAAGAACTGTGGGATGTGCATTGTTTTCTGCGGGCAAAACTGCTCAACTTCTTGCGCAGTCGCACCCGCCGCCGCTGGGCAACGCGTCGCCAAGACCCGACAGAAGTTATCACCAACGGTCTGTTCTTGGATCCTGACGCGCTAACGATTGGCTTTGCCCGCCGTTTTGCGACCTATAAACGGGCAACGCTGATGTTCCGTGACGCAGACCGGCTGAAACGTATTTTGATGGATATTGACCGCCCCGTGCAGTTTGTGTTTGCGGGCAAGGCGCATCCGGCGGATGATCCCGGCAAGCATCTGATTCAGGACATTTACAACATTGCTAAATCACATGATTGGGGCGGTCGGGTCGCTTTTGTGGAAGATTATGACATGCACGTTGGCCGTTATCTGAAGCAGGGCGTGGATGTGTGGCTCAATACGCCCCGTCGCCCGCGTGAGGCGAGCGGCACGAGCGGCATGAAGGCGGCTCTGAATGGCGTGCCAAACTTAAGTATTCTCGATGGCTGGTGGGTTGAAGGCTACAACGGCGCGAATGGCTGGGCGATTGGCGATAACAACGTCCATGATAGCTATGAAGAGCAGGATGCGGCCGATGCGGAATCGCTTTATCAATTGCTGGAGAAAGAGGTTGTGCCGCTCTTTTACAAGCGTGACCATGATGGGATTCCGCGTGGCTGGGTTGAGGTGATGCGGGAGTCTATTCGCAGTAATGCGGCTAAGTTTAGTATGCGCCGCATGGTGAAGCAGTATACGACGGAGCTGTATGTGCCGGCGATGGGTGAGACGGATAAGTAGGAAGTGAGAAGTAAAAAGTAAAAAGTAAAAAGTGAGAGGAGGTTGAAGCGGTTGCTTTGACCTCCTCTTTTGTTGTGTATACTGTATGGGCTGACTGATTGAATGATTGACTGAATAGGTGAAACCATGCGAATTTGGCTTAAACGAATGGGGTACACGGCCGTGTTTCTGTTCTGGTGCGTCATCATGCTCCTGCCCACCATTCTTTTCTTTTCCCTATCCGATGGCCAAAGCGTATGGGGCAACGACCCAGACAACCAAGTGCGCATCTTCCTGATGCAAGAGGTGGGGCAAGAGGGGGTGGGGGTGCAATGGTCGCGCCCCGCCACGGCCGACGAAGCGTGCATTATGACCAGCGTGCGCTATTTCATGTTCGACGGTGAAGCGGAGAACAACGACCTCTGTATTTGTACGGGGACACCCGCCGACGGGGGCGTGCCTGCTGGGTGTGAGGTGAGGGAGTAGAAAAGCGTGTCATGTGGCAAATCCCACGAAACCCAAAAAGCCAGAAATTACTCTGGTAAAAACCCCCTCATCCCTTTCCCCATTGCGAGTTAAGAAACAAATTGGGTAAACAGCGGGATTGCCCTAGGGGCGGGACGGCACAGGTAAGCTTGGCGGTAACCAACCCTGATTCACTCGTGCTGACTCGCCTATGTTGTACTTGGGGACGGCGGGGTGTTTGCCTAGCTTAACTTGAGCGCGTGCCACAGGTCGAAGAAGAAAAGGAAGCCACCCTGAATGATGACGCCGAGGCCGTGCCCCCGTTTTTCGGGATTGTCGCGCCCCTGTTTTTGCATGAACCAGAGACCCCCCCCGACATAAAAGACATCCAAAACGGTGTTAATCCAGAGCAGTCGGCGGAGTTTGCGCCGCTCTTGGGCTTGGGCGGTGGGCTGTTCGGCGGGGGGGAGGGCACGTTGGCGGGGCAGGTTGAAGAGGCCATACAGGGCGAGCAGGGCGTCGATGAGTCCCCAACCGAAGAATTGGGCGGCCATCCCACGGCCGTGGGTTCCTTTCTCACTCGCTCGCCCCAAAATCCCCCCGACAAGCATACTCAAGCCCCCCCATAGCAAAAGGCGGAATGAAATTTTTTGGCTAATGTCCCAGAAAGAGGGGTTGTTGTCGTTGCTCATTGTTTGCTCCTTGTGTAAGCAGATATGTAGGGAGTGAAAAGTGGATGTCCACTTCTCACTTTTTACTGTTTCGAATGACTTTCAGTGCGCTTAAGCGTATTGATAGTGAAAGCTATGGACTTTTAGTCCCTCAGCTTTCAGTCGGTGCGAAAGTCACCGAAGGCACTTTAGTGCCAAACCTATGCACTT